>CAZYAW010000064.1:0-10786 GCA_964646045.1 uncultured Victivallales bacterium | reverse complement strand
ATGGCGGGCCTGCTGCTGATCAAGGAGTTTATGGACTGGACGAAGACGGAGGCGACGGAGGCCATGCGCCGGTGGGTCGCGGAAAAGCTCGCCCGGACGGTTTGGAACGCCCTTTTGAAGCCCGTCGGAGCGTTGAAAAGCGTCTGGAATCGTCTCAGACCGCCGCAACGGGTTGCCTGGCCGGATTTACACCTCGTTCGGCCCAACAGCGGCCCCGAACCCTATCGGCTCGTTGCATGGACAACCACTTCTGTCGGGGGCGTCGTTTTTTGCGAACACGTGACCGATGCATTCGGTGGATGATTGTCCCGATGATCTTTGTGCTGGGAAGTATCTGTATGCCCGGAATCGCGGCGGAACATATATTGTGGCAGGAGCTTCGTACAGCCCGGGAATTTGTTCAGCACTGCCCCGCGAACTTGAAGCGACTGTTTGATACGCTGGATCTGAGCCGCAAGGACTTGGCGCCCGTTGCCGAGGCGTGGAAGCGGGGTGATTCGGTCGCTGTGTGTGAAGCGCTGCTCGCGTTTTACCACGACGGCAACCAGTCATCTTGGTGTCGTTCCTTAGACGGCAAGGGCACCGAGGCGCACGTGAAGTGGGCGGACGAAATCCTCGCCGACAAGTACACGGGGATGTGGCAGACGGGGCAGGTACCGCGCACAAAAGACGGCCACTTGGACTGGACGCATGATGGGCCGCAGGGCGACTTTCAGTTCCGCCTGATCGCCCTGCACCGTCAGGGTTATCTGATGGCACTGTACGGTGCATGGAAACGCACGGGGGAGAAGAAGTATCTGGAGCGAATCGACCAGGACCTCCGCGACTGGCTGACCGCTGCGAATGGTCAGGCGGCACCGTTCGGGACGATGCACCTCGAGCCAGCGAACCGGATGCGGCAATGGGCACAATTGTTCTTCGCGCTGCAACAGGAAGAGGCGTTTCGCCCGGCAACCCGCCTGCTGATGCTCGCGTCGGTTCCCGTACACGGCGACTACCTTTTAAAAAATACGGGCAAGTTCAACTGGGTTGCGATGACCCAACTGGGAGCGCTGCTCGCCGGTGCCTGCTGGCCGCAGTTCAAGCGGGCGGATTTATGGCGCGACCGGTCGCTCGCGAGGTTGGTCGAGAACGCCCAAGGCTCCGTGTATCCCGACGGCGTTCAGAAGGAATTGACCGCGTCGTATCACATGGTCTCGCTCGGGCGGTATCAATTCGCCTCGGACCTGCTCGAACAGGCCGGGCTGGAAACGCCGGAGGTATTCGCCGCAATACTGCGGAAGATGTGGTACTACACCGCTCTGGCGCTCCGACCGAGCGGCACGCTCCCGCTCAACAACGATTCCGACCTGTTTGACCACCGGCCTGCTCTGCGTGAGATGGCCGAACGCTACAAGGCACCGGGAATGCTTTACGTCGTCTCGAACGGAGTCGAGGGCAGGATGCCGCCCGATCCGCCGTCGCGGGTGTTCCCGTGGGCGGGCCAGTTGATCTCGCGCGACGGTTGGGGGCCGAAGGCACAGTGGGCGTTCTTCGATTTCGGCCCGGCCGGTGCCAGCCACCACCATGCCGACCATGGGCACCTCTCCGTGCAAATCGGCGGGCACGACCTGTTGGTTGACAGCGGCCGGTTCGCCTACCAGGGCAAACTTGCGGAAACGTTTCGCTGGCCGTATGCCAGCCACACCCGAGGGCACAACACCATCTTGATCGACGGCTGCGGCCAGCAGTGTGTCCCCCGCGAGGTCCGTAAGCCGACCGTGGAAGGGCAGGATTTTATCGTGAGCCCCGCATTTGATTTCGCCCGCGCGGCGTGGTCGAACTATGACGGCATCCGCGGTAGAGTCACGCACCGGCGTTCGCTTTTGTACCTGCGCGGGCGCGGCTGGGTGGTTATCGACCGCGTTCGAACCGACCGGCCGCGGACGCTCGACGTGCCCTGGCATTTTCATCCCGGCTGTGCGGCGACGGTCGACGGCCAGGCGGTGACGGCAGCGGTAAAGGACGGCCTCGGTTTGCGCATCCTGCCGGTCGGCGGGCCGGTGTGGTCGCTCAAGATCGTCAAGGGCCAACGGAAGCCGCATTTGCAGGGCTGGTACAGCGAACGGTACAACCGTGCCGAGCCGGCACCCTGCGCGGTGTACACGGCGAAAATTGAGAAGACGGCGACGTTTGCCTGGGTCCTCTGGCCGACCAGCGGACCGGCCGGGGATATCGAGGCGACACTCGCCGACGCAGACAAACCCGTGCCGACCGTACTCCTGAAACGGCCCGACGGTTCGACGACCAAGGTCACCGTTCCGGTCAGCCAAGGGATGCCTCGGCTGGATTCTGTTGCGGCGGATGGAGCGGGAGCCAAGAAGTGAACGGCTGTCAATTTGAACGTGGCGGGCACAGAAGAGAAGAGTGGCGAATGGTTATGGAGGTCTCCGGATAACATAGCCCCATGAGGAAAAGAACATGAGCGAAATCGCATCATCAACCAATCTGTTTACGTTCGGGCGGCCCGAACGGCTGACGGTTGAGTTCGGGCGCCTGGCATTCGGAGCCGAGCCGCCCGAAATCAGAAGTCGGCCGGACGGCCTTGCTTTTTTGATTTCCGAGGTGGTCGCCGACGGGGACGAGTACACGGTGTTTGGTTTGCGCCGCGACGGGCAGGGGCGACATCAGGTGTGGCGGGCGAACACCCGCGATGGCCTTATGTTCACGGACGCGGCAATGCTTTTCGAACTGCCCGATAGCCCCACGGGAGCGCCATGGCTTGCGGGCAGCCTGGCGCTGCGCGGACGCACCCTTCACCTGCTCCAGAGCGAGTGCGGCAACCCCCCGACCAGCGGCCACCCGTTCCATGTCTTCAGCGGGGACATAGACGGCGGGGGCTGGCGCAAGCTGAACGACAAGATGGTCTATCGCGGACAGGACGCCTTCACCCTGCTCTGGAACGAGCGGATCGGACTGTTTGTCAACTATCAGACCAGCTACCAGCCTTTCGATAAGCGATACGCTGACAACATGCCCGGGGTCAGGCGAGTGCAGCACATCCGCACCAGCCCCGATTGCCTCACCTGGACGCCGGGCGGCAGCTTCGGCGTGACCGGACCGCACCTGCCCGATTCCCAACTTATTGTCCCGGATCACCTGGATACGCCCGATACGGAGTTTTACCACTTCGCGCCGGTGGACTTCGGCGAGTTCTGGGCCGGCACACTGGTCAAATATATTTCGCAACCCCCGATTATCGAGAAGATGGAAGGGTGGCCTCACGGGCCCTTCCTGGGCTTTGAGTGGTGGATCAGCACAGACGGATTCGAGTGGTCCCGCCCGTTCCGCGAGCATTCCGGTCTGGATAACGTACATCATCAGTTTCCCTATCGACTGACCCGGCCGATTGTCACAGGCGATCAACTGCGTTGGCCGATTTGCGGGCAGGGTGTCTATACCTTGGATCGCAAGCGCATGTTCTACGTCGGTAGCAGGGCCAATGCCGAGGTCGTGACCCCCGTGTTGACGCTATCCGGAAATACCTTCCGCCTGGAGGTCGGGTTCGAGCCGGGCACACGGAACGGGTACTTGATGGCAGAGTTGCTCGATGCGTCGGGCAGCGTTTTGCCCGGGTTCGAGCGTGAAAAGAGCGTTTTTAAGGCCGATGATCGGACGCGGTTGGCGCTGGACTGGGGCGGTTTGCCCCCGCTTGCGGCGGGAACGTCCGCGCGCCTGCGGCTGTGTTTCCGCGAGGCGAAGATCTATTCGGTTTCGTACTGAAGGCCGAGAGCGACCGAGTCAGATTCATACGGGGTTCCACTATCCTCGCTCGCCCCGGCCACGTGCGGGCGATGACGGCTGGATGGTGGTGCATGCCTCCTGACGTGAAGGCATAATTCCCCGATTCGCGTTCTCTTGCAGGCTCTTTTCTTCGGCTAGAGCAACCGGGCGTCGAGCAGGATCTCGCAGCCGGCGAGAGCCTTGGAAACCGGGCAATGGTTTTTGGCGTCTTCCGCCACCGCCTGGAAATCGGCGTCGCCGATATCCGGGACGTCCGCTTTCCTATGCAGACTTCTTGTTACCATAGCCGCTACCATAGAGGCGCGCCGTGCGTTATGACAATCGGCATATCCATGAGATCGGGATGCGAAAAACCCGAGTTCGCCCGATGGATCTCGGGTTTTTAGAACATCAAACTCGGGGTTGACCCGCTTGTCGGCTGAGGCGATTTCGCGTAGGTTACGCAGGTAAAGGAAAAGAGCGAGGAACAAATGAATATCGTGCTTGTAGACGATCACGAGGCGACCCGCCAGGAGGTGGCCTCTCTGATCGAGGAACACGCCGACCTGCACGTCGTGGGCCAGGCGAAAGACGGCGAAACGGGTGTACGCCTGGCCAAACAGCTTCAGCCCGACGTCATTGTCATGGATATCGCGATGCCGGGAATAAACGGAATCGCCGCCACCGAGGCGCTGCGGAAACACGATCACGGGGCTTGCGTAGTGATGCTTTCCAACCACACCGGCAAACATCTCGCCGAGGCCGTATTCCGTGCCGGCGCCAGCGGCTATGTTCGTAAAAACCGGGCCTACGAAGAACTGGTCACGGCCCTTCGCGCGGTAGCCGGCGGCGAGCAGTACATCGGCGAATACGTCAAGAAGTAGGGCCGGTGTCCAAGGCGGGCTTGCCACTTCGCGTCTTTTTGCGCCTGTCTCCGAATCGTAACTGCTCAGGTATTCAGAATTCCAGATCCTGCGCCGGGAATCGACCGCCGAGAGTTCAAGTTTGGCAACCGTTTCGCTCAAGGCGAAGGATTCCCCGCCGTCGTCCTGTCGCAGACGTCCGACGCCGACGTGGGCCGCGAGGTGGACGCCGGCGGCGAGCGGGTGCGCGCCATAGGCGGCGAGACGCAGTTGTTGCGCCCGTAGACGGTCCTGAAAGGCCGTGAGGGTCACACCTCCGGTCCACGGCGAGTACGCAGTGGTCCGGTCCTCCGCCGGCAAGGCGACGGGCGGCGCAAAAGCCGGAGGCATGTCGCGAATCAGGGCCGTTTCCAGCTCGTCCAGCGCCGGCTCGGGATAGCCCAGCGCCGCGAGGCGTTGCAGCGCGTGGCGTGCCGCGCTTCCGCGTCCGCGGGCCTGGGCGAAAGCCAGCTTGGTTCTTTCCGCCAGAACGAGGGGATGACGGTCGAGCAGATGCTGTACCGCCCGCTCTCCGGACCAGTGCGGGTTGATTTCATGGCGTCCGTAGAGCAGTGGATCGGCGCCCCGTACCGCATGGGCGAAAGGGGTCTGAATGAAGCCCAGATCATGATGGCGGGCCGCGTGATGCCGATTGATGCGCGCGGCCTCCGGTTCGTTCGATACGGATTCCTGTCCGATATCGCCGTACGGATAGGCGACCGCGCGGCAGGGCTGCTTCAGGCGGCTGCGGATTTGAGCGCGGGCGTGTTCGTACTCGCGGCGCACGCGTTCGGCGTATTCCTGCGTGCTTTCCAGTCGGTTTTCCTCGTTCAGGCGTTGGCGCACGGCCAGCGCGCGCCCGTAGGCGCCCTCCCGCCCGACCGGCAGCCTGTCGTGCCCGTAGTGCATGTGGCTGCCGAATTCCCAGACGCCGCTGCCGGCGTAGCGTTGCAGCGTTTCCCAGGGGGCGATATAGGGTTTTTCCCGTTCGATATAGCCGACGGGAATATACAGGGCAAAGCGGAGACCGAAGGAGCGGGCGATTTCCGTTCCGAAACGCAAGGAGCTTTCCAGCGCATCGTCGAACGTGATGGCGACGACCCGGCGCAGGCGCCCGTCCGCCGTGCGCCCGGCGCGCGGGCCGTGCCGTTCCCAATGGGCATGCATTTCTTCGGGGGTGACGAACGTGTAACCGGCTCGCATCAGCGCGCGCAGGTGTTCGACGAAGCGGCCGACCGGCAGGGCCGGTCCGTAGTCGCCCGGCGCCAGGGCATGGTAGAGCAGGACGGCGGCGGCGCCGCGGTCGCCGGCGGCGGCCAGACGGTCCAGTGCGGCGGCGGCGCCGCCGGATTCGCCCGCGCGCTCCAGCCGTCGCGCCTCGTACCAGTTCAGATAGGGGTCTTGCGGATGAAATGAACGAACCTTTTCCAGATGCCGACGGGCGGCCGCGAAATTTTCGCGCTGGAGCGCCAGTTCGAAAAGCGCCAGGCGGGCATGCAGGTGGTTGCGGTTGAATTCGCGCAGGACTCCGATCAGGATGTTTTCCGCTTCATCGGTGCGGCCCTGCTCGATCAGCAGGTAGGCCAGAGTCATGTGCGTGTCCGGATTGCGAGGCGCATCGGCCAGAATGGCGCGGGCCAGTTCCGTCTGGCGGGCCAGTTGTTCGGACGAGGGTTGCGTTTCCCGGATGCGATGGCGCAGGGTCAGGAGCCGGTTGCGCAGAAAAACTCGTTCCTCGTCGTTTGCGGCGTTGGCCGCCATTTGTTCCACCCAATGGGCGGCTTCCGCCGGGCGCCCGCCGAATTCGGCTTCGTCGGCCAGCAGCGTGAGGGCCTGCCGATTTTCGGGGTCGGCGGCGTGAATGCGCCGGGCGTTCAAGAGGGCCAGACGCGGGGAACCCGTATGCAGGAGGGCTTGGGCTTCGCCCATCACGATTTCGGTGTCGTCCGGTTTTTCCGTTCGCAATTGCGCCCAGAGCGGCAACGCCTCGCGGTATTCCCAGTTCGAGGACAGGGCGCGGGCCAGTTCCAGTCGTATTTCGAAGGAATTCGGCTCCTTTTCGAGCAGTTGGCGGAGACGCCGGACGGATTCCTCCAGGTGACCCGTCCAGCGCAGTGTCTTGGCCAGAGCGAAAAGAATTTCCTGTTGGTTGGCGTCGAGTTGCAGGCTGCGCCGAAAAGAGCGAATGGCTTCTGTCAGACGGTTTTCGCGCAGTTCCAAGCGGCCCACCAGGGCGTGGGCTTCCGCCGCCGTATCGTCCAGGCGGCGCCAGGTTTCCCATACGCGCCGAGCTTGATCCAGATTGCCGAGGCGCCAATGGATCCAGCCCAGTTCGCGCCAGGTCTCGCCCGCTTCCGGATGGCGGGCGATTTGCGCTTCGAGCAGGGGGATTTTACGGGCCAGTTCCTCGTCGCTTTCCGAGACGGCGGCGGAAGCCTGGGGTACAGAGTCCGATTTCGGCGCGGAATCGGCGAGCCGGGGGTGAATCGAGAGAAGCAGACTCGCGAAAAGACAGTGCCGAATCCGCGTGACGGCGGTTGGCGGCGGCACGCGTCTGACGGCGGGCGGCGCGCCGTCAGACGCGGACGGGGCTTCCGTGCGGCCTTGTGATAGCGCAAGCAGCCTGAGATTCCTGCCAATCCCCTTGCGGCAAGGAAGTTTCGTCCAGGCCACACGGGCAAGACCCGCCTGCCGCGCTGCGGCGCAGGCCCGGCGCCCGTGCCGCGGTTGACTGGCATGAGTTTTGCGAGAGTCTCTCATGTAAGGAACGACTGCTCCCATTTTCGCGCCTTTCGCGAGTTTCGTAGTAGCTCCCCGGCGAGGAGGTGGACCCGAGCGGTTGCCTGGGGTTCCGCCAGAGTCCGCCGGATCTACCCGCATCTTACGGGCGCCGTCAGAGTTTTCCGCACCTGGAGGCCGATCATCTGCATGGAGAAGGGTTTTTGAATGTAGTGGGCGTCCGCCTCGATCATCTTTCTTTCGACGAGTTCCGGTCGGCTGTAACCGGACATGTACAAGATGCGCATTTGGGGTTGCCAGGCGCACAGTTGCCTGGCCAGTTCCCGCCCGCCCACCACCGGCATCATTACATCGGTCAGCAGCAGAGCGATGGTCCCCTCGTGTTCGCGCGCGAGGCGTAAAGCCTCCTGCGGCTGAACGGTTCCCAGCGCATTGTAACCCAGGTGCTTGAGGATGCGAACAGCGTAGGTTAGAACCGATTCTTCGTCTTCCATCACCAGAATCGTTTCGTTGCCGACCGCGCGAATCGGAGCGGCGACGGCGGGAGGAGCGACGCTCTTTTCCGCTTCGTCCGTGCAGATCGGAAAAAGCAAGCGGAAGACCGTACCGCGCCCGAGCCGGCTGTCGACCGCAATATGACCCTTGTGCTGCTTGACCACGCTGTACACGGTCGGCAAGCCCAGTCCCGTGCCTTGACCGATCGGCTTGGTGGTGAAGAAGGGCTCGAAAATGCGGTCGAGCGTGGCGCGATCCATGCCGTCGCCGTTGTCGCGGAAGGTCAGGAGCGCGTAGCGGCCCGGTTCCGCCTCGGGAAAATGGTCGCGTTCGAACGCCGTCAGATTCGTGTGGCCGGTCGAAATGGCGATTTCGCCGCCGGTTTTCATGGCGTCGCGAGCATTGACGCAAAGGTTGGCCAGAATTTGATCCAGTTGGGTGGGATCCATTTGCACGGCGCCCAGTCGCGGGTCGGGCTCCCAGCGCACGACAATGTCGTGGCCGACCATCCGTTTCAGCATGTCGAGCGAACTAGCGATCTTGGCGTTGAGATCCAGCGCGACGGGCGCGTAGTCCTTTTTGCGCGCAAAGCCCAGCAATTGACGGGTAAGATCGGCCGAACGTTTCGCGGCGCTCTCGATCTCACGCAGTTCGGCGGAGATCTCGCTCTGCGGTTCGGTCAGTTCCAGGGCCATCTCGGTGCAGCCCAGAATGATTTGCAGCATGTTGTTGAAGTCGTGGGCCACGCCGCCGGCCAGGCGTCCGATCGATTCCATCTTCTGGGCCTGCATCCATTGGGCCTCGGCCTCCTTGCGCCGCGTAATATCGCGTACGGAGGCCAGGATGCGCCGGTCGTCCATGGCCGTCAGGCGGGCTTCGAAATGGCGCGGTTCGGCGGGGAAGTCGAGCGAGTACTCGATATGCCCCGCCGCGCGGGAGCGCAGCGTTTCGCGGATGACCGCCAGAAGCCGATCCGCCAGTTCGGCGGGAAACCATTCGCGGATCGAGGAGCCGATCAGTTTTTCCGGCGGCGCCAGCAGCGGACTGCCGGGCGGCGCATGAAAATCCAGATACCGGCCGTCGCCGTCGCTGACGAAAATCATGTCGGGAACGGCCGCGAGCATGGAGCGGTTGCGCAATTCGCTTTCGGCCAGCGCGGCTTCCATCGCCTTGCGTTCGCTGATGTCGATATCCATTCCGCGAAAACCGATCGCGGCGCCGGTGTCGTCGCGCAGGACGGTTCCGTTCGTCATGACCCACAGCGTCCGCCCGTCCTTGGTCACCATGCGGTTTTCCATGTTAAGCTGCTCTACACCTTGCCGAATGCTTTCCAGTCCGTAGCGGCGCAGCTCTTCCCGGTCCTCGGCCGGGCAGAGGTCGTAGAAATGCAGGCGGTTACACAGTTCCTCCGGCCGATAGCCGAGCACCCTTTCCACAGCGGAACACAGGAAGGTATAGCGTCCGTCGCGATCGACTTCCCAGTGAAAAGCCCGAACGTCGGCATGAAAATCCTCGGTACGCTGTCGGAGTTTGCACAGGATCCTCTCGGCCTCCTTTTGGGCGGTAATGTCCAGATGGGCGCCGAGCATGCGCACGGGCGTTCCGTCTTCGGCCCACTCCACGATGCGACCGCTGCAGAGCGTCCAGAGCACGGAACCGTCTTTGCGCCGACAGCGCGTTTCGTGACGGCAGGGCGTCGGGTCTCCTTGGGCCGCATGACGTTCCCGTATTCGGTCCAGATCCGCCAGATCTTGCGCGAAAATCAGTTCGCGCCACGATTCCCGACTATCCGGGAGTTCGTCCTTTTCGTAGCCGCACATGCGCTTGAAGGAGGGACTGATGCGGAACGTGTCGGAGGGAATGTGCCAGTCCCAATACCCGCACGGCGCGAGTTCGAGCAGCGCTTGCAGTACGTCTTCCCGTTGGCACGGCGGTTGACAGCTTTGGACGGGTCGTTTCTCACTCATATCCGACACGCTATACGGAAATCTCCGCCGCTTGGCAATCCTAATATGAGGCGGGGTGAATAGTCTCCACTTGTCTCTGAGAACATGCCGACCGAACCGGTGATCCTCGTCATCCTTGATGCCTCTCCCAGGGAGATAGGGGACAAGGAAAGATCAAGGCGAAAGATTAGGGCGAAAGATGAAGGGGTTCGCGTCTTGATCCCAAATCTTTCGCCCTCATCTTTTGCCCTCATCTCCGGCTGATTTGTTGGATATTCAGATTCTCGAAAAACCTGATGGAGCCCGCGACATCACGAAGGCCGACTCGAGAGAAGTATAAGTGAAGCTTGACAGCGGGCGCTCTCTTTTGTCAAGGTGTTTTCGATTGGGCGAGGGTGCGTATGTACAAGCGAAGAATTCTGGAGATTCGTTTCGAGAAGATCGAGCTGGCCTCGATCGGAGCGGGCGCGAGCACGCATGTGGTCGCCGCCCGGCTGATCTGGCCGCGCCCGGCCATTGCCGAAAAGATCGCCATCAAAACCTTGTCGTTCCGCTCGGGAAGCGCCGCGCCGCAGGCGACGGCGCCCTGGAGCGGCAGCATCCTTTTCAAGGAGACGGTACAGGGTCCGTGCGGACTGGAAATCGCCGTGACGCGTCAGGTCTCGGATTCGCAGGCGGCGCGTTTCGCGCAGTCCGTGTACGCGGCGGCCCTGAACGCGCTGGGTTCGCAGGTCGGCGCGACGGTGGCGGCCGGGAGCTGGGTCGGGCTCCTGCAATTCGCCTTGCGCCACGGGGCCAAGGCGGCGGGCGATCCCGCCCGCAACGGGCCGCCGGCGCTGGCTGTCGGATCGATCGATTTGCCCCCCTCGGGGCTGGCCGCCCGGGCCCGGAGGCAAAGGCGTCGGATCGGCGCCCTCCTGGCCGCGCTGGCCGAGCTTGGCA
>CAZYAW010000063.1:0-6040 GCA_964646045.1 uncultured Victivallales bacterium | reverse complement strand
TACTGGTGGTTGCCCTGTGTCGCGGCCAGAATGGTTTCGGCGTTGCGGTTGTCGGCGAAGAGCGTGCGGAAGTCCCGGCCCCGCAGATCCTCGGTCTTTTCGTAGCCCCACATGCGCGCCACGGCGGGATTGACATATTCGAGCAGTCCGTTGCTGTTGGCGATGGCAATGCCGTTGCCGGCGTTCTGAATGGCGTTGTGTTCGGTGCGCAGCATTTCTTCGGCCTGCCGACGCAGGGTAATGTCCCGTACGAAGAAACACAGGCAGGGCGCGCCGAGATTCAGGGTGTTGGTCGCGATTTCCGCCGGAAAGATGGAGGCGTCTTTGCGGATGCAGTAGGCCTGTATGAGCGTGAAACGCTCGTTTTTGAGGTTGTCGGTCAGCATGTCCACCAGCGATTGGTCGGCGCCGGAAACGATATCGGAGATGGCCAGTCCGATCAGCTCGTTGCGTTCGTAGTGCAGGAACTCCAGCGCCCGAATGTTGGCGTCCACGATTTGACCGGACAGGTCGGTGATGACGGCGGCGTCGTAGAGGCTCTGCAGAAGTTCCTGATAGCGGGTCGATTGCGCCTCCCGAGGCGGCGCGGGCGCGGGCGCGGGAACGACCTCCTGGGATTCGCGTTTCGGGGTGCGGGCTATGACATAGCGTTTTTTGCGGCCGGGCAACGGTTTGGAAGGCGAATCGGGAATGAGGTCGATTCGCATCGTCTGCGACAACTTGTCTTTTCCCGCATCCGTCATGATGATCCCGACACTCCACAGGCGTTACTACAACGGCCAACCAGCAACTTGCAATTAGCGGTCGTTCTTTGCAAGGGGAAAATGAAATTATTTACCGTATGATCCCCGGGCGATGAGCGACGCCGGAATGACGAAATGATGGATCGCCTTGCAAATCAGAGACTTGCATGTTCAGCGTTCGCCATTGCGCCCGTCTTGCATGGCATTCCTCCCGTCTTCCATTACCGAATCCAGCCGCCGATGACAATACGCACTTCCTGGCTGGCGATGGCCAGCGGGCCCCAGGCGGGGGAGCTGGACAGGGGGGTCAGGGTGGAGTTGTTCTGCATGTAGACGTTGTTGAGCGCGATGATGGCCCCGTCGATCGTTTTGAGGTTCGCTACGCGAATGTCGTTGGCCGACCAGATCACGCCGTAGTAGTTGACGCCGCGGTTGCGCAGGTCGATGTCGCCGCCCGCCAGCATGGCGGGCCAGTTGGTGTTGACCGGGACATGGTTGAAATTGTTGTCGTGCGAGATGTCGCCCGAGGCGATCAGGTGGCCGACCAGTTGGCTGTTGTTGCGAAAATGGGCGTTGCCGTTGACGTAGATCACGCCGTTTTTAGGCGGACCGGCGTCGGCGGTGGCGCCGTTCTGCCAGGTCTTGTTGCCGTCGATGTAAATGCCGCCGTTTTTGGCGAGTTCTTCCCAGTCCGTGAAGGGGCGATAGTCGGGGATGATGCGTACGGGCGACAGGGGCGTCATGGAGTTGGTGCCCACGTTGATGCCCGATATCGTGTCGCCGGCGCAGGTGGCGCTGCCGTTGATGGTTTTCTGGGCGCCGGTATTGTTTTCAATGATGCCGTTGGCGTGGATGCTGCCGTTGATGGTGCCCGCGGCGTCGTGAAAGGTGATGTCGCCGCCCGCCAGAATGCAGCCGTCGACTCCCAGCGCGCTGGTGTAGAATTCCTCCATGTGTCCGAGGATTTCGAGGACGGTGCGGCGCGCATTGTTGTCGATGCTCCCCGTGCTGTCGATCAGAACCCGCTGGGTGTTGGTGTTCTGCGTCGTGAAGACCGTGAAGGAGCCCTCGCCGAAATTCTGGGTGTTGGTGCGGCCGATCCAGTAGAGATAGTTGGAGACGTTCTGGCCCATCTTGCCCAGCATGTCGGCGACGCCGGCCTCGGCCAACGCCAGCGCGCTGGCGTCTTCGCGGATGCGGGCGGACATGCTGAGCGAATATTTCGAAAGGGTCAGCATGGTGGCGCTGGTCATGAGCAGAATGGCGGTAAAGCAGAGCGTGACAACCAGCACGGAGCCTTCCTGTCCGGGGGGACGGACGTTCCATCGTTGCGTATGCATGGCGGACCTCCTGGCTATTTGCCGGTATTGAGCGGTTTGACCTCGAGAATGCCGCTGACGCTGTGCATGCCGACGCGGCTGCGCTTGAAAATTTCCATTTCGACCTGCACCCCCTTGACCAGGGGGCGTCCGTCCACGGTGGCGGTCGTGATGCCGCCGTCGGGCCGTCGTCCGAACTCCGAGACCAGATCCACCAGTCCGACCTCGCCGGGCCAGTCGATGGTCACGTCGCGCAGAACCGCATCCGGCAGACGGTTGGTGTGGGCGTGGGGATGGTTGCCGTTGGCGTTGATCAGAAAGATCGCTTCGTATTGCACGAAGCGACGGCGACCCAGTCCGGTCAGGTTGTTGCCCGTATTGCCCTGGAAATAGCCCTCGTCGCCCAGGCGGGCTTCGGTCCAGCTTGCGCCGTCGATGTTTGGCGTGTGGCTGGAGCGGATGCGCACATCCACGTCGCCCGCCGGCCAGTTCTCCTTTTGCGTCCAGACCAGACGATTGTATTCCGGCGCCTGCATCTGCGTATCGAAAACGCCGGAGCGGTAGACCGCCTCCTTGGGATAGCCCACTTCCAGGGCGGCCAGTGTGACGCTGGCGTTGAGGGGCGCCCCGTTGGTGGAGGCCAGCTCGAGCGAGGCGTCTTCGTCGTAGCGCCAGACGCGCAACTGGTCGGTTCGCGAATGGAGATTGCCGAAGGTCGGCGAAGCGTAGTTGTTGGCGGGGATCGGATGTTCGTTTCTCGATACTACCTGAATTCCCTGCCAGGCGGAATCCGGCGCGGCCCAGGCCGGGGCGGCGGCCGTGCCCGTGTTGCGAAAGAACTTGATTTGACCGTCCCGTTCGCCCACGAAAAGATCCAGGTCGCCGTCGTTGTCGATATCGGCGAAGGCCGGGTAGGGCCGGTAGATGGTGCCGGAATAGGTGTTCCAGCCCGTGTCGGCCAGACGCATGGCCGCTGCGGCGACCGTGCCGGTGTTCTGATAGTAGGCGATGTGCGCCGCACTGCCGCCCACGCCCAGGAACAGATCCGGTTTGCCGTTGTTGTCGATGTCGGCGAATTCGGGAGCCAGTATAACGGAACCATAATCGATAATGTCCTCCCAGACCGCGACCGGCGCGGCCCAGGCCGGAGCCTGCGCGTTGCCCGTGTTCTGCACGTAGTAGAGTTTGCCGTCCTTGCTGCCGACAAACAGGTCGAGGTCGCCGTCGCCGTCGATGTCGACGAAAGCCGGCACGATATAGCTGATGGAGCCGAAATCGGTGCCGGCGAACTGGTCCGTGACCCAGGTCCACTGCGGCTGGGCGCAGGTTCCGCTGTTGCGGTAGTAGGTGATGCGTCCGTTTTCGCGGCCGATGAACAGGTCGAGCCGTCCGTCGCCGTCGATGTCGGCGAGTTTCGGGCTGCTCATGCGGTCTCCGACCATGGCGCCGTAGGGGTTTTCGATTTCGACGCCGAACTGCGGAACTTCGGGGGTTCCGCTGTTGCGGTAGAGCACGATGTCCGCTTTGTAGCCGGGCGCCGTGCAGCCTTCCAGTCGCCCGGCGAGCATGTCGAGCTGCGGGGTGGGGGGGAGCGGCGCAATGTCGAAGCGTACCCAGTAGTTGCTGACCATGGCGGTTTCCCACATGGGGACCCAGTCGCTGAAGACCGCGACGTCGTCGTCCACGTCCAGGACCAGTCCGGCGTCTCCGCCGTTGAAGGTGATGTTCGAGGCGACGCCCGAGCCGGGATGCACGATCATGGCGTTGGTGACGACGATGCCGCTCTCCGGCACGCGCTCGAACAGGAAGCGCGCCCAGCAGCCGTTGCGGGTGATGGCCATATTCAGGTTTGTATGCAGGCCGACGGCGTCGGTTCCGTAGAGGATGTTGGTTACGGCGACAAAATTTGTGGTGGCCAAAGTCAGGTTGGTTTCCGTGCCGGACGGCACCCAGGCGACGCCCTTGTCGGGCGCGACGGTTTTTTCGGGGATGTACGGGGCGGAATTGGTAAAGGAGTGGTCGAATTGCACGACGGCGTTGCTGGCCAGCGTGCCGGCCGGGTTGTCGAAGGTGGTGTCGCACCACAGGTCGTTATAGACTTCGAAGGTGATGGTCGCGGCCGGGGCCGCGGCCTGGAAGGTCAGTTCGGCATTGCCGCTCCAGGCCCAGTCCGAGCCCGTGAGCGTGGCCGAGACCGCTCCGCCGGAGGCCAGGTGTCGGAAGTGGGGCGCGGCGGGACGCGTATAGATCGGGGTGAACGACTCGCCCTCGCGCCAACTGGCCGAACGCGAAACGTGGAAGCGGTCGACGCCGACCTTATAGCCCGTGCTGGCCTCGTTTTTGCCCATGACCAGGAAGGTCACATTGTGCAGGCCGGGACCCAGCACCACGCTGCCCCAGTTGAACGGTTTGCCGTGCGTGGGCGCGGGCGCGTATCCGTCGTATTCCGTGTCGGAAGGCCGAAAGCGAATTTCGACCAGGTTGGCGAAAATCTGCTGTTTTTCCACGGATTCGCCGGACAGGCAGGCGGCCGCGTACTGCGTCTGATTCGAGGCGGTGGCCACGGCGGCGAGCTGATTGTACACCTGGGTGGGGGTGGCGTTGGTGTCGCGAGGAGAAAAGGTGGTGCGCATCAGCTTGTCGGGCGAGCCCGGCTCCACGTGGTAGATCACGGTTTTGCGCCAGACCAGTTTGCCGTCGCCGTCGCGGTCGAGGAAGCCGTCTCCCGAGCTGTCTTCGGCCATGGGCATGCTGATGGCCGTGTATTCCGCGCTTGCGGCGGGATAGAACGTCATGAGCCCGACACCGACGCTGGAAAGCCGCAAATCCTGCCGAATCCGTTCCGTGGCCACTTCCAGGTTGTAGCTCAGTTCGTTGTACACCTGCTCCTGCTGATAGGCGCGCAGACCCTGATAGAAAGAGACGGAAAGCCCGGCCAGTACCATGGCCGACAACGCGATGGCGATCATCAGTTCCGCCAGAGTGAAGCCCCGGCAGCCCGCAGCCGGCGGCCGCGCTCGTTTGTTTGGCGCTGTATTTCTCATGGCGCTGCGTCCCCGTCCCTTGTCGTTTGATGGTCAATCGTCCATGACCGACGATATAATCGTCCTCATCGTCACGGGCGTTTTGTGCGGAGCGTTTTTGGCGTCCGGATAGCGAACGCTGACCGCGATGTCCAGGGTGTTGGACGTGGCGGTCTGGGCGACGGCGGTCGTTCTGCGGAAAAGACCGTTGGCGTCCGCATTGCCGTCCGCGTCAATGACGCGGTCGGTTTCCGCCAGCAACGGGATGCTGGTAAAGGAGACGGAACGGGCTCGCTGTATGCGGTTGCGTGCCAGACAGGTCGCCTGATAGTGGTTTTTCGCCAGTCGGTTGGTGCGCATGGCGCTCAAGTAGCCGATGCCGAAGCCGGAAATGCCGACGGCCAGAATAAAACAGGCCACCATGACTTCGGTCAGCGTAAAGCCGCCGCGCGACGCTCTGTTACTATAGGGAGTGTATTTCATACCGCAGATAATAAAGCATTTTTCAGGCCAATATCAAGCGATAAGGTGAAACAATGTCAAACAGCATTCCAATCGAGTCGTCGCGCAGTTTTCCGGCGCGGAGGCCAGCCTTGCCCCCGGCGTGCTCTGTTTTTGCCATTATAAGCTGTTTCCCGCGACAACGGTAGGGAATCGTTGATAATATTGCCGATACCCGATGCCATACGCAGGTCTGAAGCGGCCCAACGATCTTTCCTTGTTTGCGGCGCACAACATTGTTTACTTTTCGTTTATTTCGCGAATATGAGAAGCGGCGGCTAAATGGGTGGTTTCGTCGCTATTCGCGCGCGTTTGTCTTTCACGGGTTACCACTCAGGTAGTCACGTGTCAGAATCCTTGTCTCTGAGAACAATGTCCAACAGCCAACCCGCCGTCGCCTGCGGCTATGGCGAGGCACAGCAAGGAATATCCAATATCCAAGGCAAATACACAA
>CAZYAW010000062.1:0-10609 GCA_964646045.1 uncultured Victivallales bacterium | reverse complement strand
GCGACGGGACTTCGCTACGGATGGAAGACCGATGCGCGCGCGGCCGCGCAGTATCGCGTTGCGTGCGGATTGTATCAATTGTCATTTTACGCCCTGCTGACATGGCAGGGAGCGTGAAGGAGCCCGTATGATTGTTCGAGCCGATTCAACGGACGCGTTTGCGCGGCGCGAAGCGGGCGGCAAAGGCTACAACCTCTATTTGATGTCCGGGCAAGGCCTGCCGGTCCCGCCCTGGGTCGTCGTCGGACGAGGGGTGTACAACCGTTTCGTCGAGGAAACCGGGATCCATGCGGCCTTGCGCGAAAGTCTGGACGCCTTCGGGAGCGGAGAAGCCGATGCCGCAACGACGGCAGACCGTATGCGGGCCTGTCTGACAGCGCCGGAGATGCCCGTGTCCATCGGCACGCTGGTCGCAGAGGCTTATGGCGCGGTGACGGGGTCCGAAGGGACTCCGATCTCGGTGCGTTCGTCCGCCGCCGACGAGGATAGCGCGGCCCACTCGTTTGCGGGGCAGTTGTCGAGCTATCTGTACGTGGACCGCCTGGACGATGCGCTGGCGCGCGTGCGCGACTGCTGGATATCGAACTTCTCGGCGCGCGCCCTGAGCTATCGCAAGGAGAACGGACTTGCCACGGACGCCATGGCGGTTGCCGTGATTCTGCAACGCATGATCGATCCCGACGCGTCCGGAGTCCTCTTCACCTGCGATCCCGCCGACGACACGTCGGACGCCTTTGTGGTCAGCGCCGTGTACGGCGTGGGCGAGGGTCTGGTCTCCGGCGCACTGGACGCCGACACCTACTGGCTCGACCGCGCGAGCGGAGCCGAAATCAAGCGCGTCATCGTTCCGAAAGTCGAGGCGTTCCGGCGCGGGACCGGCGGCGGCGACTGTCGGCGCGTGCCCGTCGATACGGCTCGCCGCGAAGCCCCCTGCCTGCCCCCGCCGATGCTGCGCGATCTGCATCGGCTGGGCGTCGCCGCCATGACGTTCTATGGTCGGCCCCAGGATATCGAGTGGGCTGTCGCGGACGGACGGCTGCACGTGCTGCAGTCGCGGGCGGTCACGACCGTGACGCGCCAGCGCGGCGGATACCTCAATCTCTGGGACAATTCCAATATCGTGGAAAGCTACGGCGGCCTCACCTCGCCGTTGTCGTTCACCTTCGCGCTGCACAACTACAAGGGCGTTTACGTGCAGTTTTGCGAAATCCTGCATGTCCCCGCGCGCGTCGTGCGCGAGATGGAGCCCTGTCTGGGCGCCATGCTGGGCTGCATCAACGGACGCGTCTACTACAACCTGTACAACTGGTACAAACTGGTCGGCGTGCTGCCCGGCTTCCGGCGCAATCGGCAGTTTATGGAAACGATGATGGGCGTGGGCGAAGAGCTCTCGCCGGAAGTGGCCGATCGCATCGAACCGCATCCCTCCTGGAAAACGCCGGTCGGCAAGCTGCGCCGCCTGGTTACGGGCCTGTCCTTTCTGGTCTATCATTTCCGCATTCAGTCGCTGGTGAACCGCTTCCTGGCCGATTTCCGCAAGGCCTACGAGGATTTTCGGCATCGCGACTACCGCCGCATGAACAGCGACGCCATCTTGAACGCCTACAGCGAGATGGACCGGCGCATGCTGAACCACTGGAAGGCGCCGATCATCAACGACTTTCTGTGCATGATCCATTTCGGGCTGTACAAGAAGCTCGGCGACGCCTGGCTCGCTCATTTGGACGGTTCGATTCTGAACGACCTGCTGGCCGGCGGCGGCGAGATCGAAAGCGCCGAGCCGACCCGGGTCCTGATTCGCATGGCGGGCCGCGTCGCCGCGGACCCGGCCTTAAGAACGCTGATCGAATCGACCGCGCCGGAAGATCTGCTCGAAGCCCTTAATCAGAGCCCGCACCGGACGTTCTATGCCGAGGTCCAGGATTACATCGACCGATTCGGCTTCCGCTGCATGAGCGAGATGAAGCTTGAAGAAACCGATCTCTACACGGACCCGAGCTTTCTGTTCGTCTGCCTGAAAAACTACCTGCGCGCGGGCACAACCGATCTCGACGCCTACGAGCGCCGCAAGACAACCTTGCGGCGCGAAGCCGAGACGCGGGCGCAAGACGCCTTGAAGGGCTTCAGGCGGATCATCTTCTTTCACTGGCTGCGTCTGGCGCGCAAAGCCATTCGCAACCGGGAAAACACGCGTTTTGCCCGCACGCGCGTTTACGGGGTGGCCCGCTCGATGTTTCAGGCCATGGGCGACGATTTGGCCGCGCACTCCATCCTCGCCGCGCCGCGCGACATATTTTATCTTACCCTGGACGAGCTGTTCGGACTGCATCGCGGAACGCTGACGAACTACGATCTCAAAAGTCTTGTCGCGCTGCGCCGTCAGGCCTATGCGGCGTTCGAGAGCGAGGAGCCGGAGAAACGGTTTACCACCCGCGGCCCGGTCTATTGGCATAACGACTTCGCGCGCCGCGACGCGGCGCCGGACGTTCCGTCCGACGCCGACTACGACCTGCGCGGCATGCCGTGCTGTCCGGGCGTAATCGAAGGTGTCGTCAAAGTCGTGCATTCGTCAGGCGACAACCTTGAGTTGAACGGCGAGATTCTGGTGACGTCCCGCACCGATCCGGGCTGGGTGCCGCTGTATCCCAGCGTCTCGGGCCTGCTGGTCGAACGCGGCAGTTTGCTGTCGCATTCCGCGATTGTCGCGCGGGAAATGGGGCTGCCCGCCATCGTTGCCATACCGGGCCTGATCGCCACGCTCAAGACCGGCCAGCGCATCCGCATGAACGGCGCCGAAGGCACGATCAAAATCCTGCCGCCGGCCTGAGGCAATGAACGACTCGGAGACTGGAGACAGAGAAAGAGGATGTTGGTGGCGGGCCGTAAACAGTGAAAAACTCTGACTGACAGAATGTCGGCTCTACGTGGGTTGGACTTTCATACCGGCTTTCGTCTATTCCAGGCGTTTTTTTGCCGGTCGCACTTCGTACAAGGCGCTGTCCTCTCTGACCATGGCGGATGTCTCGGTAGGCGCTCTTTCAAATCGCAATTCGGCATCTGTGAAAAAGTCCCCTGCCTCGGCCTTCAAGTATCTTGCCGTCATGCGGCAATAGTCGGGATCAATTTCGATTCCGATGCTGTTCCGTCCACTCCGCAAGGCGGCAACCATAGTGGTGCCTGATCCGCAAAAGGGATCGAGAACCGTGTCGCCGGTAAATGAAAACATGCGAACAAGTCGTGTGGCCAATTCCAGCGGGTAAGGCGCCGGGTGGTTCTTGGTTGACGCACCCGTTATATTCCATATCTGTTGAAACCACCGATCAAAAACATCCTTCTCGATTCTGCTTGCATCCCTCTGTGCCGCAGTCGGTTTTCGGTAGCCGCCCGGTTTACGCTGCATGAGAATGAACTCCATATCGTTCTTGATGATGGCGTTTGGCTCATACGGCTTGCCAAGAAACTTCGATCCGTTCTCGACCTCGTAGGAAGCATTGGCGATCTTGTGCCAAATGATGGGGTTGAGGTTGTCGAAGCCGATCCGACGGCAGATAACGCATATATCGGCGTGAAGAGGGAACACGAGATGGCGACCAAAGTTGCGGCGCGCCACACACACATCCCCCACCACGCAAACGAGGCGTCCGCCGGGAACGAGGACGCGGTACACATGTCGCCAGACCTTCTCCAACTCGAACAGGAACGCTTCATAATCGTGAATGTGCCCAAGTTGGTCCGGACTTTCGTTGTAACGTTTCAAATTCCAGTAAGGGGGGGATGTGACAACAAGATGAACCGAATTGTCGTCCAAGTACGCAAGTTCTCTTGCGTCGCCGTTGATAAGCCGATGAAGTGTTTTTTCCATAATTTCACGCAAAGGCGGCGATGTGGGCCGCAAGAGTTTTGGCAAAACGCTCAAGGGACAAGTCGTCCGCCGGGGTCGCGAAATGACCGTGAAGGCCCTCGTTCTCCGTCGACGAAATGTACGCTGTCGCTGTGTAGTGACGTTCCAGAACCAGCTTCCTGCAAAAGACTTCGTAGCGGCGCATGTACGAAGCCCCGACGAATTCCGGAAACACCGGAAAATGGGGTTCTTTAACTTTGACGGGACGGTTGGATGCAGGACAATCCTCCAGCATGAAGAAGTAGCCAAGAAAAGGCTGGGGACTTTCGAGGTACGCACGTTCCCGATAGGCCGTCCAAAGGTCAAGGGCGCTTCCCAGGGCCTCTTCGGCCCGGTTGTTGATATTGTTGCCGAACGAAGGACCGACCTGGGACTTGGCCTCGATGGCGGCAAGTAGCGTCTTGTCGCGCACGACAAGCAGGTCCCACTCCTTCGTAGGCCGGAAGAACCCCGGGAGTTCAACAGTCCTTTTCTTGAAGATAAACCTTTCGGGAGTCCCGGCATTAACAATCAACTCGGTGAACAAGTCAATAAATCCGTCCATTTGCGCCCCGCCGGTTACGGCGCCGCGTGATCCTTGATCCGCCTTGCCAGCCTGGAACTGCTTATCGCGTTGCCCGGTCCTGGTCTTCCAGTAGTGCGCAACCGCTTGTCTGGTGCGATCTGGCAGATCGCGATGTATGCCGCTAGTTTTCATGGACATGGCGTATCAGATTCCGTTTCTTGTTTCAAAAGACGATGGTGTTATTGAGCGGCCTTCGTGAAAAAAGCCCGCTCCACAATGTTCGATAAGATACCTGCACTTGACAGTGACTGTCAAGTGTGTGAGTATGCGAATTCACGAGTGTGAGTTTTCATCCACACACTCACGTACTCACGAACTGGCAAACAATCACGCCTCCATTTTCTTGGTATTTATGGCAGAAGCGGCAGATTCAGCACTCGTGTTCCCTTCCCCGCTTCAGGCGAAACCGTCCGGAAAGCTGAAGCTGGCCGGCCGCCAAACCCCGATGGCGGGCAGCCTTTGCAGCAGAAAGATCGCCAGAGCCGCTCCGCAGGTGACCGCCAGATCGGCGGCGGTCCACAGCCGCTCCTGTTCGGTCGCATCCTGCGTCTTCAGAAACGGCAGGCGTATCCGAACGGCGGCAACGACCGACAACGAGAGCGCCAGGATCAAAGGCCACGCCGCCGTTCGGACCAGCGCCCAGGTCGGCAAAATCACGGCGCCGACGGCGGCCAGACCGGCGAACAGGGCGCAATGCGACCGCTTTGTCAGGACGTGACAGAACACCGCGTGCTTGCCCGCGGCCAGCGCGCAGGCTATGGCACAGGCCGCTACAAAGGGCGCGAACAGACGCGCGGACGACTGCGTGGCGTTGGCCAGGACCAGCAGGATCAGTGGAACGACCAGCGCGCGAAAGAGAATACGCACCCGCACTTGCACGGTGTCAGGCGTAATCCAAAGCAGTCGGACCAGAATATACAGAGCCAATCCCGACAGAATCGGCACAGCCCAGTGCGGGGAGCCCAGCGACCAGGCCCCGTAGGCGAACAGCACGAACGTCAAGGTGGCCCCCGTATTGAACGCGCGCGTGCGCCGTATCAGCGCCGAGCCGACCACCAGCAGCGCCAGCAAACTGCTCAATTGAAATGCGATTTCGGGGACAGGCTTGGTCGTGATCCGCGCCAGGATCGCGCAGACCCCGATCGGCACGAACAGATTATCCGCGCCGCCGAGCGAGACGGCCTCGAACCCGGTCACCAGCAAGGCCACCAGCGCGGCAGCCAGCAGACAGGTCTCGCGCGGCAGATCGGTCATCAGCAGCAACGGGATATGGATGACCCAAAACGCCATCATGAAAAAAGCCAGGGAGCCTTCTACGCTCTTGCTGCTCCCGTCGACCTCGTAGCGGATGCGTCCGTAGGCCGAACCGACCAGTGCGGCTGCGGCATCGGCCACGGCCAGCGTCATAATGGACGCCACGTACAGCCAGGGTCGGCCCAGCGCCATCAGAAAGACCAACGTGACGGCCAGCGGATAGTATTCCGCCCCGCGCGAACGGCGCGTCACGCCGTGCAGCGAGCGCAATCCGCCGGTATATGCGCCCAGCGCGAACACCCCGGACAGCGTCGCCGACAGAGCCAGGACGATCCAGGGCGAACGCAGGACGAAGGGAAAGCCCAGGCAGATCAGGCCGCCGGCGACATGCACCAGTTTGCGGGTCCACTCCGGATGCGGTCGCCCGATCCGCGCCCACGCCTCGGCGGCGACCAGGACGATCAGGAACACTCCGCCCGATAGCATTGCGCCTATGCCGTCGTGCGCCACGATCATGCCTGCACCTCGTCCACGATAAACGCGCTATAGAAAAAAGCCTTGTCGGCCTGAAACAGCGCCGCGGCCGGCGCATCCAGCGACCGAACCCGCGAGGCCTGCGCGGGCGGCCGGCGACGCGGGGCCAGCATGTTCCAGTAGGCCAGGCGCGCGCCCGCGTTCGCGTGCGTCAGCAGTCGGCCGTAGAGCGCGGCGGCGGCCGCCTCGTCGACGTATTCGAAAATGTCCGACAAATTGTAGCCGTCCCATCCGCCGTCGGCATAGCGGTCGGCGGCTTCGTCGATCGGACCGCCGTGCAGATGCAAGCGATCCAGTCCGTCGCGAATGGCCGCGAAATGTTCCGCGCGCAAGTAGCGCGGCAAGGCTTGTTCGCTGAACGTTCCGGTGAAGATATACGTAAGATACGGGTTGCTGTGCGTCGGAATTTCCGAAAGGCCGTGGCGCGCGCGATCGAGAATGCGGTCCGACACACGGCCTTCGACATAGCGGAAAAATTCCGGATCGCGTCCGAACCGGCCCATCACGGCGCGACCGAAAAAAAGTTTAAAACACCCGCGCCAGCGCAGGTTGTTCCAGCGTGTGCGATAAAAGCGGCGCTGCGCTTCCGCCGATTTCGGAGCCAGCAATTCGGCGCGGGTACGGCGCGAATGAATCCATGGCAATACGCGGGTGCGAAAGAGGCGGAAGTAGGACTCGAACTTGCCGGCATGGATGCACCCGGCCTCGATCGCGGCGCCGTGTTGGGCCCAGAAGGCCTGTGCGGCGGGCGAAAGATCGGCCCGCAAGGCTTCGTAGACGGCCGCTCGCCTCGACATGGGCCGCACGCCCAGAAAGCCCAGCAGCTCGTCCCGGCTCAAGTGACGGAAGCCGGCTCGGCGCAATTCCGTACAGGCCAGTTGGGCCGGGCTCAGATCCGCCGCCACGACCTCGGCGCCCTCCGCCAGCAGCGCCAGCGCATTGTCGCCGGCCGAGGCGATGGACAGCATGCGCTTGCCCGGTGCGGGCTGCAGGGCTTCGCACAGAATGTCGGCGTCTTCCCAGCAGTTGGCGTAGCGGATCAGATCGAAACGGGCGCGATTGGCAATGCGGTCTTCCATGGTCAGTCGCCCTTCCCCGGCTTGTGCCGATACGTGGCGTGCGCTTTGCCGAATTCGCCGGCCGCCATGGCGCCCATGATCGATATTTCGCCGGCCATCGCCGTGACGGCGCAGATTTCCGCGAATTTGCGAGCCGTCCCCTCGCCGCGACAGCCGAGCATCGCGAGGCATTCCCGCGCGGTCGGCAGATGCGTCCCGCCGCCGACCGTACCGACCATCAGATTCGGCAAGTTCACCGAAACATACAAGTCGCCCGTCGGCGTCAGATCCATGGTGGTCATGCCCACCGAGGACTCCGCCACGCAGGCGACATCCTGTCCGCAGGCCAGAAACAAAGCCGCCAGGGCGTTGGCGTAATGGCCCTGCGCGCCGATCGATCCGCTTTGCACGCCGCCGCGCAGCGAGACATTCGCCGTCTGCACCAGCCGGGCCGGAGCCACATGCAGGATGCGCCGGACCAGGCGTTGCGGAATGATCGTCTCGGCCACGACCATCTTGCCGCGGGTCGAAGTGAAGGCGATCATGGTGGCTTTCTTGTCGCCCGACAGGTTGCCTTCCAACAACCAGTCCAGCGGCTTGATTGGAGACTCCTCGATCATGCGTCGGCAAATGGCTTCGGTGGCCACCGTAATCATGTTCTGTCCGGCCGCATCGCCGGTGGTGAACTCGAAGATCAGATGGACCTCTTTGCCGTTGACGGCCATATGCATATCCTGAAATTCGCAATGACGGGATGTTTGGTCGACAATCGCCTGAAATCCGTCGGTGCGGCCCACCAGCCATGCCAGGAAGCGTGCCGATTCGCGCACGTCGTGAAAATGGAGGCAGGGCGTACGCGTGATGGACTCGGCCAGACACATGGCCACCGCGCCGCCGGATTGACTGATCAAATAGGCGCCGCGGTGATAGGAGGCGATCATGGCGCCCTCCGTGGTGGCGAGCGGCACATAGAAGTCGCCATGCGCATGCAGGCCGTTGATGCGCAGCGGGCCCAGCACGCCCACGGGCAGGCGCGCAAAGCCGATCAGATTTTCGATGTTGCCCCGCAGGGTTTCCGGCGCCGGCGCGCCGTCCGCCTGTGTCAAGGCCTCGATCGCCATGCCCCGCTCATGCAGAAAGGCCTGGCGTCGCCGCAATCCCGTTGCGCTCGTTTCGTTGCCGCAAGGCACGCGCGGCGGCAAGGGGTCGTCTTGCGGTCGGCGCGGCTGAAGCGCCGCCTTGATCTCGTCCATGGAAGAGCGCGCGAGAACGCGGCCCAGTATCTGTTGCGCTTTGGTTTTCGACAGTGGCATACCCTATCCTTGTTTATAGGTTCGTACGCGTGAAGCGGCTCCGGCGCGACGACGGACGCCCCAAAACTCTCATAGTCGCTCCGAGAACTCCAGCGCAATCTTCATGAATTGCGGCTTGCGCCCTCCCGCAGTTTGCCGTAACTTGATTTTCGCTTTCCTGTCATTCCATGGAAAGATGGAATGATGGATGATTGGAGGCGGTTGCACCCCCCTTGCGGAACGGAAGTCTCTTCCCGTCAACACGGACAGGGCGCCCGCGCCGCTTTCGGAGGCGTGGGTTTTGCGCGAGCCTCGTTGGAGGGCTGGAATAATGAAAGACGATCTGGAAACGGTCAAGGCGGAGGAACTGCGCGCCAGACTGGGCGAGGCCGTGGAAAACCGGGAATGGGAATTTCTGCGCCAGGCCTTGACCGACCTGCATCCCGCCGACATTGCCGACTTGATCGAAAACGCGCCCGCAAAAGAGCGCGCGCCGCTTTTCGAGCTGCTGGACGACGAAACACAGGCCGACGTTCTCGCCGAGCTGGATGATTCCGTCGAAGAGGATCTGCTGGCCGAACTGACCCCGAAGGAAATATCCGCCATCGTCGAGGAAATGGCTCCCGACGACGCCGCCGACATGCTCGGCGAACTGGACGACCAGCGCAGCGAGTCCGTTCTCAACCTCATGAACGAGGAGGACTCGCGTGAAGTGCGCGAGCTGCTGGCCTATCCCGAAGATTCCGCGGGCGGCATTATGACCACGGACTTCGTCGCCCTGCCGGGTCATACGACGGCGCAGGAGGCGCTGGAACACATCGGTTCGCTGGAGCTGGACGAGCCGCTTCACTTCACCTATGTCGTGGATGAACGGCAGCGATTGCTCGGCTATGTTCAGATATGGAAGATGCTCAAAAAGGGCAACCGCCGGCGGCGCCTGCACGATCTGGTCGAAACGGAGATATTCTCCGTCCGTACCGACACCGACCAGGAAGATGTCGCGCGCATGATGTCGAAGTACGACTTGAGTTCGATTCCGGTACTGGACGCCGCCGGCCGCATGGCGGGCCGCATTACGGTCGACGACATCTTCGACGTCATGGAGGAAGAAGCTTCGGAAGACATATTCAAGCTCGCGGGATCCTCGGACGACGAGCTGGATTATCGCTCGCCGCTCGCGGCCGGCCGGGCGCGTCTGCCCTGGCTGCTGATAACCCTCGCCACCGGCCTGCTAACCAGTCTGATCCTGAAATCATTCATGCGCAGCGTTTCGACCATGGAAATACTGGCGCTGAGTTTTTTCGTTCCCATCGTCATGGCCATGGGCGGCAATACCGGCATTCAGTCCTCGACGCTGATCGTGCGCGGTCTGGCAGTCGGGCGTTTCAGCGGCCGCAAACTGTACCGCGTGTTTCTGCGTGAAATCGCGACCGGAGCCCTGATGGGAGGGATCTGCGGACTGGCCATTGGACTGTGGGCCCATTTTGTCATCGGCGCGACCACCGCCTACCCGCCCGCCTTTCTCGCCTTGTCGGTGGGACTGGCCCTGTTCAGCGCCATGGTATTCGCGGCCTCTTTCGGATCGCTGGCGCCGCTTCTGCTTAACCGCCTCGGTTTCGATCCGGCCATTGCCGCCGGGCCCTTTGTCAGCGCCTCGAACGATATCACCGCACTGCTGATCTACTACGGGATCATCCTGGCCATGATCGGAGCGGTCGCGCCCTGAATTGCCATACGCGCGAATCCACGACAGGTTCCGACTCGTTTGCCCTGGCTATGGCAGAGGTTTTTGCCAGAGCCGCGTCGCCATTTTCCCGTTGACTTTCATACCGCCTCCTCTACTCTGGCCGCCAATGAAAAATTGTCAGGCGGCAGACAGGAGATAGCGATGCGATGAAAGCATACCCGCATTTCCCCAAGAGACGCTTATGGGACCTGAATACCCTGTGGGACTTCACGTTTCGCGACGATCTCGCTCTCGAGGCCGTCGTGCCTTCGGAGCTGG
>CAZYAW010000061.1:0-17138 GCA_964646045.1 uncultured Victivallales bacterium | reverse complement strand
TGGGAAAACGAGGAGGACTACACCTTTATCGACGATTTGAGCGCGCTTGAGAAGGAAATGAAGGAAAAGGGGCGCCGGATATGGCGCCGCGCCGCGGATTCGGATTAAGAGCCTCTTAAGTGTCGCGCCAGTCGATGAGGGTTTCCCTGCCGTATTTTTCGTCGTTCAAATACGGGGCGTTGCGCAGGGTTTTGAGAGACCGCAGGCGCAAGGTGACCTCGGCGATTTTTTCGGCGTGGACGACGATTTCCGAGAGCATTTTGTCGCGCGTTGCGGCCGGAAGATCCTGGTCCGCGATCTTGAGCATCTCGGCGTTGCCCAGCACCGCCGTGAGGTCGTTGTTGATTTCGTGATTGAGGGTGGCGACCACTTCGCGGACGGCCGAAAAGCGCGCGGAGACGAGTTCCGCCGCCTGTAGATCCTTTTCCATGCGCTCCTTGTCGGTGACATCCTCCGCAATGCGCACGGCGCCCACAATGCGTCCGTCCGCGTTGCGCAGCGGGGCGATGCGCACGGCCTGCGTACGAGCGGCGCCGTTTCTCACGTTCCACAGAGTCTTGTGTTCCAGGGAAACGCCTTTGCGCAGAACTTCGTTTTCCACGCGCGTCCATAGGTCGGGCTGGTCCGTCGGCGCCGGGAACAGATGCGCGGCCGGTTCGCCAATGGCCGTCAGCAGGGCGGCCTCCCGGCCGGCCGTTTCCATGGCGGCCAGATCCGTGCGGTTGACGCTGGTGACGCGCAAGTGTTCGTCCATGACCGTGACGCCGAGCGGAAGGCTGTTCAGGGTTTCCTCGAGATACAGGCGCGCCATTTCGCGTTCGCGGTCCAACTCCATTTGCCGGCCAATGTCGCGAAACCCGATTCCCCAGCGTTTTCCGCCCGTTTTCTCGTTGGGCGGCAGGGCGGTCACGGAAACGGCGAAAACATGGTCGCCTTCCGTCCAGTCCCAGGCGTCCGTGCCGCCTTCATGCGGCAAATGGGCGACGGATTCCATAACGCGGTTGCACAGGGCCGTGTTGCGAGTCCAGGCCTGTGCAAGGAGGGTCAGGTTGTCTTCGATGGAACGGCCGCGCAGGCGTGCGCCGAGCGTCGGCCCAAGTTCGCGACTGGCGGCGAACAGAGTCATGCTTTCGTCTACCTGCGCATAGGCGAACGGCAAATACCAGAGATGGTTCTGTTCCGCGGAGGTCGTCATACCGGCTCCAGGAAACCGTCCGCCGTTTGCCGCTCGAGCAGATCGCGATTCTTTTCCATACCCTCGTCCATGATCGGACGCAAGTCCGCCATGCGCAGTCCCAGCGCTTCGATCGCGCGCGGATCGGGGGTCGGCATGCGTTGGTCGCCCGCGAAACCGACGCCTTCCGCGCGCACCAGAATGTCGGCCAGATGCAGAATGGCCGTCGATTCCGCAAAAGGAAGGTTGGGCGCGAAGCGGTGGTGCCGTCCGATGGGCTGCGTGGCGCCGGGCGGGAGCCGCCATTTCTCGAGCAGCCACTCGCCGATGTCGGCGTGGGTTACGCCCAGAATGCGGTTCTCCGCCTCGAAGAACAGTTCGTTGCGGTCTTCGACCTGGCGAGCTACCGCCCTGAAATCGTCCGGCAGCCGATCGGCCAGCGCTATCTTGCCGATGTCGTGCAGGAGCGCGGCGGAACTTATTTCTTCCGGGTCTTCCAGTCCCAGTCTTTGCGCCAGGACGAAAGCCATGCGCGCGCAGGCCAGCGAATGCGGAAAGAGGCCCGGAAAACAGCGAATCATCATCGAGCTTACCGCCGAGGACACCAGCAAGGTTTTGATCGTGCCGAATCCGAGCAGAACGACGGCGTGGGAGATGGAGGCGATCGGCTTCGTGAAGCCGTAGAATCCGGAATTGACGAGTTTCAGTATCTGCGCGGCCAGAGGAGGGTCGCGCCCGATCACGTCGCCTACCTCCGTCGTGGTGATGTCGGGCGCGCGCATTCTTTTCTGGATCTGCGCAATATTGTCGGGCAGTGTCGGCAGGCGTACGATGCGGCCGACGACGCGGCGCAATTTCTCGCTTCTCGGCCCGGGGTCATTCATCCTGGCGGTTCTCCGAGCGGTTGCGGCGAGACGCCGCAGCGCATACGCAAATGATCCTCCGCAATGCGACGGATCTCGGCAAGCCATTCGTCGTTTTCCGTGCCGGAGAAGCGTTGTGCCAGTTGACGCTGAAGCGGGGCGAAATCTTCCGCGGGCCCATCTTCGGTGTCTACGGCCAAGGCGGAAACGTCCATTCTTCGCAGCCTGGCCAGAAGAGGTTCCGTCAAAACGGCGCCCTTGCCCAGAACAAAGGTTCCGGAAGCCGTTCGCAGATCGACGGCCAGCCTCATGCCGGTTTGGACCTCTTCGATGGAAACGGTTTTCATGTCAGGATGCGAGTTCGCAACTCGTCTTAGAGCCCGCGCAAAAACAACTTCACATTTTGGACGCAGACGCATCCCGCTCGGCGGCGTTGCGAGAACTCGAAATGTCGGGAATATTCCCGCGTTTTCGCGCCTGGCCGGGCGGGCGCCTACACGCCCAATTCCGTGAATTGATTTTGGAGCGAACCCTTAGTCGGTCGTGGTCAGCGCTTTGATCTTATGCGCCGCCCGCGATTTGTAACGGGCTACCGTGTTCGCTTTCAGAATGTTCTTTTTGGCCGCCTTGTCCATCGCGGACGAAAAAGCGTTGTAGCCCTGGGCGGCCGCCTCGGCGTCGCCCGCCTCGATGGCCTTGAGGAACTTGCTGCGCAGGGTACGGATTTTGGCCTTGACCGCTCGATTGGCGACGCGACGCTGTTCGGCGGTTTTCATTCTCTTCTTGGCGCTTTTACTGGTAGGCATGGCTCATTCCCTCTCTCTTCCATTGATCAGAAAACGGGAGGCATAATGTGCGGATTCCATTGAACCGTCAACACAAAAAAATTATTTTTCCGTTCACAGCCATCCCGCGGAATCATGGAGGCTCTTGCAACGCCCCCTGCGGAACGGAAGTCTCGTTCCATTCGCACGGGCCGGATGTCCGCGCCGCTTTTAGCAGGCGCGGGTATGGCAAGAGCCGCGTAAATGTCATGGCCTCGATATTGTCGCAGCCGCTTTTAGCAGGCGCGGGTATGGCAAGAGGCTCCATGGAATGTTGGAAGCTTGCGCTACATTGCGCAAACTCTAATGCGGCCCTCATATATTCCTAACACGGCTTTGGCTCCATACGAGCGATGTCAGGGAGCCCTTGGAGGGCGATTGCAATGAAAGGAGGAGGCTAACGGCATTGGTTCAGCGAGACGGTATTGAGAGGGAACACGCACGCATAAGGAGGATGACACGATGAGGACGAAGACGAAACGATATGGAGCATGGTTGGCCGGTGTGGTGGTGGGCGGAAGCCTGGCGGTTTCCGCTGGGGCGCAGGATCGCATGGTATTGGACGGCTCGACCACGGTCGGCCCGATCGGCAAGGCGTTTGCCGAGTACTACATGAAGAACAATCCGGGCGTCAATGTGACGGTCAGCGAATCCGGCAGCGGCAACGGGGCCAAGAGCATCGTCAACAAGGCGGCGCAGGTCGGCATGATGTCGCGCTTCATGAAGGCGGGCGAGTTCAAGGCCGCCGTGGAAAACGGCGTGATGCCGGTCGCCCATGTCGTGGCGCTGGACGGGCTGCCCATTCTGGTGCATCCGAGCAATCCGGTCAAGGATCTGACGGTAGAGCAGGTGCGCAAGATCTACAAGGGCGACATCAAGAACTGGAAGGAAGTCGGCGGTCCGGATGCCGTCATCGTGGTGATCAGTCGCGACACCAATAGCGGTACCTACGAGACTTTCTACGGCAAGGTGATGACGCATGCCGGCGGCAAGGACAAAATCGGGGCCGGTGCGGAGTACGTGGGCAGCAACGGCGCCGTGCGTCAGCGCGTTCAGAGTACGCCGGCCGCCATCGGCTATGCCGGTCTCGGGTTTGTGGACAAGACTGTCAAGGCTCTCAAAATCAACGGTGTGACGCCCAGCGAAGCCACGGTGCGCAGCGGAGAATATCCGATCGCCCGCGCGCTGTACATGTTCACCGACCAGTATCCGGCCATGGGATCGCATCTGTATCGCTTTATGAACCTGCATCTGACGCAGGAAGGCGAAGAAATCATCAAGTCGATCGGGTACGTGACGGTCACCCGTTACGGATTCTGACGGACGGCGCCGCAAATGGCGGCAAGGGCCGAGGACAGGCGGAATACAGGGAAATAACCCAACAAGAAAGGAAGAATCATGAAAAAAACCATCGCAGCATTGACAATGACGGCCGCCATGGCGGCGGGGCTTGCGCAGGCGCAGGTCAAAGTGGACGAGAAACTCCCGGTGTACAAGCCGGTCGGGGGTGTTTCGGGCTCGCTGAAGAGCATTGGCTCGGACACGATGAACAACGAGATGACCCTCTGGGCCGAGGGCTTTCTGGCGATGTATCCGAATGTGCAGATCGAGATCGAGGGCAAAGGCTCCTCGACCGCGCCGCCCGCCCTGGTGGCCGGCACGTCGCAGTTCGGGCCGATGAGTCGCGAGATGAAGTCCCAGGAGATCGACGCGTTCGAGAAGGTCTATGGCTACAAGCCGACCGGACTGCCGACCTCGATCGACATGCTGGCGGTCTACGCTCATAAGGACAACCCTATTAAGAGCCTGAGTTTGCAGCAGGTGGACGCGATATTCTCCAAGAATCGCAAGGGCGGATTCCCGAAGGACATCAAGGTCTGGGGCGATGCGGGTCTGGGCGGAGAATATGCGAAAGCCCCGATCAGTCTCTATGGTCGCAATGCGGCTTCCGGCACCTACGGGTACTTCAAAAGCGTGGCCATGTTCAAGGGCGACTACAAAAGCTCCGTGAAAGAACAGCCCGGTTCCTCTTCGGTCGTGCAGGGCGTGGCTTCCGACAAGTTCGGCATCGGCTATTCCGGCATCGGCTACAAGACCGCCGACGTGATTGCGGTGCCGCTGTCCGCTCGCGAAGGCGGCAAGGTTGTTCCCGCCACTGCGGAGTACGCCTACACCGGCGAATATCCGCTGTCGCGTTTCCTGTTCATGTACGTCAACCACAAGCCCAATACCGAGCTGGACCCTCTGCGCCGCGAATTCATCAAGTATGTTTTCAGTCGGCAGGGTCAGGAAGACGTGGTTAAAGACGGATACTTCCCGGTAACCGCTCCGGTTGCCCGCGAGGCGCTCAAGAGCGTGGGTATCAAGCCCAACTTCTAGTCGTTGGTCAAGCGATTCCGGGACGGTCGTTCGCGACCGTCCCGGATCCCTTTCTTTTTCGCCGGGAGCGCCATGGGAACAAACCCGACATCCTCCTATTCGGGACGTACGCGACAGCGCAAAACCAAGCCGTCGGTCGTGGTCGCCAATCGGCTGGCGGCCAGCGTGATCACGGTGGGCGGCGTCAGTACCGTTCTGGCGGTTGCGTTGGTGTGCGTTTTCCTGTTTTCGGTGGCCATCCCCATTTTCTTTCCCTCCCAAATCACGGGGCCGGAGCGCCGCCGCAGCGCCGCGCAGCTCGCCGCGGACGATTTTCCCCTGCAGCGCTTCGCCGTCAACGAATATCAGACCCTGGCGCTGTCCGTGACGCGGAAAGGCGAGATGATCGTCTCTCATCTGCGCGACGGCGCGGTTTTGACTCGCAAGCCTCTCTTCGGGGAGCGACTGGCCAATACGGTGCGTTTTGTCGGCGACACGTTTGTCGGCGGATTCCAGGACGGCAGCATTCAGACGGGAAGCTTCTCCTTTTCCACGGACTATGTTCCGTCCGAGGACATTCCCGACGCCGTGAAAGACGCATTGCACTCCGGATCGGTCGCTTTTCGCGAAGGGGTACTGGAGCGTACGCCGGAGAATCAGTATCGCCTGCAAAGCGTGGCGGTCGATTTGAACGAGCAGGCCGTTTTAGAGGAGGGAGTCTCCATCGAGCGCGTGGATATATCCCTTAAATTGGACAGTCCCTTTGTCGCGGCCGTCAGCGCGAGCGGCACCTTGCATCTGAAAGAAATCACGTCCCGCTTCAACATGCTGACCGGCAAGACCGTGATCGAGCTGTACGGCGGTTCTCTCGCCCTGGACGGCCTGGCCGCCGATCTGCCGGGTTTTGTCCGGCTGGCCGGGCTGGGAGACAATGTTTTTCTGGGTTGGCCGGACGGCCGGATGGTGCGGGTGGATTCCCGGCGGGTCGATGCCATGGAGGTGGCGGAAGAGGTGAACCTGCTGACGGCGGGCGCCCGCAAGGTGACTCTGGTGGAGTTCCTGGTCGGAAAGACCTCTCTGGTCGTGGGCGACGATCGCGGTAACGTTTCCGTCTGGTTTCGGATCAAGCCTGCGGAGGCCGACACCTCGGACGGCGCTCTGCTGGTGCGGGCGCACGAGCTGGAACCCCTGCCGGGCGCCGTGGCTTCGTTCAGCGCGTCGGCGCTGTCGCGCCAGATCGCGGTCGCCGACGACCGCGGCAATCTGCGTCTCTACTATGTCACGAACCGGCGCACGCTGGGGCATTTGTCGGAAGCGGCGCTGGAGGCCGGCATCTACGGGCTGGCGCTGTCGCCCAAGGACGACGGTCTTTTCGCCTGGGGGCCCGGGGGCATATATCAGTGGACGCTGGATATTCCCCATCCGGAAATCAATCTGCAGCAGGTCTTCGGCAAGGTGTGGTACGAGGGCTATAACGAGCCGGCGCATGTGTGGCAGTCTTCCAGCGGCACCGACGATTTTGAGCCGAAATACGGCTTGATGCCCTTGATTTTCGGCACCATTAAAGCCACCTTGTATTCGCTGCTGTTCGGAGTGCCGCTCGCCATTCTGGCGGCGGTCTATACGTCCGAGATCATGGATGCGAAGTGGCGCTCGAAGGTCAAGCCCACCATCGAGATGATGGCCAGTCTGCCCAGCGTCGTGCTGGGGTTTCTGGCGGCGCTGGTGATCGCGCCGGCCGTGGAGGGTCATGTTCCCTCGTTGCTGGTGTCTTTTGTGGCGCTGCCCTTCGTCGTGCTGCTGGGCGCGCATCTCTGGCAGTTGCTTTCCCGGGAACAGGCAACGAGATTTGCGCGGTGGCGCATGCCGGCGATGCTGGCCTGCCTGGGGGGCGGCGTTTGGCTGGCGTTGCGGCTGGGCCCCTGGGTGGAAAAAGCATTCTTTCTGGGCGACATCAAGCTGTGGCTCTCGACGCGCGAGGGGACCGGAACCGGCGGCTGGATGATCCTGATGGCGCCGCTGAGCGGGATTTTCGCCATGTACGTCAATGCCCGCTGGGTCTCGGCACGGTTCAAGCGGCTCTTGACTTCCGCCTCGCGCCGAACCTTTGTCGCGGCCGATTTGGGGCGTTTCCTGGTTTCCGCGCTGGCGGCCGTTCTGCTGGCCTGGGCCGTCAGTTTTCTACTTTCCGTCGTCGGGCTGGATCCCCGCGGCGGCTATGTCGATACCTACGTGCAGCGCAACGCCCTGATTGTGGGTTTCGTGATGGGGTTCGCCATTATTCCCATCATCTACACCCTGTGCGAGGACGCCCTGGCGGCCGTGCCGGAAACCTTGCGGGCCGCTTCGCTGGGGGCCGGGGCCACGCCCTGGCAGACGGCCGTACGCATTATCATCCCGACCGCCGCCAGCGGTTTCTTCTCGGCCGTGATGATCGGGTTTGGTCGCGCCGTGGGAGAGACCATGATCGTGCTAATGGCGGCCGGCAATACGGCTATCCTGGAGTGGAACATCTTCAACGGATTCCGTACCCTCTCGGCCAATATCGCCGTGGAACTGCCCGAGGCCGTCCGCGGAGCGACGCACTACCGCATGCTGTATCTCGCCGCGCTGAGTCTGTTTGTCATGACCTTTATTCTCAACAGTCTGGCGGAAACCATCCGGCAGCGATATCGCAAGAGGGCCTTTGAACTATGAGCGCGCCCATGGAGACCATGCCCGATCGCGCCGGGGCCGCCCGTCCGCGCACGCGGGGCCGTCAAACGTCCGCCGCCGCTTCCGTTCTGTCCCGCGCCGAGCCTGCGCTGTGGACGATGGGCGGTTCGATGGTCCTGTGTATTGCCATGATACTGGGACTGCTGGGTTTCGTTTTCTACAACGGCTTCACCACCTTCTGGCCGTCGCCTGTCGTCGAAGTGACGCTGCACGACGGCACCCGGCATATGGGAGAGGTGACCCGGCGCGGTTCGTTTGCGCCCTCGGCGGATCGTCTCGAAGACATCCCGCCGGAGGCCAGGGCCGCGGTGGCGGCCAACGACGGTGTGGCGGCGCGCCAACTGATCCGCACCGGCAATTTCCGCCTGACCGGCGAGCATTTCAATTGGGTGGCCGATTTCGAGATTGCGCCGGACGGAACTTCCCGTCCCGAATGGGCCGTCGTTATCGAACGGCTAACCTGGGGTCGCTTTTACGGGGCGCCCGTTTCCTTCCGGATCGGCGAGGAGACCGTGGCGTCGACGGCCGAGGAGACGTGGGCGCAGTTCATCAGGCATCATGACGCCGTGCGCGAACGTCGCGAACGCCGCCGGCGGCTGGAGAAGAAGGATGTCGGGAAAATCAATCACGCCATGGAGAAATTGCGTTTGCGGGTGAGAGAAATCGAGATGTCGGATGGCAAGGATTCGCCGGCGCATCGGGCGGCCGCGGCCGCAATCGTCGAACCCATGGCCGCGCTGCAGAAAAAATACGACGCGCTCATTCGCGAAATAGCGACGCTGGATCGCGAGAACGCCCGCTTCGTGATGACCATGCGCACGGCGGCCGGGCAGGAAGCCGATATCCCCGTGGCCGAGGTGGTGCGGGCCTACCCGCCGAATCGGATCGGTTTGGGACGTAAAATCGCCATTTATCTCTCCCGCTGGGCCGAATTTCTAACGGACGAACCGCGCGAAGCCAATAGCGAAGGGGGCGTATGGCCCGCCATTTTCGGCACGCTGCTGATGACAATGATCATGGCGCTGCTGGTTTCTCCGCTGGGCGTGCTGGCGGCCCTGTACTTGCGGGAATACGCCAAAAGAGGGCCCCTGGTGAGCGCTGTACGCATTGCGATCAACAACTTGGCCGGCGTGCCGAGCATCGTCTTCGGCGTGTTCGGGCTGGGGTTCTTCTGCTACATCATGGGCGGCGCCATCGACGAGCTTTTTTTCGCCGGGAAACTGCCGTCGCCCACCTTCGGGACGGGTGGCATTCTGTGGGCGTCGCTGACCCTGGCGCTACTGACTTTGCCGGTTGTGATCGTTGCCACCGAGGAAGCCCTGGCGGCTGTTCCCAATTCCATGCGCGAAGGATCCTACGCCTGCGGCGCCTCCAAGTGGCAGACCATCAAGCGCATCGTCATTCCCCGAGCCATGCCGGGAGTGATGACGGGCATGATTCTGGCCATGGCCCGCGGTGCGGGCGAGGTGGCTCCGCTCATGCTGGTGGGCGCAGTCAAACTGGCCCCGGAACTGCCGTTCGACGGCTTCGCGCCTTTCCTGCATCTGGAACGCTCGTTCATGCATCTGGGTTTTCATATCTACGATCTGGGCTTCCAAAGTCAGAACAGCGAAGCGGCCAAACCCGTTGTCTATACCACCACCCTGTTGCTGATCACTCTGATTTTTCTGCTGAATATCACCGGGATCGCCATCCGTTCCAGACTGAAGAAAAGATTCAAAGGATCCGCTGTCTAATTGCAACCCGCTAGCCAGGTGACCATTATGAAGTCCATTGCCCAAGACGAAACCGATCGTTCCCCTGCGACCAGTCGCCTGGCGGCCGTTGCGGCCGGAGGCTCGTTCGCCTCGGAAATACACGAAGAGATCGCCCGCGAGAAAATATGTCTTGAAACCCGGAATTTCAACCTGCACTACGGAGAAGCGCAGGCCCTGTTCGATATCAACTTCAAAGTCCCCGACGGCAAGGTCACGGCTTTGGTCGGTCCTTCCGGATGCGGTAAATCCACGCTCCTGCGCTGCGTCAACCGCGTCAACGACCTGATCGACATTGTGCGCATCGACGGCGAAATGCTGCTGGACGGCGACTCGATCTATGCGCCGGGCGTGGATGTCATCGAGCTGCGCAAACGCATGGGCATGGTGTTTCAGAAACCGAATCCCTTTCCCATGTCCATCTACGAGAACGTGGTGTACTCTTTGCGCATCGACGGCGAAAACCGCAAGTCGGTGCTGGACGAGGTCTGCGAGCGCAGCTTGCACGGGGCGGCGCTGTGGGACGAGGTCAAGGACCGACTCCAGGAAAGCGCGCTGGGCATGTCCGGCGGTCAGCAGCAGCGTCTCTGCATCGCGCGCGCCATCGCGGCCGAGCCCGAGGTGCTCCTGATGGACGAGCCCTGCTCGGCCCTCGATCCGATCGCCACCAACAAGATCGAGGATCTGATCCACGCCTTGAAGGGCGAGTACTCCATTCTGATCGTCACGCACAACATGCAGCAGGCCTCGCGCGTCAGCGACTACACCGCCTTCATGTATCTGGGGCGGCTCATCGAGTACGGGCCGACTGCCACGATTTTCCAGAATCCTCACTTGCCGGAGACGCTCGACTACGTGACGGGACGTTTCGGATGATGTTCAGACAGTGCAACCCCAATACCGAAAGGGAATAATTATGAAACATGACAGTATCTCTTCCGCCGCCCGGATGCTTTGCGTGGCCGCCTGCTCGTTGACGGGCTGTGTCGCGAACAACATGTCGCCTGCGAAATCGTCGGCGGTCGCGCCCCGCGAGGTCGCGCAACATAAGGAATCGGCCTGGGACCGGCCGGGCTATGTCACCTTCGAGGAAGGAGGGCGTCTGTGGGTGTTCGCGGCGGGTTCGCAGGATCTGGCCAAGTTCAAGGAGCACGGCGAACCGGTCAAAATGGTGGTGCTGCCGGGCGCCGGCCCCAACGGCATGACGCTGAAGGGGACGGACCGCAAGGTCATGCTGGAGTACGCGTTGAGCAAGCCGGGCTTCCAAGTCTTTGTGGACGACGGGCGTCTGTGGGTGTTCGCGGCGGGCTCGCCCGACCTGGCCAAGTTTCTGGAACACGGCGAGCCGGCCAAGATGGTGGTTCTGCCGGGCGCCGGCCCCCGGGGCATGACCCTGAAGGGCACGGATCGCAAGGTCATGCTGGAGTACGCGCTGAGCAAGCCGGGCTTCAAAGTGATCCTGGACGACGGGCGTCTGTGGGTGTTCGCGGCGGGTTCGCCCGACCTGGCCAAGTTTCTGGAACACGGCGAGCCGGCCAAGATGGTGGTGCGACCCGGCGCCGGACCTAGAGGCATGACTTTGAAATCCGTGGACGGCTCGGTTCTGGACGCCTATATGGCGCGGTAGATCGTTGTGGCGCATGTTTCGCCGGCGCGGCGGGAACGCGCAGCGGAGAGATCAAGGGGATAGCGATGAGAACGCATTTTCATGCGGAGATGGCCGATATCGAGCAGGCGGTGGTCCGGTTGGCGGAAACCGTGCGCGGCAATATCGAAGTGGCGGTGCAAAGCCTGGCGGGTCAGGATCGCGACAAGGCCGTGGCGGCCATGCGCGCCGACCATGCCGTCGACCTTCAGGAAGTACGCAACGAAGAGGCCTGTCTGAAAGTGATCGCCCTGCATCAGCCGGTCGCCGACGATTTGCGCTACCTGATTGTGCTGAACAAGGCCAACCACGATCTGGAGCGGATCAGCGATTTGGCCGCGAAAATCGCCGCCAGCGTGTTGACCGGAGAACCCACCGAGACGAGTCGCGAATGGAGCGGCGAGATCGGCGGTCTGACGCGGGACATCGGTCGGCGGCTGGAGCTTGTGGTCAACGCCCTGTCGGCTCGCGACGGGGCGGCCGCGCGCCGGATATGGGCGTCGGACGTTGAAGTCAACGAGCAGTGTCGCCAGTGGGCGGACAAGTTGCGGACGGCTATCGTCGAGAAGCCGGCGGACGGCGCCGCCCTGTTCGCGCTGCTGGCCGCCGTGGGCCATGTCGAGCGCATGGCGGACCACGTCAAGAACATCGCCAAGGATGTTATCTACCTGGTCAGCGGAGAAATCGCCCGGCATCGTTCGAGCGATTTGCTGCCGATCGGGGACGACCGTAAAATTCGCGTTCTGTTCGTCTGCGTCCATAACAGCGCGCGCAGTCAAATGGCGGAAGCCTGGCTCAATCATTTGCATGGCGACCGTTTCGAAGCCTGCAGCGCCGGACTGGAGCCCGGCCGCATTCATCCGCTGACGGTGCAGGCCATGCGCGAGGTCGGCCTCGACCTGTCCGACAAAAAGTCCACGGACGTCTATGAACGGTTGCGGCGCGGCGAGTCCTACGACTACCTGATCACGGTTTGCGACGAGGCGCAGGCGCAGCGCTGTACGCCCGCCCTGGGCCTGCGCGAGGAGATTCACTGGAGTTTCTCGGATCCGTCGGCGCTGGAGGGCAACGAAGACGAACGCCTTCAGGCCGTGCGCGACATTCGCGACGCCATCCGCCGGCGTGTGTCCGATTGGGCGCAAAGCCTTTTGGGCGCGTCATGATTCCAGTCCGTCTCCGGGTTTAACCCTGTCCACGGCTCGGCTGCGTCCTCCGCGCTCCCGCGCGCTTCCCGCCGGATTCTGTTTCCACGCGATCCGCGGCCGCCTTGGCCCAAAGTCCATTCCCTTTTGAGGTTGACAGACAGGCGGCCATGGGATATGGATGCCGCCTTAGCAGTTGGAATCCTTTTTTCACTGTGTTCCCGGCTCGGCGGCCCCTGGCGGGGCTGTGCGGCGGGGCAGGACAAACAAGAGGGAGTCAGATATGTCGGATACCATGGAACGCGTCAAGAAAATCACCGCTCAGGTTCTCAAAATCGACCCGGCCCGTATTGGCGATACCGCCAATTTCGTCAAGAATCTCGGGGCGGAATCCATTCAGTCTATCGAGCTGGTGGCCGCTTTCGAAGAGGAATTCGACATTGAAATGGACGAGGATGCCGCCCTGTCGGTGCAGACGATCGACACGGCCGCCGAGTTTATCGACAAAGTCATGGCCGAACAGCATTCCTGACAGAAAGGAGTCGCGTCTTGTCCACTACGAAGTTGCAGTCCTTGAACGACGAACAAATCGCCATACTGGAAAAGAACGGCTGCGGCTGCGCCGACTGGAGTCAAGTGCGGACGGCGGCGGGATTTCGCGCCGAACATGTCGTACGGGTGGCTTTTGTCGGAGCGGTCGACATTGGACGCATGGACGGAACGGTTCTGGATATGGACGGCGTCGAGCGTCCGGCCGGTCTGCACAATGTGCGCCTGCGGAATGTCCGGCTGGGCGACAATTGCGCGATCTCGAATGTCGGCGGCGAATTGGCGAATCTGGAGATCGGACATGGGGTCTGGATCGAAAACGTCGCCGGCATGGCCTGTCGCGGTCTGTCTGCCTTCGGCAACGGCCACGCCGTTTCCGTTCTCAACGAAGCGGGCGGACGGGAAGTGCGGATTACCGCGCGCACCAGCGCGCAGACGGCGTATCTGACCGCCTTGTACCGGGACCGCGCCGGCCTGGCGGAGCGCATGCACGCGCTGGCGGACGACGTGGCGGACGAGCTGCGCGCGGAGCGCGCGATCGTCGGCAATGGCGCGCGCGTGGCGCACTGCGGCGAACTGGTCAACGTGCGGGTCGGACCCCATGCGGTGATCCACGGGGCGCTGCGGCTGGAAGAGGGCACGATCGAATCGTCGCAGGCCGCGCCGACCCGCGTGGGACACGGGGTGGTGGCACGCCATTTCATTCTGCAAAAAGGCGCCTGCGTCGAAGACGGCGCCGTGCTGGTGTCCACGCTGATCGGCGAAGCCGCGCGCGTCGGGCGCCAGTTCTCCGCCGAAAATTCGGTCTTTTTCGCCAATGCGGAAGGGTATCACTCGGAAGTCTGCTCGGTTTTCGGCGGGCCCTACACGGTGACCCATCATCGCTCGACGCTGCTGATTGCCGGACTGTTCTCCTTCTTCAATGCCGGCAGCGGCACGAACCAGTCGAATCACATGTACAAACTGGGGCCGGTGCACCAGGGCATTCTCGAACGCGGCTGCAAGACGGGCTCTTTCTCGTACCTGCTGTTCCCGGTAAAAATCGGCGCCTTCACGGCGGTCATCGGCAAACATTACGCCAATTTCGACACATCCGACTTTCCGTTTTCCTACATTGCGGAAGAGGACGGCAAGTCGACGCTGGTACCGGCCATGAACTATTTTACGGTCGGTACGCTGCGCGACGGCGAAAAATGGCCCGCCCGCGACCGGCGCGCGGACGAGCGCAAACTGGACCAGATCGTGTTCGACGTGCTGTCTCCGTTTACGGCCCGCAAAATGGCGCGGGCGTGCCGCATTCTCGAACGCCTCGGCGCGGAGTCGGATCGCAGTCAGACCTATGTCACCTGCAACGGCATTCATATTAAGCGGCTGCTGATGAAAACCTGCGGACGCTACTACAAGCTGGCTCTCGACCAGTATTTCGGGGACGCACTGGTGCGCCGACTGCGCGAACGCGGGGACGATTCCGTCGAAGAGGCGCTGGCCCGCGATCCGGCGGGAAGAAGCGGCGAGTCGGAATGGGTGGACGTTTGCGGTCTGCTGTGTCGGCAGGATCGCCTCGATGAAATCGTGGAGCGCGTCCAAAACGGCGCCCTGACCACGCTGGACGCTTTGCAAGGCGAATTTGAAACGCTGGCCGCCCTTTACCCGGCCGACGCATGGAACGCCTGTCTGTCCCTGTATGCGGAAATCCATGGCGCAAGCGGAGGCGCCTTCGGACGCGACCAGGCCCTGGCCGTGCTGGACGCCTGGAAAAGCGCGTCTCTGAAGCTGATCAATATGGTGCTGGGCGATGCGCAAAAGGAATTCGAGGGCAGTGTACGCATCGGGTTCGGCATCGACGGCGCGGGCGACGCCGATTTCGAGGCGGTGCGCGGAACCTTCGACGCCAATTCGTTTGTGCGCGATTTGCGCGTCCGCATTCCCGTGATAGAGAAAACCCGGGAGGATCTGGCGGCCGCTCTGCAAGCCTAAAGCAGGGTGCGTTCGCCCGTCTGCGTACGCGTGCGCACCGACAGACCAGTGAATTTTCGAACCGCGCATGAATCCGGCTGCGCCGGGACAGGGCACGAATACACACGGATAAAGACGCGTCGCATTTTGCTTCGCAAAACGAAAGGAAGAAACCCGCCATGAGACTTCTGATACTGCCGGACTACGACATCATGAGCCGCTGGGCCGCCGCCCGCATCGCCGAACGCATCCGCAACACCCGGCCGTCTTCCGACACCCCCTTTGTGCTCGGGCTGCCGACCGGCTCCTCGCCGCTGGGAACCTATCGCGAACTGATTCGCATGAACAAGGCCGGCGAGGTCTCTTTCCAGCATGTGGTGACCTTCAATATGGACGAATACGTCGGTATTCCCCAGGATCATCCTGAAAGCTATCATTCCTTCATGTGGAACAACTTCTTCGGCTCCATCGACATTCCGCGCGAAAACGTCAACATCCTGAACGGCAACGCGCCCGACCTGGCCGCGGAATGCGCGCGCTACGAGAGCAAGATGAAGGATGTGGGCGGCATCGAACTCTTTCTGGGCGGCGTCGGACCCGACGGCCACATCGCCTTCAATGAGCCGGGTTCCTCCCTGACCTCGCGGACGCGCGTCAAGACGCTGACCTACGACACGATTCTGGCCAATTCGCGCTTTTTCGGCAACGACCTGAGTCTGGTCCCCAAAACGGCCCTGACCGTCGGAGTCGGCACGGTCATGGACTCGCGCGAGGTCATGCTGCTGGTGAACGGCTACAAGAAAGCGCGCGCGCTACAGAAAATTGTCGAAGAGGGAGTTAACCACATGTGGAGCGCCTCGATCCTGCAAATGCATCCCAAAGCCATCATCGTGTGCGACGAGGAAGCCACTGCGGAACTCAACACGGGTACGGCGGCCTACTTCAAGGACGTGGAACGCGATGCCCTGCAATCGGCAAAATGACCGGCTGCCGGGGCTCTACGTCGGCATCGATCTCGGGGCGGGCAGCGGGGCCAAAATCGGCATTTTCGACGAAACACGGACGTTACGGGCGCAAGCCTTTTTGCCCGTGGCCGCCTACGGCGCCAGCGGTCCGGCACTGGCGGATGCCCTGGCGGCGGCCACGCGGAGCGCGCTGAGCGCACCGGCCTGCGAGGCGAGCCGTCCGGTCAGCGTCGGCCTGGCGGCGCCGGGCCTGTTCCGTTCCGACGGTTCGTTCCTGCACATTGCCAATCTGCCCTTCCTGACCGACGTCAACTTGGCGCGACTGCTGGCGGAGCGTCTGCAAACGCGCACGGCCGCAATCAACGACGCCGACGCCGGCGCGCTGGCGGAATGGTCGCGGGAAGGTTCGGCGCTGCTCTACTGGGTTTTGGGCGGCGGCTGGGGCGGCGCCTGGGTGGACGAAAGCGGGCGCGTTCTTTTCGCGCCGCTCGACTGGGACGGTCGCGACGCTTCGCTGCATCCCACCAACGAACCCGGGCATTCCATCGGGTTGGACATAGCGGAGCTGGATCGTCTTTTCCATACGCAAGGCGGCTCCTTCGCGCAATTTGCGGCTGTATGCGCCGCGAGCGGGGCGCAGCGTTCCTTGTCGGGTCCCGACGGGCGATCCGACTGCGTGCGAGCCGAACTGCTGGTTTCCGGGCCGGGCCGCTGGCGTATTTTCCGGGCTCTGACTCTGAACGAACCGGCTTGGCAACGGCTTCCCGTCGCACAGCGGACGGCGCTGGAAAAACAGGAGAGCGCCGGCCCCGTTCTGAACCTGCTGGCCTGTGAACGCTTTCCGCAGGCGGTCGCGACCGATACGATTTTCGCGCAGGCCATGGCCCTGGCAGGCGGCGTACTGCTGGAGCGGGCGCGGCAGGACGGATGTGCGGCGGATATTCCCGTCATCCTGGGCGGCAAGCCCAGTCGCGCTTTCTCCTCCTTTGGCGAACCGTTGCGGGTGGCTTTGCGCCAACAGGGCTTTCGCGGTCCGCTACGCCTTTCCGTCTTCGAACGCGAGGGCCGCAACGCCAACATGGCGGGAGCCGCCTTTATCCCGTAAGTCGTTCCTTGTGTTTTCGTAACTGCTCAGGTAGACTCACGGTGCACGCTGAATTCGCAGCGAAAAGTAGGTCGGGCATTCCTGCCCG
>CAZYAW010000060.1:0-12386 GCA_964646045.1 uncultured Victivallales bacterium | reverse complement strand
GGGCGGACGGAGTCTGCACCTGGAGGCGCTCTACGGCGTGGGGTTCGCCGTCGATCTCCACGATGCTGCCGTTTTTGAGTTCGGATGCGCTGGGCATGGACGGGGCTCCTTGAATGGTTGTGGGCTTAGGGTTCGCGCAAAAATAAATTCACAGAATTGGGCGTGTAGGCGCCCGCCCGGCCAGGCGCGAAAACGCGGGAATATTCGCGATATTTCGATTTTTCGCAACGCAGCCGGGCGGGATGCATCTGCGTCCAAAATGTGAAGTTGTTTTTGCGCGGGCCCTTAGATTGTTCCGTCGTAAGATGCGACGCTTATGCGTCGCATCTTTATTCGCGTTTATTCGCGTTCATTCGCGGTTCAACAGTTCGGTTGCGGGCGCAGCCCGCCTTAAGGAAGAATTTCGCGTACGGCGTCCCACTGCCGCTTGTAGTTGATCAGCGAGAGATACATCCCGCAGGCGGGATAGAGCCCGATCAGCTCGCGCAGATTGCCGACGGGATCGAAGGTCTCGGCCGGAGCCAGTTCGTAGCCGACGCATTCGGAAAGCAGATCGATGCGTTTCGACATCCAGGCCCCCACGGTGACGGGGATGCCCATGGCCTGCAGGCGCGCGACCGGTTCGCTGGTTCCGATGACCGGCTGCGTGATGGCGATCTCGGCGCCGGCCGCGATTTTGCGTTCCATCTTCTCGATTTCGTGATCGAGCGGCTCGTAGGGATTGAAGGCCACCGCCGTGGAGAAGCGGCCGGGGTAGCGGGCGTGAATATAGCGCAGCAGCTCGACCGACGTGGCGGATTGCGTGTCGGCGCCGATGCTGGCCGGATCGAGCTTGGCCAGGCGCTCGCTGCCGTCGCCGGTGACGATCAGCAGTTGGCGCACCTTCATTTCCTCCGCCTGGGCCAGGATGCCGTCAAGGTCGGCTTTGGCATGGAAGGTGTTGATGTGCAGCAGAAAGTTCTGCGGCTGAACGGGCAGATCCAGCTCGCGCACGACTTCCATGACCTGAAAATGGGGTTGGCCCATCGGATTGTCCGGCACACTGAGAATGTAGCCGTTGTCCATGATCAGCCGATGCCGCGTGGCGTAACGGTCGAGGGCCGCATCCAGGTCTTCGGCGTCCTGGCGCGGGGTCAGCAGTTCGATGATGGTTCGTTCTTTCATGGTGTTCGCCTCGTCTCCCGGCGCTACGGCGCCTTTGCCGGGGCCGGACCCTGCGGACGGGCCAGCCGTTCGTTGATGGCGGCGGCCGCGCGTCGTCCCTGGCCCATAGCCAGAATGACGGTGGCCGCGCCCAGCACAATGTCGCCTCCGGCAAATACGCCGTCGAGGGACGTTTGATTGTCGTCGTTCACCACAATATTGCCCCAGCGGCTGGTTTCAATCTCCGGGGTGGTTTGCGGGATGAGCGGGTTGGAATCGTTGCCGATGGCCACAATAACGGTATCCATCGGCAGCGTGGTTTCGCTGCCGGGAATCTCGACGGGGCGGCGGCGCCCGGAATCGTCGGGCGGACCCAGCTCGTATTGCAGGCATTCCACCGCCGTTACACGTCCGTGCTCGTCGCCCAGGATGCGCTTGACATTGCGCAGCAGATCGAAAACGATCCCCTCCTCTTTGGCGTGGGCCACCTCCTCGATACGGGCGGGCATTTCCTTTTCCGTGCGCCGATAGATCAGTCGCACTTCCTCGGCGCCGAGCCGTACGGCGGTGCGGGCGGCATCCATAGCCACGTTGCCGCCGCCCAGCACGGCGACGCGTCCGCCGCGATAGACGGGCGTGTCGGCGTGTTCGCGGTCGTAGGCCCGCATCAGGTTGGAGCGCGTCAGATACTCGTTGGCGGAAAAGACGCCGACTAGGTTTTCGCCCTCGATATTCATGAATTTCGGCAACCCGGCGCCGGTGCCGACAAAGACGGCGTCGAATCCGTCTTTTTCCATTAAATCCTTGAGTTTGCGCGTTCGGCCGACGACAAAATCCGTCACCAGTTCCACGCCCATGGCGCGCAGCGTGTCGATCTCGACCTGCACGATTTTCTTGGGAAGCCGGAATTCCGGGATGCCGTACATCATGACGCCGCCCGGCTTGTGGAAGGCTTCGTAGAGCGTCACCGCATGGCCTTCGCGGCGCACGTCCGCCGCCACAGTCAGACTGGCGGGACCGGAGCCGATGACGGCGACCTTCCGGCCGGTATCCGGTTTGACGACAGGCGGCGCGATCTTGCCGGATTCACGCTCCCAGTCGGCGACAAAGCGCTCGAGCCGCCCGATCGCGACCGACTGTTCCACGTCCTTGAGACCCTTGCCCACCGTGCATTCCAGTTGGCACTGGCTTTCCTGCGGGCAGACCCGTCCACAGATGGCCGGCAGCAGACTGTTGCGCTTGACAATGTCAATGGCCTGCTGGAAGTCTCCGTCCGCAATGGCGCCGACAAAAGACGGAATGTCGATGGCGACCGGGCAGCCCTTCACGCAGGGCGCGTTTTTGCAGCGCAGACAGCGCAACGCCTCGATGCGGGCCTGGTCCTGCGAGTAGCCGAGCGCGACTTCCTCCATGTTGCCCACGCGCTCGGCGGCCCCCTGGGCGGGCATGGGCTGCGCCGGGATGGCCATGCGGTCGCGCGGCTTGAGCTGATCCTTGCGCGCCAACAGGTCCTCCGCCATGCGGTGGAGTTCGTCGGGCGACGGGGCAGGGGTTTCGGTGGCGCTCATGAAGGGACTCCGTTGCCGGTTTGCGCGGCGCGGCGGGCGATTTCCATGTCCAGATGGCAGCGGTCGTGCGCGATTTTCTCGTGGTCGCGGTAGGCGCCGAGGCGTTGCATCATATTGTCGAAATCCACGAGATGTCCGTCAAATTCCGGGCCGTCCACGCACACGAAGCGTGTCTGACCGCCCACTGTGACGCGGCAGCCGCCGCACATGCCGGTGCCGTCCACCATGATGGTGTTGAGGGAAACCACAGTGGGAACGGCGAAGGGGCGCGTGGTTTCCGCGCAGAACTTCATCATCACGGGAGGTCCGATCGCCACGGCCAGGTCGGGTTTCGGGTTTCGCTCGCACACTTCCTTGAGCGGCACGGTCACCAGCGCCTGGCGTCCAGCGGAGCCGTCGTCGGTACACAGGATGAATTCGTCGGCAATGGCTCGCATGTTCGACTCCAGAATGACCAGTTCGCGGGTGCGGGCGCCTACGATGACGATCACGCGGTTGCCGGCCTCTTTCATGGCCTTGGCGATGGGATGCAGCGGAGCGACGCCGATGCCGCCGCCGACGCACACGACCTGGCCGAAGTTCTCGATGTGGGTCGGATTGCCGAGCGGACCGAGCAGATGCGGAATCGCGTCGCCAACCTGCATGGCCGCCAGGCGATGCGTCGTCTTGCCAACCGTCTGAAATACCAGCAGGATCCAGCCCGCCGCGGCGTCGGCGTCGGCGATGGTGAGCGGGATGCGTTCGCCGAAGGCGCTGTCGAGCTGCAATATGATAAACTGGCCCGGCTGCCGTTCCCGGGCGATGAGCGGCGCTTCCACCTTCATTTGGAAGACTTCGTCGGCCAACTGTTTCTTCTCGGCAATCCGATTCACAAGAGACTCCCCCCCAATGCTGCTTTCGGCAAAAAGACGGCTATAATAGGAATGAAGCGGCGCTTGTCAAGCAAAAGGCGACACAAGGGACGCGCGCGAATCGCTTGTTGCGCCCCTGCCGTTTCTCTCTTTACTTTCCGGCGGCAGACCGGTAGGGTGCCTTTTTTGCGTGGAGTCTCGGTTTCTGTCGGGTCCGGCAGGGGCGGGGCTGTATGGTTTCGGGCTGCGGGGTGCTATCAATGGATGCCAACAAGTTCTATGTGACGACGCCGATTTACTATGTCAACGACCAACCGCATATTGGACACGCCTATACGACGATTCTGGCCGATGTGCTGGCCCGCTACCATCGGTTGACGCGGACTCCCACGTTTTTTTTGACCGGGACGGACGAGCACGGCCAGAAAGTCAGTCGCGCGGCCGCCAAGGCCGGAATGACGCCGCAGCAGCAGGCGGACACGACCGTAGTGCGCTTTCAGGCGCTGTGGGAGAAGCTCGGCATTACGCATGACGATTTTATTCGCACCACCGAGCCGCGCCACAAGACGGTCGTGCGCGAGATTCTGCAGGATCTGTACGAGCGCGACGAGATCTATCGCGCGGATTACGACGGCTGGTATTGCGTGGCCTGCGAGCGCTTCTATACCGAGAAAGATCTGGTCGACAACCTGTGTCCGGAGCCGGGCTGCGGTCGGACGGTGGAGCGTATTGCGGAATCGAACTGGTTCTTCCGCATGAGTCGCCATCAGGCCTGGCTGGTGGAGTATATCGAGGCCCATCCGACGTTCATTCAGCCGGAGTTTCGTCGCAACGAGACGCTCGGCTTCCTGAAAAAACCGCTGGGCGACCTGTGCGTGTCGCGTCCCAAAAAAAGACTGGACTGGGGCGTCGAGCTGCCGTTCGACCCGGATTTCGTGACCTATGTCTGGTTCGACGCGCTGGTGAACTATATCAGTGCGGTCGGCTACCGTTCCGACGAGCAAAAGTTTCGGACCTGGTGGCCGGCTTCCTGTCATCTGATCGGCAAGGATATTCTGACGACGCATACCGTCTATTGGCCGATCATGCTCAAGGCCATGGGCCTGCCCATGCCGGAAACGGTGTTCGCCCACGGCTGGTGGCTGGTGGGCCGGGACAAGATGAGCAAGACGACCGGCAATGTGGTGGACCCGATGGCCTTTGCCGACCGCTACGGCGTGGACGCCTTTCGCTATTTCCTGATGGCCGAGATGACGCTGGGCCAGGACGCCAGTTTTACGGAGGAGAACTTTATCCGACGGTACAATACGGATCTGGCGAACGATTTGGGCAACATGCTGAACCGGGTGACCAAACTGATCCACGCTCATTGCGGCGGTTGCGTTCCCGAAGCGGGTGCGGCGACGGAGGACGACGAGCATTTGCGGCGGGTGACGCTCGATGCGGCGCAGGCCATGGTGGATTCGGTGGCCGGCATGCGTCCGGATCAGGGGCTGGCCGGCCTGGCGGCGGCCGTGCGCGAGGCCAATCGCTATCTGGAGAAGACCCAGCCGTGGACCTTGGCGAAGCAGGGCGAAAGCGCGCGGCTCGGTTCCGTGCTGTATTGCGCGGCCGAAGCGTTGCGCATTGTGAGCGGCATGCTGTATCCGGTGATGCCGGACAAGATGGCCGCGTTGCGGCGTATCCTTTCGCTGGAAGAGAACGAGCCCGATTTCGCGACGTTGCGCCACTGGGGTCGTCTTGAACCCGGCGCGCCGATCGGCGCGGTGCAGGGACTGTTTCCGCGGATCGCGGAAAAGGCTTGCGGAGCGGATGCGAAAGTCGGCGCGAAGATCAAGCCGAACAGACAGGAACGCAAAAAGGAGACTCCCATGAGTGAAACGACCGACGAGGGTCTGATCGGCATCGACGATTTTAGGAAGACGGAGTTGAAGACCGCCCGCATTCTGGAGGCGGAACGGGTGGAAGGCACGGACAAACTGATGCGCCTGACGATCGATCTGGGCGCGGAGCAGCGCCCGCTGGTGGCGGGGATCGCGCAGCATTACTCGGCGGAGAGCCTGATCGGCAAGACAATCGTCGTGGTCGCCAATCTCAAGCCGGCCAAAATTCGCGGCCTGGAATCGCGCGGCATGCTGCTGGCCGCCGGGGACGGAACCAACTTGCGGTTGCTCATTCCGGACGGGGATCTGCCGCCGGGCAGCCGGATATCGTGAAGAGAAATCAGTGCCATCCCAAGGGATGATTGAATAAGGGCAGACCTATGAAATCCTGCAAAAAAAAAGCGATCAGCTTGTTTTCCGGGGCAGGCGGCATGGATATCGGGGTGAGGAAAGCCGGGTTTGATATATTGGCGGAAATTGAATTCGACGAACATTGCTGCGCAACTCTAAGAGCCAATGCTGAACGACGTCAAAACGTAACCATGGTGTTTGAGACGGATATTCGTACGTTAGACCCAAAAGATTTAATGAAAAAGCTGGGCTTGAAGGCGGGGTCGCTGGATCTTCTTTTCGGCGGCCCCCCGTGCCAGTCTTTTTCGTTAGCGGGCAAACAATTGGGTTTGAGTGACGAACGAGGTCCGCTTCTTTTCGAGATTATTAGGTTTGCAGAGATGTTGCAGCCAAAAGTTGTTTTTCTTGAGCAAGTTAAAGGCCTCTTGTCCTCGAAAGGCATTGAGAATCGCAGGGGTGAAGTTTTTGAGGCGTTCTTGGAAGCGTTGGAGGCTATTAATTACACTCCGAAATGGCGGGTTGTCCGAGCGGCGGACTATGGAGTGCCGCAAATGCGAGAAAGGCTTTTTGTCGTTGCGACTCGTGGACGAAACGGTTTCCTTTTCCCCGAAAGGACGCATGCGCCCGCCGAGGAATGCAACGGACTATTTCGTTATAAACCCTACATGGGATCGGGTGAAGTTCTGGGCGGACTTGGGAAGCCGGATCCGAAAGTAAGGGGGAAAACAGTTTACGAAAGGCTCGACAGTCATGTCGATGTCACGCCGGCAAGAGATCGGGAGCGAATCGCACAGGTGCCTGAAGGTTCGCACTTGGCTTCTCAGACTCATTTAGGTGAGGAGCTTCGGCGAGGGTTGTCGCCTAAAGATACGACCAAGTACCTGCGCCTGCATCGCAAGCGGCCCGCCAACACACTGCGGTGCGGGGAAATTTTTTATCATCCTGTCGAAGACAGATATCTGACTCCGCGCGAATACATGAGACTTCACGGCTATCCCGACGAGTATATTCTTAAAGGACCCATTCGATCCAGAACGGGTACAGTTCGCAATCTGGATCAGCATCGGCAAATCGCCAATTCTGTGCCGCCGCCACTGGCTTATGTGTTGGCTCGGCAAATCATGGGGTTTTTGAATGAGCAAAATATTTGAGCTTTATGGATATCGACTTGATTGCTGGAATGAAGCTGCGGCCGAGAATAGAGCCAGAGCATGGTGTCCATTTATGGCCGCCGAGTGCGACGGTGGAGGAAACCGCTACCTTTCGGCATTGGATTTACGCAAGAATCGTCGATTGAAAAAATATTTTCCGGGGAAACAAATTGTTCAAGCCGGCGTTTGCTCGCTTCGTCTTAGGAATGACGAACAACCTTGGATTGTTTGTCCGCGTCGTCTGTTGTCTCTGCGAGCCGGATCGCAATCAGGATATCAGGCGCACACGCGAAATCAGTTGGCGAAATACGCCAAACTTGATCCCGGCAAAAACTACCGGGCCTGGTCGGAAGTGAAAATGAAGATTGAAACGAAAAACGACGAAGACGAAGCGAAGTCGTTCGATTATACTTTCGACTACATCGTCGCCGGATCCGGCCGAAAGAAGCTTTCGGAAGTTGCCGCATTGTTAGGGAAGGGGGAGACGGCCGCCAGGATTATGGCAGAGAAGAGCGGTTATACGATCGCCGTTCGCAACGGCGATTTTTGGATCGAAGATTTTCCGGATGATCCCGTCCTCATCATTGAAATCATGACTTCAAGCACGTCGGGGGGCGACAAGAAAAAAAGAACGCAAGTGTCCATGGCATGCGAGGATGCCATTACTGATCCAGATCGTCATAATGGGCCCGGTATCAATTATAGACAAGTATGGGCCAGAATGGTTAGTCAGCTCATCGTTAAATCGCAAGTCGGGTTGGCATGGAACGGGAAAACGTTTTGGCTTTTGCAAGACGTGCTGGCACAGTATATATCGAGCACGACGGCGCTTGATCTGTCGCGATACATCGCGAAATGTTCAAACGAAGTAAATATCCTGGCTTTTGGATACGGGGATATCGACAGACGAAAGCCGGAGGCGATAGCCAAATTGAAAGATTCGACTTTCTATGCAGGACCCATTGCAGAGAATAACGGGAATGATCATGCCAGAGGTTTCGTTGAAATCGTCAAAATAGGGGCTCCACCATCGAAAAACCATCTTTGGAGAGCCTTGTTCAAGAAAGAGCCGTGCGGCAATCTGCGAGGAGGGCAATGAAGACTGGCGAGGTCGGAAAAGGGAACCCGGAGAAGCTGGCTTTTACGGATTTGACGCCGTATCTGCTGCTGAAAAACGGCAATTATCTTTACAAGGTTCCCTTTCGGGACGGATGGGCGGTACTCAAGGTCTATTACGGCAGCCGTACGCCGCTGCAGCATTTCAAGAAGAGCTTCGAGAACGTTTGCGCGGGGCAGACCTCCTATTTCCCGAAAACCCGGCGCCGCATCGAGCTGGAGTGCCTGGAACTTTGGCGGCGGCACGGATTCCGGGTGTTTCAGACGTTCGAGCAGGTCACGGTCGCTGCGCCGCATTGTCCGCCGGGCGGCTATACGCTGTTCGAGTATGTCGAGGCGCCGAAGCTGGACGCCTGCCTGCGCGATACCGGGCGTCCGCTCGAGGAACGCAAGGCCCTCTATCGACGCTTTCTGGCGGAATGGGGACGACGCCATGCGGTCGCCATACAAGAGCGCGAGCCGCGACTGGTGCACGAGAACGGCGACGGCAAGCATGTGCTGATTATGCCGGACGACTCTTTCTTGTGGTTCGATTTCGAGATGATCTATCGCAGTCGTCGCCACGTGGATTTGCATGTGTCGCATGAAATCGTGCAGTATATCTGGTATCTGAACCGCAATACGGCGCCCGATTTTCAGGCCGATCTGCTGGCCGAGACGGCGGCGCATTATCCGCATCCCGAACGGCTGCGCGAGGCCTATCGCTATTTTTTCCGGCATCCCAGTCCGGCGCACCGCTGGGCGCGCGGACTGGAGCGGCGATTCAAAGGGAAAGCCCGCTCGCCCGACAGCAAGTACGGGGTGGCGCAGGGGCTGCTGCAAGCGCTGGAAAAGAGCGGACGGGCATGACGAACGCTGCGCCGCCAGGAGAGGCCGGGGAGCGCGCATCGTTCGTCTGCCCGGCGGGGGTCGAGATTCTGGAAGCGAACGGCAAAGGCGGAACCGGCAATGTTACGCTGCTCTTTCGCGATACGAACCCGCCTCTGGTCCTCAAGATCTTCCGGACTCGCGGATCGGCGCGTCGCGAACACATGCGTACCCTGTCCAACTTTCTGTTGGAAGGCAAGCGCGGGGCCGGCGCCCGGCAGCGCATGCGTACGGAGACGGCTTCGTTGTCCGTGTGGGCGCGGGAGGGATTTGCCGTCCCTGCTCTCGTGGAGCGCGCCAGGCCCGCGCTGGCGGGCGAGAACTCGTTGTGGCTGAGCTATATGGAAGGCGTGCCACTGTCCGCCCGGATGGAAGATCCGTCGGCGGACTGGTCGCAAAATCTGGAAATTCTGCGCCGCTACGCGCGGGAGACGGCGCGGCGGCATCGGCGCGCGTTCGCCTTGCGCGAACCTCTGCTGACGCATGAGCATCCGGCGGCCTGTCATGTGATGGTGGCGGACGGGGAACTGTACACATTCGATTTTGAAAACGGATATCGGCCCGGATTCTCCGTGGAAGAGGCTGCGGCGTCCGAGGTGGCCGGTTTTCTGCGTACGGTGGCCAGGCACGCGCGCGATCGGGCGCCGGCGGCCATTCGGGCCTACGGCGAGGGATACGAGGAACGGGAACTGCTGTCGCAACTGTTACGGCATTATATTGAAGGCCGCTCGTTGTATCGCCGACTTAAGCGCGCCGCCGACCGCCGGCGCCGTAACGAGTTCGGTAAAACCTGGTCTATGCAAATGTTGCGCGTCGCAATGGGCCTGAAATAAGCGAGGTTTTCGTCGCGAGTGCGCGCAGGCGTTGGTGTGCTCGCAGCGGGAAAATCGTTTGTTTCAGGGTTAGGATAATGCGCGGGTGCCTAGGTTCCTTGATCGGCCGTTTGCCCCATGAATGACATGAGAAGATTTGCCGCGGACGACACGGAAAGCATGGAAACAGTCTTTCGGCTCGGTTTCGCTTGCTTGTTTCTGCGTAACCTGCGTAATCCGTGGCCGGACATTGGATTGCGGGCGTAGCCCGCCTCGGGAAAGACACGCAAGATGACTGAAAATCCGTTTGCCCGTTATCGGGAGATCGAGTTCGGGACGCCGGAAGAGATCCGGCAGGTTCAGACCGCGTTGTTACGCGAGCATGTGGCGCACTGTCTGGCGCATTCGCCTTATTATCGTCGTGTTCTGGCCGATTGGGACGGTGCGGCGGACTTGACGCCGGATCGTCTGGCCGACCTGCCGTTTACGGAGAAGTCCGATCTGGAACGCTGCAACGACGAGTTTCTGGCTGCGCCGCCACGGGAGGTCGCGGATATCGTGTTCTCGTCCGGCACGACCGGCCAGACGACGCGTATGATGTATTCCGCGCGCGATCTGGAACGATTGGCCTGGAACGAACGTCAGTCGTTCACCAGTCTGGGCATGACATCCGACGACGTGGTCATGTTGACCTGCACGCTGGACCGCTGTTTCGTGGCCGGATTGGCCTATTTTCTGGGCGCGCGGGCGCTGGGCGCGGCCACGGTGCGTAGCGGCTTGGGTTCGCTGGAGGGCCAGGCGCAGGTGATGGAACGGATCGAACCGACTGTACTGATAGGGGTTCCGACCTTTCTGCGCAAATTGGGCCGTCACTTGGCCGAGCAGGGACGTTCCCCGCGCGCGATGAAGGTGCGGCGCCTGGTGTGCATTGGCGAACCGTTGCGCGACCGGACGCTGGCGCCCTTGCGTTTGGCCGAAGATCTGGAAGAGTTGTGGGGGGCGCGGGCCTATTCCACGTATGCGTCCTCGGAAATCGTCACTTCGTTTTGCGAGTGCGAGGCGCGCTGCGGCGGGCACTTGCATCCCGATCTGGCCATTGTCGAGATTGTGGACGAGCAGGGGCGCGTAGTGGCGCCCGGCGTGGAAGGCGAGGTGACGGTGACCCCGCTGGCGGTGGAGGCCATGCCGCTGATTCGCTTCAAAACGGGCGATATCAGCCTGTTGACCGACGAGCCCTGCGTCTGCGGACGCCGCTCGGCGCGTCTGGGTCCGATTTTGGGGCGCAAAGGGCAGATGATGAAGGTACGCGGTACGACCCTGTATCCGCAGGCCATCTTCAACGCGCTGAACCGCGTGCCCGGGGTGACGGAATACTATGTGCGGGTCGGAGGACGGGACCGTTTGTCGGACGAGGTGACGGTACATGTGGCGGGCGACGCGCGGCTGCCGGCGCAAGAGGCGGTGGCCGCGTTGCTGCAGGCGGCGCTGCGCGTACGCCCCGCCGTGGTTGTCGAGCCGGAAGCGGCGTTGCGGGCACGGGTGTACGATGCGCAGTCGCGCAAGCCGGTGCGTTTCTTCGACGAACGCGACCTGCGGGCTACAGGAAAGGCAGTATGAAAAGATACGGATGGACGGCGGCGACCCTGTTTCTCGCGCTGACCTGTTCTGCGGCGGGGCAGGAGAGCGGATCGTACGGTCTTTGGGAGCGGACCCGCGCGGATCATATCGAATTTTATGCCGGGGAAGAGATGGCCTGGCTGTACGGCGGAATCGTCCTGGCCGCAGCGTTGGCCAATACGGATGCGGATGTCGAGATCGACGAGTGGTATCAGGAAAGCGTGCGCAGTTCCGCGACCGACTCCTTTTCGCGTCTCGCCCGCCTGACCGGCGAGGGCTATCTGACCGTGCCGCTTTTTATCGGAGCGAGCTGCTCGCGACTGTTGTTTCCGGACAGTCCGGCGGCGGGCGTACTGGAGGAATGGGGCGAACGCTCGCTGCGCAGTCTGGCCGTGGGGCTGCCGCCGGTTTTTCTTCTGCAGCAGGTCACCCGGCGTACGCGTCCCATCGCCGACAAAAACGAAGGGTGGGGCTCGGATCCCAACAAGGGGGTGTCCGGCCACGCCTTCATGGGCGCCGTTCCGTTTATTGCCGCCGCCAGGATGACGGAACGTCCGGCGCTGAAGGGGCTGTACTATACGGGATCGTTTCTGTGTGCGTTTTCCCGTGTCAACGACGAAGGCCATTATTTTTCGCAGGTCATGCTGGGCTGGGGACTGGCGTACCTGGCGCAAACGGCGGTGGAGCGTTCCATGCAGGGAGAAAACGTCGTGCGTTGGCAGCCCTGGCTCTCGGGAGACTATGTCGGGTTGTCGATCAGCGTGGACTTTTGACGGAGGTGACGGGATGAGTAAGGGATGCCCTGCGGTGATCGGCGATTTCGAGTTTGCGCCCGAGGCGATCGAGGCGGCGGTACGCCGCCGTGAACTGCTTTCCATGGAAATCGAGTTCAGTCGCGTATGCAATTTTCGCTGTCCCTACTGCTACGTGGACGATATGCCGTCGCAGGCCGATGAAATGACGGTGGCGGAAATTCGCGATGTCCTGGTACAGGCCCGCGAACTGGGCGCCCGCAAAATCATTGTCC
>CAZYAW010000059.1:0-15574 GCA_964646045.1 uncultured Victivallales bacterium | reverse complement strand
GAAAAAATACAGGTGGACTATTTTGTGTTGAACGAAGACATGTCAATGAAAGGCGGGCCGCTGCTTGGGCCGGACACCTATCGAACGTTCATATTCCCCCACATGCGGCGCCTGGTCGAGTTCTTGCGATCTCACGGAACGCGCTACATCGCCGTGGACAGCGACGGCGATCCCACCGCCCTGATCCCGCTGCTGCTCGATGCCGGCGTGGATACGCTGTGGCCGATCGAACGGGCCTCCAACGTCGGTCCCGGACAGTGGCGCAAGCAATTCGGCAAGACTCTGCGCCTCTGGGGCGGCGTCGACAAACGCATTCTTTCCCGCGGACGCGACGCCGTACGCCGGCACCTCAAGGAATTCATTCCCCTGATCGAGGAAGGCGGCTTCATCCCCACCGTCGACCATACGGTGCCCCCGGACGTTTCCTGGGACGATTTCAGAACCTACATGGAGATGAAAAGAGCGCTGCTGAACGGAGATTTCAGCGCGTTGGATTGAAGCGCGGAGGGAATCATGACGAACCGGGAACGCGTATTGAAGGCGGTCCAATGCGAGGCAGTGGACCGCATGCCGTGGGTGCCTTTTTCAGGATGCCATTCCGGCGCGCTGATCGGCGCCACGGCAACCGAGATTTTGCAATCGGAAGACCTTTTGGTCAAAGGAGCCGACGCGGCGGTCGAACGATACCGACCCGACGGCATTCCTGTGACGTTCGACCTCCAGATCGAGGCCGAAGCCCTGGGGTGCGAGCTGACCTGGGCCGACGAAAACCCGCCGGCGGTCTCGCAGCACCCCCTGGCCAACGGCACGCGCCTGGAGGATCTGCGCATTCCCGACCGCGCGGACGCGCGCATCGGCCCGACCCTCGCGGCCGCGCAGCGTATCCGGAAAGCCCATCCCGACATCGCCCTTTACGGTCTGATTACCGGCCCGTTCACGCTCGCATTGCATCTGTACGGCACCAACCTGTTCATGGCCATGTTCGACGATCCCGATCTCATCCACCGACTGATGACCTTCTGTCGGGATGTGGGAAAAACCATGGCCACCTGGTATCTCGACGCCGGCGTGGACATCGTCGCGGTCGTGGATCCGATGACCAGTCAGATCGGCCCCGACCAGTTCCAGGAGTTCGTCGAGCCGTATATGGCTCCCATTTTCTCGTCCGTACGGGAAAAGGGCGGCCTGAGTTCGTTCTTCGTGTGCGGTCACGCCCAGCAGAATGTGGAGGCCATGTGCGATTGCAAACCGGACAACATCTCGGTCGACGAAAACATCCCGCTCGACTTCGTACGAGACATCTGCGTGCCGCGTAAGGTTAGTTTCGGCGGCAATATGCAATTGACCTCGGTACTGCTGCTGGGCGACCGCGACGACGCGCAGCGCAACGCCCTGGAATGCATGGAAATAGCGGGGGAAACGGGCTTCGTACTGGCGCCCGGCTGCGACCTGCCCTACAAGACCCCGCCGGCCAACCTGGAAGCGGTGGGCGAAGTGGTACGCGACGAGTATCAGCGCCAGGTCGCGCGCACCCGCGTCAGCGAGAAGAAACCGGAACAACTGCTGGACCTCAAGGAATACGGGTACGCCGAGAAGGTCATTGTGGATATCGTGACGCTGGACTCGGAAGCCTGCGCGCCCTGCCAGTACATGGTCGAGTCCGTCAAAGCCGTGACCCCGGAATTCGAGGGCCTCGTCGAATGGCGCGAGCACAAGATCAAGTACCGCGAATCCCTGGTGTTCATGACTTCACTGATGGTCCGCAACGTGCCGACCATCTGCATTGACGGACAAATATCCTTCGTGTCCCGCATTCCCAGCCGCGATCAGTTGATCGCGGCCATTCAAAAGCGCATCAATGAAAAGCTGCGCATCCGCATTGGCAGCCGCAAAGCCACGCTCTTCCTGCTCGGGCCCGACAGCGAAGCCATGACCAAGGCCGAAAAGGCGGCTCAAACCGCCATCGAGGAACTGGGCGCGGATGTCGAACTGGTACGCACGCGGGACGAGTCCGACATCCGGATGCACGGATATCTGCCCAGTCAGTGTCCGGCTTTCGTCCTGGGACGCTATCAGCTCAAGTCTTCGCGCCATGTTCCTTCCCCCGCCATTATCAAGGAGTGGCTGAAAGAAGTATAAAACAGACGTAACGGCTCAGGAGCCTCGGTAAGTCGGCCATTCCTGGCTGACCCTCCAACGCCTCGGGGTCGGGCAGGAATGCCCGACCTACTTTTCGCGGCGAATTCAGCGTGCACCGTGAGTCTGCCTGAGCAGTTACAAACAGACGAGGAAGACCCGCCATGCAACCGATACCGATTGTCACGCTGACGGGATACCTGGGCGCGGGCAAGACATCGCTCTTGAACCGCATTCTGGCCTTGCCCTCGATGGCGAAGCGCAAGATCGCCCTGATTATCAACGAATTCGGAAGCCAAAGCGTTGACGGACAACTGGTGCCGGCGGGGCCGCACCCCAAATACGAAATCAACAAGGGCAGCGTCTTCTGCATCTGCGTCAAGACGGACTTTATACGCGTGCTCAAGGAAATCGCCGAAGACGTGCGCCCGGATCTGGTCCTGCTGGAAGCCACCGGCATTGCCGATCCCTGCGACCTGGCCGACCTGCTCGACGTTCCGCATCTCGGAGATCGCTTCGAAACCCGCGCCAATATCTGTATTGTGGACGCCCTTAACTTTTTCAAGGTGGCGCCCTTCATGAAGGCGGCGCAAAACCAGGCGCGCCAGGCCGACGGACTGGTTCTGAACAAGACCGACCTGATCCCGCCGCGCGACCTGGAACAGGTGGCCGCCGCCCTCGCCCGGCTCAACCCGACCGCGCCCCAGGAGCGGGTGGTCCACGGCGGCGTATCGGAAGCCTTTCTCGACGGGCTAAAGCACCGCGCGCGCCGCACGCCGCCGGCCACGTCGCCGCCCGCCAACATTGTGGCCGTGACGATCCAAACCGCGGAACGAACGGACCGCGACGAGCTGCTGGCGGCCATCCGGGGACTCGGCCCCCATCTGCTGCGCATCAAGGGGACCGTCGATTGCGGCGCCGGTCCGGAACTGCTGCAAGGGGTTTTTCAGCGCATCACTCTGGAGCCGGCTCCGCCGCAAGCCGCGCGCCCCGGCGGACTGACCGTGATCGTGCAGGGCATGGACGCCGCAACCGTGCGCAGGCGGTTTATGCCGCAGTAAGCGACGCAACAGCATAGGTCAACCTCCATCAGGCTGCGTTCGGCAAGGGGAATGGGCAACAGATCGTTCAGCCGGAATTTTCCGGCCGTCTCCGACATGCGTCCCATACGTCCCTTTCGTCCCATCCCCATTTGCCCCATTCGCTCCCATTTTCCCCGTCCGTTCCCTTGCCTGAGCCTCCCTTCCTATCGCGGCGTCGGGGTCAAGGTTTTTGCCTTGCTCTATTTCGCAAGGGCATGCTACCCTGCTCGCCATCCATTTATTCTGAAACGGAGGCCTATGAAAATGAAACGATGGATCGGCGCCTGGACGGCGCTTTTGACGGTGTTCGGCGTCGTGTGCGGAGCCGCCAGCGCGCGGGCCGAGGACACGCGCGTTCTCTGTACGACGTTCCCGATCTATCAGATCACGCGCAACGTGGTGCGGGGACGCCCGGGAGTGGACGTCAAACTGCTGCTGCCGGCCTCGCTGGGCTGTCCGCATCACTATGCGCTGACACCGCAGGATATGCGTAAACTGGCCAACGCGCATGTACTGGTGGTGAACGGACTCGGCATGGAAGAATTTCTCGGCGCGCCGGTGAAAAAGGCCAATCCCCGTTTGCGCATCGTAAACAGCGCGCAGGGAATCGAAAATCTGCTGCCCTATGCGGACGACCATGAGCACCATGAGCACGGCGACCGGGAACACGACGACGATCATGCGCACCATCACCATGCGGAGTTCAATCCGCACTTGTTTGCCAGCCCCCGCATGGCGGCGTTGCTGGCCGGAAACATCGCGGCCGGACTGGCGAAGGCCGATCGGCACGGCGCGGATGTGTACAGCCGGAATGCCGAGGCCTATGCCGCAAAGATGAACGCGCTGGCCGACGAGATGGCGGCGCGGGTCAAGACGCTCAAGAACAACCGGATGGTCCAGCCGCACGGCGCCTTCGACTACCTGGCCCGCGATATCGGACTGGACATCGTCGCCGCGACCCAGCCTCACGGACAGGAACCGTCCGCCGCCGAGATGCTGAAGCTGATCCAAACGATTCGCGAGAAGAAAGCGGGCGCGATTTTCACCGAGCCGCAGTACTCGGCCAAGGTCGGACAGACCCTCGCCCGAGAGACCGGCCTGGCCTCCGCCGTCCTGGATCCGGCGGCCTCGGGGCCGGAGGACGCGTCGCTCGACTACTACGAGCGGATCATGCGCAAAAACATGGAGACGCTGCGAACCACGCTGGGAGTCCATGAATAGCCGGCCATCGCAACCCGCCGCCGTGGCTTTCGAAGACGTATCGGTTCGCCTCGGCGGCGTTTCGATTCTCGAAGGCGTCACCGCCGCGGCGCCTTGCGGCGGCAGCACCGCCGTGGTCGGACCCAACGGCGCCGGCAAGACGACCCTGCTGATGGCGCTGCTGGGACAGGTTCCGTTCAGCGGCGCCATCCAAATGGCCGACGGCCGACAGGACCGGCCGCGGATCGGATACGTGCCGCAACGCCTGCAATTCGATCGCGGCCTCCCCATGACGGTCCGCGATTTCCTCGTTATGGGCTTGCAGCGGCGCCCGCTATGGCTGGGAACCAATCGCGCCTGTCGCGAGCGGGCGGAACGTCTGCTCGCGGACGTGCGGGGCGAAACGCTGGCCACCCGCAGACTGGGAGCGCTGTCGGGCGGGGAACTGCAGCGCGTGCTGCTGGCGCTGGCGCTGGCGCAGGACCCCGATTTGCTCGTACTCGACGAGCCGGCCTCCGGAGTCGACGTGCAGGGCGGCCATCTTTTCTGCGAATTGCTCGAACGCCAGCGTAGCGAACGAAAATTCACGCAACTGATGGTCAGCCACGATTTGGCGACCGTCACGCATCATGCCACGCATGTCATTCTGCTCAACCGTCGCGTCATAGCGGCAGGCCCCCCGCGCGCAGTTTTAACGCCGGAACACCTCGCCGCCGTCTTCGGCATGCACATGGGACTGGCGGACGCGCGAGCGTTGTCGACAGGTCAATCAACCTGTTCGTGCGCTCGCTGCGCGGAGGACGACCATGCCTGACCTGACGGCCTTCTACGATCTGCTGGGACGATGGCTGCCCTGCCCCTGCCTGCAGGCGCGCTTTATGCAGCAGGCGCTCGTCGGGCTGCTGCTGATCGCGCCCATGACCGCCGCCCTGGGCGTGCAGGTCGTCAATTTCCGCATGGCGTTTTTCGCCGACGCCATCAGCCACTCGGCCTTCGCGGGCGTGGCCCTCGGGCTGCTCCTGGCGGTCAGTCCGCAATGGACCATGCCGCTCTTCGGCCTTATGGTCGGACTGGCGATCATGGCCATGCAGCGGCGCAGTTCGCTTTCGACCGACACGGTTATCGGCGTCGTCTTCGCCGGAGTCATGGCGTTCGGACTGGCCATCGTCAGCCGGGAAGCCGGCGTGGCCCGCGATCTCCAGCGATTTCTCTACGGCGACATTCTGACCATTGACGACGGCGGCATTCTCTCGCTCGCGGCGCTCTTTGCGGCGGTCATGGTCTTTCAGGTCTGGGGCTACAACCGCCTGCTCTACGTGGGAATGAATCCCGTCGTGGCGCAGGCGCACGGCGTGCGCGTGGCGCGCTATCAGTTCGCTTTTGCCGGACTGGTGGCGCTGGCGGTCATGTTGTCCATCTGGGCCGTGGGCGTCCTGCTGGTCACCGCGCTGCTGATTGTACCGGCGGCGGCGGCCCGCAATCTGGCCCGTTCCGCCGGGGCCATGTTCTGGTGGGCCATCCTCGTTAGTATCACATCCGCCGTGGCCGGACTCCTGATTTCGGCCCAGGACTGGGCTCGCACGGCCACCGGCCCGACGGTGGTCTTGTGCGGCTTTGTCTGGTTTCTGATCAGCCAGATCTACGTTGCCATCCGGAAACGCGAAAAATAGAGAGTCAAGGGGAGACACGCGATGAGTCGGACACACAGACTGTTTTGGGTCGCATGGTTCTTCCTGGCGGGCGCCGTCGTTTGGGCCGACGACGGTTTGCAGGCCATCGCGGGATGCGTACTGGTCGAGGCGTCCGGCAACGACGGGGAACCGTTGGATGTCAATCGGGCCTCCGTACGCGAACTGGCCGCACTGCCGGGAATTGGCTTGACACTGGCAAACCGCATTGTGCAGGGTCGCCCCTACCAATCGAAGGAGGACCTCCTGCGCGTGCGGGGGATTGGAGCGGCCACCCTGCAGAAGATACGGGAGCGCATCCGGGTGGACAACACAGAGCCAGACGTGACGAAGCAACCGTAAAATTCCGTCAAAACGAGAAACAAGGAGAACCGATGGAACTGGAGCGATTTTCGATGGGCATTGGCGACCGTTTCGCGCGTCAGGGACGCGCTCAATTGCAGGCGCTGATGCGCGTGCGCGAGGCCGGCGTGGCGGTGGCGCCGGTCTGGAACAAGTCGCACCGGGAACACGGCATTATCGGCAGCGCGCCCGCCGACACGCGCCGGGAAGCCGATCAGGCCGTCCGCGCGCTGAACTGGACCCATCCGTATTTCGTGGATGCGGACCATATCGGCCTCGAGAATGTCGATTTGTTTCTCGCAGACTGCGATTTCTTTACGCTGGACGTGGCGGACTTCACCGGTCGGCCGCCGGACAGGCAAGCGGCGGACGCTTTTGTCGCGCGTTATGCCGACTACGCCCGCCGTCTGGAGATTCCCGGCCTGGACCGGCCCATGGAGGTCACCCGCGAACGCTTGCGTGAAATCGCCGAAAAATATCTGCTGGCCGTAGGTGAAGCGGGCCGCATCTATCGCCGCATTGCGGAAGCGCGCGGCGCCGGAAACTTCGTGACCGAAGTCTCCATGGACGAAACGGACCGTCCGCAAACCCCGGTGGAACTGCTCTTCATTCTGGCCGCACTGGCCGCCGAGGGCATCCCGGCGCAAACCGTTGCGCCGAAATTTACGGGCCGCTTCAATAAGGGCGTGGACTATGTGGGCGATCCCGCGCAGTTCGCGCGCGAGTTCGAGGACGACGTCTGCGTGGTGGCCTATGCCGTCCGCGAGTTCGGACTGCCGGCCACGCTCAAGCTCAGCGTGCATTCGGGGAGCGACAAGTTTTCGCTTTACGGACCCATGCGCGACATTGTCGCCCGTCATCGGGCGGGGCTCCACCTCAAAACGGCGGGGACCACCTGGCTGGAGGAAATTATCGGGCTGGCCGAAGCGGGGGGCGAAGGTCTGGCCATCGCGCGCGCGGTGTATCGCCAGGCGGTCTCCCGTTTCGACGAACTGTGCGCGCCCTATGCCAGCGTGATCGACATCCGCCGCGACCGACTGCCCGCGCCGGACGCCGTTGACGAATGGAGCGGCGCCACCTTCGCGCAGGCGCTGCGTCACGATCCGACCTGTCCGCAGTTCCATCCCGACCTGCGTCAGCTTCTGCACGTGGGCTACAAGGTGGCCGCCGAAATGGGCGAACGCTATCGGAACGCGCTCGACGCCTGCGAGGAAACCATCGCGCGCAACGTCATCGCCAATATTTTCGACCGCCACGCCCGGCGTCTCTTTTTATCTTAAAGATCGTACAACTTGGGATCTCGACTGGGCGGCCGGGCGGCCGACGCGGAACGTGAGCCGCCCTTTTTCTGGCCGGGCAGCAGAAAGGGCGCGTCCTCGTCGTTGAGCGCGTCGCCCATATCGTTTTCGATCGACTCCATGTCTTCTCCGGCCTCCATGCGCTGCATGGCCTCTTCCATGCTCTCGCCGTATTCGACGCCGGTCAGAGCGGAGAATTTCTTCATGAGCTTGACGGCGTCGCGCGGATTGTTTTCGTCGAGCCCCTCCGCATCGGCGGCCAGCGTGGCAAGAGCCTGCTCCATACGGGCGTCGTCCACCGGAAAATCGTCGCCCCCGCCCTCGTCGCGGTGGCGGCCGGTCATGGCGAACGCCGAAACCTGCCGTTCCAGCGGATGGCGCCCGCAACGTGGACAGGCGGGCTCGCGTCGTTGCGAGATCGTGCGCGCGAAGAAATTGAAAAGACGATGACAATCCGAACAGTAGTACTCGTATATCGGCATAGTGTAGAGGCCTCCTTCTTCGTGGAACGGTTAGCGCTCGGCATTCAGAGGCCGAATGCGCGCCAGCAGATCGGCGGCGTTTTGCGAGAGAATACGTTGTTTGGCCTCGTCGGAAATGGCGGCGCCCAACACCTTGCCGATCTGGTGGGCATTGGAAAAAAACACCGCATCCGAGCCCCAAACAATGCGTTTTTCGCCCACCGCGCGCACCAGCTCCGCCACCCGTCCGCGCGGACTCCGACTCAACGCCGTATCCAGCCAGACATTCGGCAGGTCGCGGGCCATCTGCAGGATCGGTCGCCAGTCGCCGGCGCCGGCGTGCGCCAATTGCAAGGCGGCATCCGGACAGAGCCGCGCGACCTCGCGCAATTGGCCAAACTCGTTGCGGGCGTCGCCCCAGGTATGGAAGAGGATGGGCATCCGACAGGCCTGCGCCAGGCGGTACATGGGCTCGTAGGCGCTGTCGTTGTAGGCAAAACCGTTGATGTTGTGCACCTTGAAGCCGGAGAAACCGCGTTCGATCCAACGGCGAGCGCAAGCTTCCACGTGGCCGGCGTCTTGCGGCCAAACCGATGCCGCCCCCAGAATGCGGCCCGGACAGAGGCGCATGGCGGCATAGACCTGAGCATTGCCCCATTCCGTATCCGCCGACATGCAGCGCATGTGACTGGCCCAGTAGCGGCCAATGCCCAAAGCGTCCATGGAGCGCACCACGGCGGCGGGATCCAGATCCGGAATGGCAAACTCGTAGCGCCCCAAATGTCCGTGCATGTCGACGCATGCGAAGGGCATGGGCTTGCCCTCGCGAGCCAGATCCAGCAGATCGCTCATCGTCGAATCCCCTCCAGCAGCCGCTGCATGTTGCCGGCGGCGATGGCGGCGCGCGCCTCGGCGTTCACATCGGCATACGCCCATTGCGTCACCGCGCACATGGGCTCGGCTTGCGGGTACCCGGTACCGAACAGCAGTCGCTCCGCCCCGACCCGCCCGACAATCTGCTCGATCCCCCGAAACACCGTGTAGTTGGAGCCGATCGAGAGAAAGATGTTGGGGAATTTTTCCAGCAGGGGCAAATATACGCGTTGCGCCCGATATTCCAGTTCCGCGAAGATCACGGGCAAGTCGGGAAAATGTTGCGCCAGCCAGGCGACCTTGTCGGCCGCAACCTGCGATTCCTGACAAAAAACCGGCAGGCGACGCGCCTGCAACTCCGCAAAGAGGCGTTCGCAACACCAGGACTCCATGCGCCAGCCGTCGCGAACCGGGCGAATGCAAACCGCACCGGCGCCGGCGCCGAGCGCCTCGTCCGCCTGCCGTGATTCACTTTGCCAGTCGCCCCCCGTATTGGGCATGGCGATCGGACAGGGAACCAGTTGCGGATAGGGCGCAACGGCCGTCCGCAGTCGTTCGTTGGCGCGCGGTACATCGCTTTCCAGGGTATCGGGCGCGATGCGCGCCAACGCGCGCGAGATGCGCAAGCGGCTCATCTCGGCCAGCCACTCCTCTACGCCCGTCGCAACACGACACCCCGGCTCGACACCGCCAAAACCCGTCTGTACGTCGAACAATTCCATGACCGCCTTTCCCGTCCGCAAGCAAAGGGTTCGCACAAAATTCTATTGTCAGTCCGGCCCCGTAATATCGCAGGCTCCATCAGGTTTTTCAAAAATCCGAAGTAACTGCTCAGGAAGCCTCGGTAAGTCGGCCATTCCTGGCTGACCCTCCAACGCCTCGGGGTCGGGCAGGAATGCTCGACCTACTTTTCGCTGCGAATTCAGCGTGCACCGTGAGTCTGCCTGAGCAGTTACAATCTGATTATCCAATAGCCAACAAGGAATTTCCAACCGACCAAACTTGAGCGTATTTGCCTTGAATATTGGATATTCCCTACTGTGCCTCGCCCTAGCCGCAGGCGACGGCTGGTCGGCTGTTGGACATGGCATTTCGATGTTCTCAGCGACAAGAGAATCAGAGACCTAGCTCTTTTGTCAACATATTTCAGTATCATCCCGGCCACTCTCCTTTTGAAGCCGGCCTCCTCACCCTTACCCTTACGTGCCCGCCGTAGCCTCTCGGCGAAAGCCATCATTCCATCATTCCATAATTCCATGGGATGTCGGTCAACTTATTTCGTTTTCGCATGTTTTCCGGGTTGACAAGCGTACGCCGCTTCATTAGTTTATGCCCCTTATATGAATCACCTGCCCGCCAGCGCGGCGCCCGAACCGCCAGGCGGCAGGGCGAGCGCCATGCGGGCGCATCGGTGGGCCGTTAGCTCAGTCGGCAGAGCAGCGCCCTTTTAAGGCGCGGGTCGACGGTTCGAATCCGTCACGGCCCACAATTTCTCCACATGATGCGTACACGAACCATTCGGCACGGTTGCGAGGCGGCTCTGTTCGCGCTGGGCCGCTGCACGATCCCTTTTCTGCCGCGCCGCTGCATTACGGCGCTGGCCCGGAGCCTAGGCGCCGCGACCTGCCGCCTGACGCCGAGCTTACGCAAAATCGCACAGGCCAACGTGGACATCGTGTTCGGCGCATCGTTGTCGCCGATCCAGAAGCAGTCTCTGATCCGCGAGGCTTTCATTCATTTCGCGCGGCTCGCACTGGATCTTTTCTGGTTTTCCGCCTTCACGGAGCGGCGACTGCGACGCTGGGTGCGTTTCGACTCTTCCTTCGAACACGCTTTGCAACTGCGTCCGGCCGTGCTCATCACTCTGCACTTGGGCAACTGGGAAATATTCGGCCAGGCCGTTGCCGAGCGAGGATATGCACTGCATTCGGTCGCCGCCCCGCTCAAGAATCCGCTCGTGAACCTCCAGATGATTGCGCTGCGCACACGTACGGGACTCAAGCTGATTCCGCCCGTCGGCGCGGTTCGCGCGCTGCTGCAGCTTTTGCGTCGCCAGGAGCGCGTCGCCTTGCTGATCGATCAAAACACGCGCCTGCGTGAAGGCGGCATTTTCGTGGATTTCTTCGGTTTGCCGGCGACCTTCTCGAAAGCGCCGGCGGCGCTGGCTCTGCGGACGCAGGCGCCGATCGTTCTGTGCGGATGCGTCCCCGAAGCGGACGGCGGATACCGGGCCTACGCCGACGCGCCGATGGCGCCGCCCGCCGGCCCGCAGGCCGAACGGGCCCTGACCCGCGACCTGTGTCGCGCCATGGAACGCTGGATCGAGCGCTGGCCCGCATACTGGCTGTGGATGTACAAGCGCTGGAAATACGCGCCCGCCGACGCCGATCCGGCACCGTATCCTTTCTATGTTAATCGCGGCGGAACCAACAGCGTAAAACAGGAGGCACACCCATGAATATCGGCGTCATCGGCGGCAGCGGTCTGTATGCAATCGAGGGGTTAAGCCACAGGCGCGAAAGGGCGGTGACCACGCCGTTCGGCGCACCGTCGGATACGATCGTCGAAGGCCAAATGGGCGGGCGCACCGTCTTCTTTCTGCCGCGGCACGGACGGGGACACCGCATCCTGCCCTCCGAAATCAATCACAGAGCCAACGTGTACGCCATGAAAACGCTCGGTGTGCAGCAGTTGGTCTCCATTAGCGCGGTGGGCAGCCTCAAGGAAGCCTATCGTCCGCGCGATATCGTTCTGCCGGACCAGTATTACGACCGCACCAAAGACACGGCCGGCCACACCTTTTTCGGCGACGGAGTGGTGGCCCATATCGCCTTCGCGGAGCCCGCCTGCGCCGCGCTGCGCGCTTGCGCGGCCGCTGCGGCCCGCAAAACGATCGGCTCCGCCGACCCGCGCGTCCACGAGGGCGGCATCTATGTCAACATGGCCGGCCCGGCCTTCTCCACGCGCGCCGAATCCCGGATCTATCGCGGGCTCGGCTGCGATGTGATCGGCATGACCAGCCTGCCGGAAGCCAAACTGTGTCGCGAGGCGGAGATCTGCTACCAGGCTTTGGCCATGGTTACCGACTACGACGCCTGGCACACGGAGGAAGAAGCGGTTTCCGTAGAAATGCTGATCGGGCATCTGACGGCCAATACGGCGCTGGCCAAGGCCGTGCTGACCGCACTGATTCCCGCCCTGCCGGTCGAACGGGACTGTCCCTGCGCCTGCGCGCTGGCCGGGGCCGTCTTCACCGAAAAAACGCGCATCCCGCCGCAGCGCCTGCACGATCTGGCTCCGATCATCGGTTCGCGCCTGGACGCGTCCGCCGGAGCCTGATATGCCCGCCGCCCGCCCCATCCTGACGGCGACCCGTTGCCGGCAATGGCTGCTGGACACCGTCTATCCCCGTGTCTGCGCCGGATGCGAGCAACCCATGAGCGGCGATCCGGGGCATCTTTGCTGGGACTGCCGCAGCGCTTTGGAATGGATTCAAGCGCCCTTCTGCCGCATCTGCGGCGATCCGGTCTATGGCTGCATCGGACACGAATACCGTTGCGCGGCCTGCCAGGCCGTACCGCCGCGCTTCGACGCCGCCCGCTCCGCCGCCCGCTACCGCGGCACGCTACAGGAGGCCATCCGCTCGTTCAAATACCGCAACAGACTCGAAATCGGCGCCGACGCGGGCGAAATGCTGGAAGCCTGCGTGCGCGCGCACTTCGCGCACGTGTCCTTCGACGGCGTCCTCGGCGTGCCCCTGCATCCGCGCAAACGCCGCGCACGCACCTACAATCAGGCCGCCGTGCTGGCCGGCGAACTGGCCCGCCGCTTGCGCCTGCCGCAAAGCGGTCGCCTCCTGGAACGCATCAAGCCGACCGTATCGCAAACCGGGCTCAGCGCCGCGCAGCGCCGGGCCAATATGGAAGGCGCGTTCCGGGCTCGGCAGACCGATTGGATCGAAGGACGCGTCTTTCTGCTGACCGACGACGTCATGACCACGGGCGCCACCGTCAACGCCTGCGCCCGCCAACTCAAACACGCCGGCGCGCGCGCCGTGTACGTTGTCACCGTAGCGAGAGGATAGCCATGCTGCATCCGGCCCTGGAGCGTCTGTACGCCCGTCAACGCCACGGCATCAAGCCGGGACTCGAAACCATACGCGACCTGCTGGCCCGTCTGGGCAACCCGGAACGACGCTATCCCGCCGTTCATGTCGCGGGCAGCAACGGCAAAGGTTCCGTCTGCGCTCTGCTGGCGTCCATATTTCGCGCACTGGGGTTTCGCACGGGCCTGTACACTTCGCCGCATCTGATGCGTTTCCACGAACGATTCCGGGTGGACGGGGTTCCCATTGCGGACGCAGACCTGTTCCGGCACGTCGCGCGCATCGAGGCGCTGGCGCTGGAAAGCGCGCAGGAAAGCGGGCGCGAGCCCACCTTTTTCGAATGCTCCACCGCCTTGGCCCTGCAGTGGTTCCACGAAGAGGGCGTGGACCTGGCGGTCGTCGAGGTCGGCATGGGCGGACGACTCGACTCGACCAATGTCGTGCAGTCGGTGGCCACCGCCATCACCGGCATCTCGCTGGAACATACCGCCTTTCTCGGCAAGGACCTCGCGTCCATCGCCCGCGAGAAAGGCGGTATTGTCAAGCCGGGCGTCCCCCTCGTTTGCGGTGAAACCGAGCCGACCGTGCTGGCCGTCCTGCGCGAAATATGCGCGAGCGCCGGCAGCCCGCTGACGCTCACCGCTGAAACCGTATCCGTACGCCGCAAGTCGTTTGCGCCGACCGGCGGCCAGAAAGTTCTGCTGAGTACGGAATCCCGCGACTACGGCACAGTCGCCCTGCCCCTGCAGGGCCGACATCAGTTGGCCAATCTGGCGGTTGCCGCCGCCGCGGCGGAATGCGCGCTGGACCGCGTGGGCATGCCGGAGCCCGACCTGCGCGCCGTGCGACGGGGCATCGCCGAAACCGTCTGGCCGGCCCGCTTCCAGACCCTGGAACACGAACCGCCCACCATTCTGGACGCCGCCCACAACCCCGGTTCGGCCCGCGTGCTGGGCGCCACCTTCAGCGAATGCATGGGCGATCGGCCCATGGCCCTGGTTCTCGGCATGTGCGACGACAAGGATCTGCCCGGCTTCCTGAACGCCCTGCCCCGCCGCGAGCGCAAACTGTGGGCCGTGGCGCTCGACAGTCCGCGCTCGATGGAACCGGCCGCCGTGGCGAACGTCGCCCGCTCGCTGGGCTGGGACGCCTGCAGCGCGCCCCTGGAACAGGCGCGCCGCGCCGCGCGCGACTGGGCCCTGCAAAAAAACGGAGCCGTCCTGATTACCGGCTCCATCTATCTGGCCGGCACGACGCTGGCCCTACAACAAGGGAATGATGGAACGTTGGAACAATGATAGCAAGCCGAAACGGCGATCTGGCTCCCGGCCCTCGCGCGGACCCGCATTATCGCAACGCCGGGTACAGGCAGGCCGTTTACGCCGGATGGAAACGCGACGCACGCCACGTCGTCAACGTTTCGGGTTGCGTGGAGACGGCCCGCCTTATATGGCTCCGTCGAGAGATCACGGGCGACCGGGCCGAAAATCGAGCACGCGCAATGCGGAGGGCTGCCCGGGCTTTTCCGGTTTGTCCTGGAGATAGACGGAAAGAATTCCTTCGTTTTCCCAGCGTCCGACATCGATCAGCGGCTCGCCTACGGAATCGCGTTCGGCGCTCCATACGGTCTGCCAATCGGTCCAGCCGGACTGCTCCGTGGCGCGCGCGACGGTCAATTTGCCGCCGTGATCGAAGCCGTGATAATGAATGTTGTCGCCTTTGCAATACACGACATAGGCGTTGTGGCCCGCGTCCAGCACAATCTGGGGTTTGCGGCCGAAGAAAGGCAGCGGGTTTTCCCGCCACGGGCCGTCCGTATCGCGCCAATAGTGATAGTAGCGCCAGGTGTTCATATCCATACTTGAAATCGGCGCGTCCTGCTGTTGCTGCCAGTTCACGACATGCACTCGCCCCCGGGTATCGACATACTGGGTAGTGGTATTCATTTGTCCCCACAAATAGCGCGTCGGGCGGGCGACAATCCCCGGCGTCGCTATTCCGATCGACGCCGGCGTCCCGCGCGTCTTGCCGTCCAGCACAGCCACCACGGTCCCCTGATTGTTTTTCCAGGTGCGCCCGAAATCCTCGCTGTAGGGGAAATTCAGACCCATCCCGCTCACCACCGTATCGTGCCGCATGGCGAAATTCTCCTTTTCGACGGTTTCATTGTCGGCCACCGCCGCCGAACGCGGCGCGACACCCCCGGCGCATCCGCACATCCCCAGCATCAACCCCGCTCCCGCCAGTCTTACAGCCCGCATCGTCGTCCCTCCGCGCTCCATATAAAATTTAGTAACTGCTCAGGAAGCCTCGGTAAGTCGGCCATTCCTGGCTGACCCTCCAACGCCTCGGGGTCGGGCAGGAATGCCCGACCTACTTTTCGCTGCGA
>CAZYAW010000058.1:0-12696 GCA_964646045.1 uncultured Victivallales bacterium | reverse complement strand
CGAAATATCGCGAATATTCCTGCGTTTTCGCGCCTGGCCGGGCGGGCGCCTACACGCCCAATTCTGTGAATTTATTTTTGCGCGAACCCCGAGAATGAGCCGGAGACTCGTCTGCCGCGCGGACCGTTTTCACTTGCGGGCCAGCAGGAAAAGAAACAGGGGGCCGCCGATAACGGCGGTGATGACGCCCACGGGGATTTCCGTGGGATGCGCCGCCGTGCGCGCGAGTCCGTCGCACAGCGCCAGCGCCGCGCCACCGAGCAGGAAGGCGCCGGGCAGCACGACGCGGTGGTCGTAGCCGCTGAGCTTGCGCACGGCGTGCGGAATCATCATGCCGACAAATGCGATCGGACCGGTCACGGCGACGCAGGCCGCCGTGGTCAGGCCGGCGCCGACGAAGGTCAGAACGCGCACGCGCCCCACATCGACGCCGTGACCCAGCGCCAGATCTTCGCCCAGCGCCAGATGATTGTAGTCGCGCGCCAGGAAAGCCAGAAGCGCCACGCCCGGCAGGCCCAGAAACAGCAGCGAAGCGACTTCGCGAAATCCGACGACATCCAGTCCGCCCATCATCCAGCGGTGATAGGAAACGAAACGATACGGAGAAACGAAATAGACCATCAGCATGATGACGCCGCCGGAAACGATGCTGACGGTGACGCCGGCCAGCAGCAGCGTATGCGCGGACATGCCGCCGCCGCGTCGCGAAAAGCTCCACACCAGCGCCATGACGGCGCCCGCGCCCGCCAGGGCCAGCGCCTGGGTGGAATTCAACGGACCCAGGGCGACGCGCAGGGCGGGAAAGGCCTGCGCCACAAACACGCCGACCGCCGCGCCGCCGGAAACCCCCAGCGTCCAGGGCTCGGCCAGCGGATTGCGGAACAGCACCTGCAAGGCGGCGCCGGTCATGGAAAGGAAGCCGCCCGCCAACAGCGCCAGCACGACGCGCGGCAGACGCTGGCCCATGAAGATCGCGCCGCGCGCGCCGCCTTCTCCGCGCCAGTACGCCAGCACGTCGCCGGGCAGCACGCGCTCCGCCCCGAGCCAGGGCAGCGCCAGGAGAGTCAGTGTGAAAATCAGGCCGTACGCGGCGACCGGCAGACGAAAGGACGAACGAACGGATTCAGACATGGGCATCGCTCCCGGACGCGACTGCGGTGCGACGCGGCACAATCATGGGGCCGCCGGTTTCGGGATGTTCACGCACCAGCAGATCTTCGCCGTACACTTGACGCATGATGTCGGCGCGTACCACTTCCCGCGGCGTACCGTCGGCGTAAATGCCGCCGTTGCGCATCAGGAGCAGACGGTCGCCGAATAGCGCGGCGAGGTTGATGTCGTGAGTGACCAGCGCCACGGCGGGCCCGTGCGGACCGAAGTCCGCCAGCAGCCGCATGACGGCCACCGCATGATGAATGTCCAGTGACGAAGTCGGCTCGTCCAGCAGCAGCAGACGCGGCTGCTGGGCCAGTACGGACGCGATCATGGTCCGCCGCCGCTCGCCGCCCGAGAGCCGCGAGAGCGGGCGGTTGCGCAACGCCGCCAGATCCACCGCCGTCAAAGCCTCGCGCACGGCCATCGCATCGGTCGGCGTCAGGGCGCCGGTCCATCCGACGTGGGCATAGCGACCCATGCGCACTACGGCTTCCACGGTGTAGTCGAAAAGCGGCGGATCCTCCTGCGGCAGAAAGGCGATGCGGCGGGCGATGACGCGCCGCGGCATGGCGGCGAGCGGGCGATCGTCCAGGCGAATACAGCCCGCAGAGGGCGGCAGGATGCCGGCCGCCAGACGCAGCAGCGTGCTTTTGCCGGATCCGTTGGGCCCGACGATGCACACGACCCGTTCGCCGCCCAGCCGCAACGACGGCACGGCCAGCGACCATATCCCCTCGGGATAGACGAAACGCGTATTTTCAAATGTCACACGGGCGCCGCTCAAAAGATCTCCTTGCCCCCTTTTCCCTGGCAGAGGCGTCTGACGAAGCCGGATTCATTCGCGGTTCAAAGGTTCCGTTTGCCTGCCTGCCTGCCTGCCTGCCTGCCGCGTCGGGCTCGGCGCGGGCAGGCCCGCACGCAGACAGGCGAGCGCGGTCCGGCTCAGGCTCTTACCACATTGGGGGCCGGACGGCATACGCCGCGCGTATCCACGGTCAGGCCCACTTGGGTGGCCAGTTCGTCATGATCCACGTCGGCATGAGCCGTGGCAATCACGGCCGCGTCGTACCCCTGCGCGGCGATGGACTCCCTGGTCACGGAACGGCGGCCCGCGAAACACGAATGTTCGCGCGAGGGCCGCACTTCCGGGCAGAAGGGATCGAAATAGTCCACGCGCGCGCCCAGCTTCTCGAACGCTTTCCACAGCCGATAGGTCGGACTCTCGCGATCGTCGTCCACGTTGGGCTTGTAGGCCAGGCCGACCAGCAGAATGCGACTGCCCTTGACCGCCTTGCGCCGGTCGTTCAGCGCCGTCACGGTGCGGCGCACGACATAGTCGGGCATGGCGGTGTTGATTTCGCCGGCCAGTTCGACAAAACGGGTGGAGAGTCCGTACTCGCGAGCCTTCCACGTCAGGTAGAAGGGGTCGATCGGGATGCAGTGTCCGCCCAGGCCGGGCCCCGGATAGAAGGGCATGAATCCGAACGGCTTGGTCGCGGCGGCGCGCACGACTTCCCAGACGTCGATGTCCATTTCCGCAAACACCGTCTTCAATTCGTTGGCCAGCGCGATGTTGACGGAGCGGAAAATATTCTCGGTCAACTTGGTGGCTTCCGCCGCGCGACAGCTCGACACGGGCACCACGCGCCGCACAATCGCGCCGTAGAGCGCGACGGCGATTTCCAGCGACGCGGCATCGAGTCCGCCCACGACTTTGGGGATGGTGGCGGTCGAGTAGTCGCGATTGTTGGGGTCTTCCCGTTCGGGCGAATAGGCCAAGTGGAAGTCGCGGCCCGCGCGCAGGCCGCTGCCCTTTTCGAGAACGGGCGCCAGTTCCTCTTCCGTCGTTCCGGGATAGGTGGTGGACTCCAGCACGACCAGTTGACCGGTACGCAAACCGGGAGCCAGCGCCGCGCCGGTGCGCAGCACATAGCTCAGATCGGGTTCGCGCTGCCGTGTCAGCGGCGTGGGTACGCAGATCAGCAGCGCGTCGCATTCCGCGCAACGGGCGAAATCGGACGTGGCGTCGGCACGAGCCGTTGCGCCCGCAAACAGATCCGCCACGTCCTCGTGCGCAATGTGGCGTATGTACGACTGCCCGGCTTTGAGCCGCGTTATTTTGCTCTCGTCCACATCCAGACCGAGCGTACGGAAGCCGCCGCGCGCGAACGCCATCAGCAGCGGCAGTCCCACATAGCCGAGTCCGACGACTCCGATACGAGCCGTACGATCGTCAATTCCAGTCCGCCATTGCTCTTCCATGATGGTGGGCGCCTCCGCTGTGTTCGTGGTTCGCCTGGCGTCGCCGCGCGGGCGAACGTCCGCCGAAAAATAGTCGAGACCGCGCCGCCGCCGCGCAGACCGCGCCGGAGGCGGCCGGAACCTCTCTGAAAACGCGGAACAGGATAATAAATCGCGAGCGGCAAAGTAAAGCATAAAGGGAAAAGAGAAACTGGAAAAGCGGGATGGCGGCGGGATGGGGACGCAGACAAGCTCGACAGGGACGGGGACAAGAATGGGGGACGCTGCGAAACATCGGCTTCCTTGGACTACCCGACGATGCGGCCGTTCTCCAGGCGCAGCGAGCGTGTGGCGATGCGGTCGAGAAAGACGTGGTCGTGAGAGGCGACGAGCAGAGCGGCATGCGAATGGAGAAGGGCTTGCACCATGAGGTCCGTATGCGCGGCGTCCAGTCCGTTGGTCGGTTCGTCCAGCAGCAGGGCGGCGGGCTCCATCGCCAGGAGGGTCGCGAGCGCCGCCATGCGTTTTTCGCCATGCGAGAGAGCGGCGGGGGAAAGATCGCGGCAATGCGAGAGACTCAGTTGCGACAGGGTCGCGGCAACCGCGTCCATCACGCGGTCGCGCGGCCAGCCCAGATTGAAGGGTCCGAACGCCACGTCTTCCGCCACTGTGGCGCAGAACAACTGATCGTCGGAATCGTCGAACAGCAGGCCGGTCTTCCGTCGCACTTCGTAAAAATCCCGTTCACTTTTGCGTCGGCGTCCGAAGGCGTACACGGCGCCCTGTTGCGGCTTGTTCAATCCGGCCAGCACATGCAGCAGGGTGGTTTTGCCCGAACCGTTGCTGCCGATCAGCGCCACGCGGTCGGCGGCGTCCAGGGTCAGCGCGATACCCCGCAGCGTCGGCGGGTTCGCGCCGTAGGCGAAATGGACGTCGGTCAAGGTGAAAAGAGGGTCTGTCACAAGGCTACATCCTGTCTATCCAAAACAATAGTCCACCGCCCAGTGTCAGCGCCACGGCAAAAAAGGCGTCGGCCATGGAATAGCGAAAGTGCCGCAGCAGAAAGAAGCGGCCCTGATATCCCCGGCATTTCATGGCTTGCAAGACGCGTTCGGCGCGGTCGAGACTGCGCAGCAGCAGGCTGCCGACCAGCGCTCCGAGTACGCGCCAGGTCTGCGGCCCGCATGACATGCGGAATCCGCGCATGCGGGCGGCCCGATAGAGAGCGCTCCATTCTTCGCGCAGCCAATCCATGTAGCGGGCTGTAAAAACGATCAGTTGCGCCAGTTTGGGCGGACAGCGCAAGTGAACCAGCGCATGGCCCAGCGTCGCCATATTCATGGCGGAAACGAGACCCTGGGCCAAAAGCAGGATGGCGTTGGCCCGCAACGCCACGGACGCGAACAGCGCCACGCGGTCCGGCAGCAGACGCCAGGGCCAGGCCGCGAACGCGAACGATTCCACGGCCATCAAAGGCAGCAGAAAAAGCAGCAGCGCATTGAGCGTCGCCAGGCGCTGCAAGAGGCTGCGCCAGGGCGCGCCGACCGCTTTAGCCAGCAACAGCGCCAGACCGACGGCCCATGCGAGCGCGCACGGCGTTTGCATGAGCACGAAAAGAGCGGTCCAGGCGCCGACCCCCAGAATCAGGGCGCGGGGATCCGGCCGCAAACCGCCGCGTTTTTCGCTACGCGAAGCGGTCATGGCCCCGATCGCTCCCCCAAGAGCAGCGCCGGGCGCACGCGGAGCAGGTAGGCGACAATGAAATAGGCGAGCAAGGCTTCGCCCGCCATGACAAAAACATGGGCGACCAGCAGAGTTTGGGCGGTGCGCAGCCATTCGCGACCGGACAGCGCCAACACGGACGCGCTGAACAGGGCCGTGGCCGCAACGCACATCCCCGTGCCCAGTCCGGCCATGAGGGCGGCGCGGTGCGGCGGCGTGGCGTATCCGACCCGGCGCCGGAAGAGCCATCCCGCGGCGACCGCCGGCGCGGCGATGGACAGCGTATTGACGCCCAGTACGGAGATGCCGCCGTGACCGAACAGCAGCGCCTGGAAGAGCAGACCGATCAGCAGGGCGGGAAACGCCGCCCAGCCCAGCATGATGCCGGCCATGCCGTTCAGAATCAAATGCGCGCTGGTGGGTCCGATGCGGACATGCACGAGGGACGCCACGAAGAAGGCGGCGGTCAGCAGCGCGGTTTTCGGGAGGTCGTCGTCCTGTATCTTGCGCAGGCCCTGCGCGACTCCCGCCGCCGCCGCCAGCGACGCGCCGATCAGGATGGGAGGCGATACGATGCCGTCGCTAATGTGCATGATGTCCCCGCATTACGCAGAAGGTCCGTGGGTTCGCCGACGAAACAGCGCCCACAGTCCGAAAACCCCGAAGATCAAGCCCAGTCCGGCTATGATGGCGGACGGCGTGTGATGATGATCGTGATGGTCCTCGTCCACATGGGCCTGACCCGCGTCGTCAATCTCGATTTCGCGAGTGACGGCGTGGCCCATGCCGTCGTCGACGACCATACGCCAGACCCCCGTTTGCGAAGGAAAGAATACGAAGCGGCCGTTCAGATCGGTCATGCCTTCCTGCCAGGTCTCGTCGGGCGCGGCGGGCGCGAAAATCTTGACCTCGGCAAACGCCATGGGGGCGCCGTCGTCGAAGGTCGTGCGCAGCCCGTGACCGCCCGCGATGCGTTCGGCTTGCACGCCGTGCGCCTGCGCGTCGGACAGCGCCAGTCGCAAGGCTCCCAGCAGGAGCATGGCTGTCAGCGCACGGCCCGGATACCTGCGGCGGCGATAAAGACTGGATGCATGCATACGCGACCACTCCCGCTACGACAATGATTATTCCTGAGAGCCTCATACACGCGCCGCCGTCGTTCGGCAAGCAAAATCGACGGAAGACGCCACAACCTTCTCGCGTTCCCTTCTCGTCAACCGGTGGACGAGAGCGGCGGCGAGAACGCACGACGATGGACTCACAACCTGGAAATCCGGCGCCGGAAGTCGGGCGTCCCGAAAAATTGAAAGCGCTCCCAGTTCGCGATTGAAAAAGGGAAGCGCTCAAGAAGTCCGAAAAACCGCGAACCACAAACGTGGAACGGCTACCGTCATGCCAGTTTCAAGGGTCCGCTTTCTCGTTTCCCTTGTCTTCCCCGACTTGAAAAACCAGTGAAACGCCGACACGGCCCACTCGCGTGGTGATCAGATATTGGCGGCCCGCCTCCACCTGGACGATGGCCGGCCGCTCCGCCGCGGAGCGACCGGTCGAAGGCTTGCCGCCGGCCGGATAAACGGTCAGGGCCGCCGCTACGGGTTGGCCGTCCTTGTGCACGCTGACGGGCAGCCGCCCGTCTGCGGGCCAGCGGGCGAGACTGGCTTGCGGCACGATTTCGAGACCTTCGCCCAGAGCGTAGGCGGAGGGCGGCGCCTCGTCCCCCGCCGCCAGCAAAAGGGCGCGGCCGACATACTGCGGCTGTTTGTGGCGCGGATTCTGGATGACCATGTCCAACAGATACACGCCGGGCGCATCCGGAAGCGCGACGGAACCCTTGTGGCGTTTGTCCGCGGCGACTTCGACGGAGACGGCGCCGCGCCGGCGATCGGGTCCGACCAGAGAGACTTTGCGCAGCAGACGCGGCGACAGCGCCAGCTCGGCGTCCGGGAAAGCGTGACCGCCCGCGACCCAGACGTCGAGCGCGGCGCCGGGCGTCGGCCGCAACGTCTCGGCGTCCGCCCAGTAGTCGTGCGCCCGGGCCGGCACGGAAATCAGCAGCGCCGCGACCGACACGGCGTACAGGCGTCGCATCCCGAGGCGGCGCGGCCGCAGCCGGGGAACGACGCCGCCATTGAAAATCTGAAACATCAAAACGGACCCCTTTGTCAGAAGTTGTAGATCAGCGACAGGTTGGCCCGGGTGCGCTCCATGTTGCGACTCATCTCCACGCCGAATTTGAAAACGGTGTCGGGGGAGCCCAGCGGCAGGTAGATGCCGGGCAGAATCGACCAGGTGTCATGGAAGTTTTCGAACTCGCCCAGCCATTCGATGCCGGCGGCGATGCCGTGCGGGTCGGCCGCCAGCGGCGTCTTGACGCCCAGTCCGTAGGACCAGGTCTCCTCGCCGTCTTCCGATTCGCCCGTTAGATTCAGTGTGACGTTGCCGTGCCGCCCGAATTCACGGGACAGAATCAGACATCCGGCATACACGTTTTTCGCGTCCAGCAGTTCTTTGGCCCGCGCAAACGGCGCCTCGAAGGTTCCGGAAACGGCCACGTCGAGCCTGGCGCCCTCGATCACGCGATAATGGAGCGTGAAGGCGGCCGCTTCCAAAAAGGGCGACGGACCATGGGGCGCGAACTCCGCCTGCCGTTCCGCTACGATGTGGCCAAGTCCGAAACGGGCGTAATGCGTATGCGCATCGAAGAGCAGGCGGTCGGTGACGCCCCAGGACAGACCCGGCGTGATTTCCCAGTGGTCGAGAGACGGATCGTTCTTGTCTTCCGACATGGTGTCGAAGTGCAGATGAAACAGAAAGGAGTTCCTCGCGGGGGTCGAATAGCTTTCGATATCGATGTATTCTTTGGCGTGATGGGCCAGCAGAGGCGTGGAACCCAGTGCGGCGACAGCCACCAGACATGCGAACCATTGACGACGGACCATGATGGTATCTCCTGCGGGGATTTTCGTTCCTTCGGCACGGGCCCCGTTCCGCCCCGAACGTCGGCGTCAGCGCTCGCCGAAAACTACGTTTCGAGAAAACGTAACACGCTCTCCGCCTCGACGCAAGGCCGAAGTTAATGTATTTATGCAGGACACTACTATTGCCGAGTGTCGCAACGCCCGTCGGGGCATGCGCAGGCGTCGGCGGGCGTTTCGTCGCGCAATTCGACAAGGCTCGGTTCCCGCCCGCACAGCGGACAGGCGGCATCGCGTTGGAACGGCACATCGCGAAAAGTCATTTTGAGCGCGTCGAAGACCAGCAGCCGGTTGGTCAGACTCTGTCCAATGCCCACCAGCCGCTTGACGGCTTCCGCCGCCTGGATGGTTCCCATGATGCCGGGCAGAACGCCCATAACGCCCGTCTGCGAGCGGGACGGCGCCGCGGCGGGCGGTGGCGGGCGGCGGAACAGACAGCGATAGCAGCCGGTTTCGCCGGGAACCACCGTGGTGGTCTGACCTGTGAAACAAAGGATGCCGGCATGCGAATAGGGCTTCTTCGCGAAGTGGCAGGCGTCGGCCACCAGGAACTTGGCGGCGAGACGGTCGGTACCGTCGATGACGAAATCGTAGTCGGCCAGCATGGCCAGGGCGTTGTCCGCCCGCAAGTGTTCGGGATACAGACGCACGTTCACGTCCGGATTGATGGCGCGACAACGTTCGGCCGCCGATTCCACCTTGGCCCGCCCCACGCTCGCCGTGGTGTGAGCGATCTGCCGCTGCAGATTGGCGAGCTCCACGACGTCCCCGTCGACCAGCCCCAGCGTGCCCACGCCCGCCGCCGCCAGATAAAGCGCCGCCGGCGAGCCGAGTCCGCCGACGCCCACAATCAATACCCGGCCGGCCAAAAGCTTTTCCTGGCCGCGCTCGCCCACCTCGGGCAGCGCAATGTGCCGGGAATACCGTTCCACCTGCTGTTCCGTCAAGCGCATGCGCCGTGCTCTTCCCTTCCCGGTCCCCGCGGCACAGGAAACGATCTCTCGCGCAGCGCGTCGAGTATTGCGGTCACGCCGGCCTCGACCGACATGGTTGCCGTATCGATCGCCAGTTCCGCTCGGGCCGGCTCCTCGTACGGATCGGTCACGCCGGTAAACCCGGCAATCGCCCCGCTGCTCGCCTTGGCATACAGTCCTTTCGGATCGCGCTGCCGGCACACGTCCAGGGGGGTCTTCAACCACACCTCGAGAAAGGAGCCGGCGCCGTCATCGGCGCCGGTTCCCGCGATGATCTCGCGAGCCGCCTGGCGATCCTTGCGGTACGGGGATATAAAGGCGGTAATGACAATAACGCCGACCTCGTTAAACAGCCGCGTCACTTCGGCAATGCGCCGGATATTCTCCGACCGGTCTTCCGCGGAAAACCCCAGATCGCGGTTCAACCCATGCCGAATGTTGTCGCCGTCGAGCGCCACGCAGAGCCGACCTTGCTCGACCAGACGCTTTTCCAACGCGCGAGCGAGGGTCGATTTGCCCGACCCGCTCAGTCCGGTCAGCCACACGGTGCAGGGTTTCTGGCCGAGCAGCGCCTGACGTTCGGCCGGCGTCACAAGGCTCCGACTGCGGCGGATATGGCGACTGACGGGCGCCCGCTTGCTCTCCGCGACAATCCGGTCGAGAATCATTCCGGCGGCCACGGTGGCACGCGTTATGCGGTCAATGAGAATGAAGGCCCCGGTGGAGCGATTGCGCTGGTAGGGGTCGAACGCGATCGGACGGTGCAAGGTGATATGACAGCGGCCAATGTCGTTCAGGCGCAAGGTGTCCGCCTGGCCCGCACCGCCCCGGTTGTCCGACTTGATCTTGCGCATGGTATTGACATCCACCCGATAACGGACATCCGTCAATACCGCCGGCAAGGTGCGGGTGGAATGCTTCAGTTGATACGAGGCGCCGATCTCGGCGGGGGTATCGTGCATCCACACCAGCATGGCCTCGAATTCATGCTCCACATGCGGCAAATTGTCGACCGGCGCCAGCATGTCGCCGCGCGACACGTCGATCTCGTCGGTCAAGGTTACAACGGCGGCAAGCCCGGCCGGGGCTTCGTCCAGGGCGCCGCCCGGCCCGTTGATCGAGGCGATGCGGCTGGTCTTGCGCGACGGCAGAGCCATCACGGGCATCCCCGTGCGCAAGACCCCGGAAGCCACCGTGCCCGCATAGCCGCGGAAGTCAAGGTCGGGTCGGACGACGTACTGAACGGGATAACGCATGTCGATCAGGTTTTCCACGGCCGTCACATTGACGCGCTCCAGATGGTGCAGCAACGTCGCGTCGTCGTACCACGGCATATTTGCGGAGGGATCGACAACATTGTCGCCTTTCAAGGCCGACACCGGAATAAAATGGATGTCGTTGAATCCGAGCCGGGCCGACATCCTCTTGTAATCACGGACTGTTTTCGTAAACACCGCCTCGTCCCAGCCGACCAGATCCATCTTGTTGACCGCAATCGCCGCGTGCTTGATCCCCAGCAAAGAGCAGAGGAAGCTGTGCCGGCAGGTCTGGGTGATCACGCCGTGGCGGGCATCGACCAGGATAATGGCCAGACTGCAATTGGAGGCGCCGGTGGCCATATTGCGGGTGTACTGTTCATGCCCCGGGCAGTCGGCGACAATGAACTTGCGTTTGTCGGTCGAGAAATACCGATAGGCCACGTCGATGGTGATGCCCTGTTCCCGTTCCGCCTTCAACCCGTCGGTCAACAGGGCCGGATCGAAATCCTTGCCGGCGGCGCCATGCACCTTGGAATCCTTCATCACCGCCGCCAACTGGTCCTCGTAGATCAAATGGCAGTCGTACAGCAAACGCCCGATCAATGTCGATTTGCCGTCGTCCACGGATCCGCAGGTCAACAGCCGCAGGAGATCTTTTTCCTCGTGCTGTTTCAAATACGCGGAAACATCGTTCGTCGCCTCCGCAAGGACTGTGCTTCTATCGCTCATAGTGGCGCTCTTCCCGCTTTTAAAAATATCCTTCTTTCTTCTTCTCTTCCATCGTGGCGGCACCGTCGTAGTCGATCAGCCGCCCCTGGCGTTCGGACGTGGTCGAGAGCAGCATCTCCTGCACAATCTCCTCGATCGTCGCGGCTTCGGACTCGATCGCCCCGCTGAGCGGGTAGCAGCCCAAGGTCCGGAAACGCACTTTTTTCATGACCGGACGCTCGCCCGGCTCCAGCGGAAGACGCTCGTCGTCCACCATGATCCAGGTTCCGCCGCGCTTCACAACCGGCCTTTCCCCGGCGAAATAGAGCGGTACTACCGGAATGTTCTCCCGCATTACGTACAGCCAGACATCCAGTTCGGTCCAGTTCGACAAAGGGAACACTCGAATGGATTCGCCCTGGTTCACCCGGGTATTGTAGAGGTTCCAAAGCTCCGGACGTTGATTCTTCGGGTCCCACTGATGAAATTTGTTTCTGAAGCTGAACACGCGCTCCTTGGCGCGCGACTTTTCCTCGTCGCGCCGCGCCCCGCCGAAGGCCGCGTCGAACCCGTAATGATCCAGCGCCTGTTTCAACGCCTCGGTCTTCATGATCTGCGTGTGCTTTTCCGAGCCGTGCGTCAGCGGACTCACCCGGTCCTTGCCCTCGGGATTGATCCACACGCGCAGATCCACCGCGTAGTCCCGGGCCGTGCGCTCGCGAAAGCGGTACATGTCCTGGAACTTCCACTGCGTATCCACATGCAGGAGCGGAAAAGGAATCCGACCCGGCAGAAACGCTTTCCGGGCCAAATGCAGCATGGCGCCGGAATCTTTTCCTATGGAATACAGCATCACCGGGTTTTGAAACTCCGCAGCCACCTCGCGGATGATATGAATCGCTTCGGACTCAAGCTGCTGTAAATGCGTCAGCGTGTATGGCATCTTCGGCGTCTCCGTCCATTCCGAACATGAGCTGTCTGTTTGGCAGGCTGATAAACTATTTTATGCTCGTCGCAGTGTAAAGCCCTTTATATCCGCTTTCAGCGTCGTCCCATGGAACCATGGAACCATGGAACAATGGAATGATGGAAGACAGCGTATTCCAACAATCTGGAGAACACTGAATTTTTTTGTTGCATTGTTGCGCAACAATGCGCTATTAAGGTTGGCATGAATACGGAAGAACTGGAAGCGAGGGCGCGCGTGATGCAGGCGCTGGCCAGTCCGGTGCGCCTGAAAATCGTGGATGAGCTGAGTCGCGGCGAACGGTGCCTGTGCGAACTGCAACCGCTGTTTACGATGAATAAATCGACGCTTTCGCGCCATGTGGCCGCTCTGCGCCATGTCGGGATCATCAGCGAGCGCCGCGACGGAGTGCGGATTTTCCTGAAGCTGGAAACCCCGTGCATTCTCAAGGTCTTCGACTGCGCCATGGGCGTCATCCGGGCCGAAGCCGCGCGACGCAACGCATGGCTGGAGGAGGCTTGTCCTTAGGGTTCGCGAAAAAGTAAATTCACAGATTTGGGCGTGTAGGCGCCCGTCCGGCAAGGCGTGAAAACACGGGAATATTCCCGATATTTCGAGTTTTCGCAACGCAGTCGGGCGGGATGCATCTGCGTCAAAATGTGAATTTTTTTTTGCGCGAGCCCTTAGCCGTTGCG
>CAZYAW010000057.1:0-3308 GCA_964646045.1 uncultured Victivallales bacterium | reverse complement strand
GGCGAAGATTTGTCCATCCACGACTATCCGTCCGGCTTCGCGCTGGCGACGGCCCTGGCGCCCTGGCGCATCCAGCCCTACGCGGCGGCGCGCTGGGCGCCGCACCTGGTTTTCCTGGCCAGTCTGGCGGCGGCGTTCGGGCTCTGGCGGCGTATCGGGGGGACGCGTTTTTCTCTGGTCTTTTCATTGCTGATCGGGACCGCCTGGTTTTTGTATCCGATTACGGCCTGTCATCCCCATTTCATTCAATGGACCATGTTTTTCGTGGCGTTACCGGCCTTGCTGTTTCTTTATGCGCGCCTGCGGCAGCGACGCGCAGGTGCGGCCTTTCTGTTTCTGGGGGTGGCGGTGAACGTGACGTTCGCCATGACGGCGGCGTATTTCGCCTTGTACTTGAATGTGGCGCTATGGGCGCTGGTCTGTGCCGATGTCGTCTGGCGAAAACGCCGTTTGCCGACCGATGAAGCGGGCGTCGGGGCCGGATGGGCGCCTCGTTCGCGTTTCCCCGAAAAAATTGGCGTTCTCGCAGCGGTCTCCGCACTGGCGGCCGCCGTGCCGCTGACGCTGCTGTTCTACTATGGCGTACTGGCGCGCCGCTTCTTTCCCTACTGGTCTTCGGGCATTGTCGAGCAGTCGGAAATGGTTGTGGCGGTAGTCGAGGGGCAGGCGTTGTCGCCGTTGAAGAGTTTAGGGTGCGAGCGTTTGGCGCATCCGCTTTTGCAGGTTGCGGCCGTCTTTTTGGCGCCTGCCTGGCCGTTGCGGGCCGGGTCGCGCTGGGTGGTGTACGGGATTCTTTTGGCGCTGGCCGTCCGTTTGTGGCGTCAGGGCGGACGGCGCAACGACGCGATGCGTTTGGCGGCGGGAGTCATGGCGATCAGCGCTTTTTCGGCCATGACCGGCATATTCGAATTGCCGGCCTGGCAAGGCCGCAACGTGTTTGTGGCGCTTTATGCGGGGCTGGTCGCCGGACTCTGGACGACGCTGCGTCTTCGTCCGCGCATGACGCGGCGGCTTTTTCGATCGCGTGTGGCATTGTTTGCGGGCTTCTGTCTGGTGGCCGGGCCCGCGCTGGTCTATCCGCCTGAAATCGGGCGAAACGTGCTCGTCTCGGCGGCGATTCGGCCGCGCGTCTTGCCGGAGGACAATGACGTGATGGAGGAACTGTTGCGCGCTCCGGATCGGTCCGGCGTCAAGAAACGCTTGTCGGTGGCGCCCCCGCGAGGGCCGACCGCCTGTTCGGACCTGATCTCCAGTCTGCTGCGCTTGCACTATCCGCATCCGCGCCGACATGCCCTGCCGGGCTACAGCATAGTCAGAACACGGAATCCCCAACACATGTATAAAGGCGATGCGGCACTGATTCCGGCAGGCCGGCAAGAAGAGTATCCGCTGCCCGACCATTTTGTCGTTCATACCCGGGGCCGGGACTATGTGTTTGCGGTGCGCGCGGAATGAGCGTTCAGAGCCGACCCTGTCATTCTTTTTCCGCACGCGAAGCTCGTTCCATGTTTTCGATGCGGCGCGAAATGTCGTGTCCGACCGTCACGGAGGCGAGTCCGCGCAGGCAATAGTAGGTCTGACGCAGGCGGCGCCAGCTCCAGGGGCGACTGTAGCCTTTGCCCAGACGAAAAATTTCGAGGGTCTGTTCGCGAACCGACGCCGCGCTCTTGGCGTCGCGGTAGTAGCGCATGTCGGCGAGAATCGCGGGAATGGTTCCCGCAGAATGAAGGCGCGCAATGCGCAGCCAGAGATCGTAGTCCATGGCCAGATGCAGATCCGTATTCAGTAAGCCGACTTCGGCCAGAAGGTTCCGACGCAGAAAACAGGCGGGTTGACCGATGTAGCAATGGTTGAGAAGAGCGGAATGCCGATAGGGCGGCGGCGCGACGGTTTTGTAGGGGCGTCCGCTTTTGCCAACCAGTCGCCATCCGCCATAGGCCCATTGGGTGTCGGGATGGTCCGTGAAGTAATCCAGAACCGTTCGCAAGGCGCCGGGTCGATACAAATCGTCCGAATTGAGGAAGGCTACGATGTCCCCCTCGGCTTGGCGCCATCCTCGGTTGATGCCGTCCGACTGTCCGTCGTCTTCTTCGCGCACATAGCGCCAGTGCACGCCTTGCCGGGTAAAGGCGTCGGCGAAAGCCTGCGCAATCTCTGCCGTTCCATCGGTGGAACAGGCATCCTGTACGATATACTGGAGTTCGCTTCCGATATGCTGGTCGAGAACGCTTTGCAACGTTTGGGCTATGAAAGGGGCCTGATTGTAGGTGGGCGTGACGACCGTCAATTTCACAGGGTTGCTCATGCCGCGCCCCCGATCTCGCGGGCCGTGAATTGGCAGTACAGTTCCGCGACACGGTCGGGATGGAAGCGTTCGCCGGCCTGCCGTTGCAGTGCGCGACCCAGCGCTTGCCGTTGCGATTTTTCGGACAGCAGTCGAGCCGCGGCGGCGGCAAAGTCCGGGCGGTCCGGGTCCGCTACGGGCGCGGCCGTGCCCTCGAGCAGCTCCGCCATGCCGCCGTGCGGGCTGGCCACGACCGCCTTGGCGCGTGCCATGGCTTCCAGAGTCGCGTTCGAGCAACTGTCCCAGCGCGAGGGAACGACCACGATCCAGGCGCGGCGGTAGAGTTCGTCCAGTTCCGTAGCGCCGACTTCGCCCGCAAAATGGACGCGGTGCGTAAACGAGCCGAAACGCTTCGTCAGCCAGGCGCGAACGGATCCGATGCCGCGGGCGTAGAAGTCGCCGCCGGCGATGGTCAGGCGGGTCTGCGGCAATTGTTTCCATAGCGCGCTCATGATGGAGGGCAGACGGCCCACTCCCTTGCCGAAGTCCAGCCGCCCGACAAAAAGCACAGTCGGTTCGCGATCTTCGTCGTTATGCCAGTCGGCGGGAACGGTCACCGGGTTCGGCACGACGGCGCGCCGTGTCGGCAGGGGGGTGCCCTGCCGCTGGAATTCCTCGAATACTCTGCGGGTCGGCGCGAATAGCAGGTCGGCTCGGCGAATAGAGATCAGTTCGTTGCGCCACTGGCGCCAGGCGCGCGCACAGGCCAGGTTCACCATGAGGCGTTGCCACGGGAAGAGGGCCAGGGAACGTCGTAGCGTGCGCAGCGAGATGCTGGTGCTGAGCTTGACGCAAAGCGGAGGGCGGTCGCGCTGTCGCAGCAGAGACGCGCATTCGCCGAGGTAGTCCACCCCCTGGATCAAATCGGCGCCCCATTCGCGGGCGATGCGCAGGGCCGTCTGCGCCGCCGCCTGCGAGGGCATGGCGCGGGCGGGGGCGATACGGAAGACTTGAATGCCTTGCC
>CAZYAW010000056.1:0-3322 GCA_964646045.1 uncultured Victivallales bacterium | reverse complement strand
AGCGCGTGGCGATCCGGAGGCGGATTCGGCCACGCGCGGCTATGCGCTGCAGCGCTGGATGAATGCCTGCGCGGGACGGGGCGGGGCGCCGATCAAGTTCAACGGATCGATCTTCAACGTGGACTGCGTGCGCCCGATCAAGACCTACATCGGAACGGTCACGTTCGATGCCGATTTCCGCGAGTGGGGCGATCCGTACTGGTGGCAGAACACGCGGCTGATCTACTGGACCATGCCCCTGGCGGGCGATTTCGACCTGATGCGGCCCATGTTCAAGATGTACTCGGACGCGTTGCCCATACGCCAACACGCCACGCGAACCTATTTCAAGCACCGGGGCGCATTTTTCCCCGAGATCATGGAACACTGGGGAACATCCTTCGGCAAGCGGGACACCTACCGTTGGGATCCGCAGCATCCCGAAGCCGAGCAGGAATGGTGGGGCGGGCCACGCCTGACGAAAATGGCGGCGCATATCCCAAATAGCGCGCCTCTCAGTTCTCCGCCTGGCTGGTATTGGCAGAGCGGCATTGAACTGGTGACCCTCATGCTTGCGTACTATCGGCATACAGGCGATGAAACGTTTCGCGACGGGCAGCTTCTGCCGATGGCCGAAGCGGTGCTCACCTTCTACGACACGCACTGGCCGCGGAAAGAGGGGCGCCTGCACTTCTTCCCGATTTCTTCGCTCGAGGCCATTCAGAACGGCACGAATCCCATGCCGGAAGTCGCCGGGCTCCGCTTCGTTCTGCCGCCGTTGATCGCCTGCTCGACGAACGAAACGCAAAAGGCAACATGGCGCAAGATGCTGGCCGACCTGCCCCCTTTGCCGATGGGCGGCAACCCGCCGCGGTTGCTGGCGGCCGCTGGCGGCAGCCGCCATTCGGATCATGAGAATCCGGAGTTCTACGCTGTCTGGCCCTACGAGATCCACGGCATTGGCAAGGCGGACGTGCAGCCGGCGCTGAACGCCTGGCCTGTTCGCCGCGACAAGGCGAACCGCGGCTGGAGTCAGGATGGGGTGCATGCCGCCATGATCGGGTTGACGGGCGAGGCGCGGAAAGTGGTGGTCGGTCGGTTCGGGAGTCCGGCGGCGGGTTTCCGCTTCCCCGGCTTCTACGGTCCGAACTACGACTGGATACCGGACCAGTGCCACGGCTGTACGGCCATGCGGGCCTTGCAGGCGATGGTCATGCAAACGGCCGGAGACCGCATCCTGCTGCTGCCCGCCTGGCCGAAGGAATGGGATGTGTCCTTCAAGCTCCACGCTCCCAGGCAGACCACGGTCGAATGCGAATTCAAAGATGGCAAGGTCATAAAACTGAAAGTCACGCCGGAATCGCGCCGCAAGGACGTGCGCATGAACGGCGAAGTCGCTTCTGTCAAAAGTTTAATGAAAAGATGAAACGAGTGTCGCGAGGACCTGAGTGGTGGGTAGTGCGACGTAGGGATTAGGCGCTAGGCGCTAGGCGTTAGGGAGGCAGAGGACTATGGCCGTGAAGGATGTAAAGGAGTTGACGGTTTACATCAAGGCATACCGGGTGGCAATGGAGTTCTTCGAAATCAGCAAGAGCTTTCCTGCGGAAGAGCGATATGCGCTGACATCCCAAGGCCGTCGATCTTCCCGCTCTGTCTGTCATAACTTGCGAGAAGCGTGGGCGAAGCGACGGTACGAAGCCCACTTTGTCAGCAAGCTCTCTGATTGTATCGGAGAGAATTGGGAAACTGACACGGCGTTCGACTTTGCACGGGATTGCGGCTACATCAGCAAGGAAGTGCATGCACAGCTCACATCCCTGAACTCAGAAGCAGGAAAGATGCTGCGATCCATGCATGAGCGTCCGGAGAAGTTCCTAACGCCTAACGCCTAGCGCCTAGATCCTGGGGGAGAATAACCAATCCGCTGCAAATACTTGATGAAACGTTGATTGGCCCCACAACTGGGGCAGAATTCTTGACAGAACGGCGCAGTCGTGAAGGAGGAAAAACCATGAAAGGAAACACCCGCCTGGCGCGGTTTGTTCTGCTCGTGTCGGCAGTATGCCTTTGCCTGACGGCGGATGCCGCGGATCAGGCAAAGGCGTCCGGAAGCATTCCCGATCGGCGCGCGGACAAGCAATACCTGCAAACGCAAATCAAGCACATGACCGACCGGGATCTGTTCGCGGCGCTGGACTTGGACAAGCCGGCCCTGGCGAAGATCAAGGTCGCCGTCGAGGCAGGCGACTACACGGCGGCCTACCGCGCCTGGGCGGCATACTGGGACGCGAATAAAACGGTCGACGCGGTCGCGCACGGTCACACTCTCAAACCGGTCGCGGCACTCCACAAAGAGCTTCGCGCGCAGCCGGACCGCGTCGCCGAGGCCCGGCGCGACGCGGAACCGGTCATGCGTCATCAGATCAACGGTTGGGGGAACGTGACGCGACAGCACGGCCCGGTGGTCGATTTCAATTTCAACTACGGTAAAAGCGGCAAGTACGGGTTCCATTACTGGTCCTGGTCCCAACCGCTGTTGACGGCGTTTCACGCCACCGGGGAAGAGACGTACCTGGCGAAATTCGACGAACTGTTCCACCAATGGTACGAACAACGCGATGCGGTCCGGGGAGGCTTCGGCCATCTGGACCCTGTCTGGTACGAACTCGGACTCGGCATACGGAACCTGTGGTTTCTCCACTACTACACGTGTCCCTACCCCGACCGCCCGATCGAGACGCACCGGCGGATGTTGAAGACGGCGCTGGGTTCGGCCCGTTGGCTGTACGAGCTGCAGCGCCAGGGGTATCGGGACGGCAACTGGCAGAGCACCGGCTGCCGCGGCCTGGTGGAGATCGCGGTGCGCCTGCCGGAGTTCCGGGATTCGTCGTCATGGCTGAGGCTGGGCATTCAGCGGCTCGCCGAGCACATGGAGCGCGATTTCTACGAGGACGGTTGCCATTCCGAACGGGTGCCGACCGACTATATGGCCATCTGCTACGACGGCCCTCGCCGCGTGATGGCTTTGCTGAAGGCGGCCGGCATCCAAGACAAAGAGGCGCAGTCGTTCGGAGCGCGGTTGGAAACCGTGCTCCAGTGGTGGATGCTGGCCACCAATCCGCTGGGCGGCCTGCCGTGTCTGAATGACTCCGCCGCTCGGAGCATACCGGCGCACCTGCTGCTCGAAGGCGCGGAGCGGTACAGTCGTCCGGATTTCCTTTACGTTGCCGACCGGCTGATGCGCGGCGCGGCGAAGCCGGGCGGAACCCCGCCCAAGACGACCTCCGTCCATCTCGAACCCTCAGGGGCGACGGTCATGCGTAGCGGCTGGAGCCGGGAAGAC
>CAZYAW010000055.1:0-11715 GCA_964646045.1 uncultured Victivallales bacterium | reverse complement strand
GGATTAATCCAACGTCTGCTGCCGCAATGCAACGCCCCTGAATGACATTTCCCGTTTCCATTGATCACAGAAATACTGCATAAGGGAAAATGAGTCCGGAAAAAAAAGGGGAACCGTTTAACGCACGCCCGTTGATCGGCCCAACCGGATTTTGCGGCCGTAGCAAAAAGCATTGGACAATCGCCCGGCATTCTGTATGGTGTCCGACTTTGTATTCGCCATCGAAGTTCCGACCGGTCGAAATACAATGTCCAGCCGCCAACCAGCCTAGCCGCAGGCGACGGCTGGTTGGATATTCAGACCCTCGAAAAACCTGATGGAGCCTGCGAAATCACGGGGCCGTACGGAAACCCGATACCCGAGCCGCTGCGTACTATGGCCAAAAACGAAAAACACGTTTACGACGAAAGCAAGGTCAAGACCCTGTCTTCGCTGGAGCATATCCGCTTGCGGACCGGGATGTACATCGGGCGCACCGGCGACGGATCGCACTACGAAGACGGCATTTACGTTCTCGTCAAGGAAGCGCTCGACAACGCCGTGGACGAATTCATCATGGGCTACGGCAAGCGCGTCGAGCTGCGCATCGAGGAGCGGCGGGTTACGGTTCGCGACTACGGACGGGGCATTCCGCTCGGCAAGCTGGAAGCCTGCGTTTCGCAGATCAACACCGGAGCCAAATACAACGACGACGTTTTCCAGTTCAGCGTCGGGCTCAACGGCGTCGGCACCAAAGCGGTCAACGCCCTCTCCTCCTCGTTCGAGGTGCGCAGCGTGCGCGAGGGCGAATTCGCATCCGCCGCGTTCCGGCGCGGACAACTGGTTGCGCGCGACAAGGGTCGCACCGAGGAACGCAACGGGACCTGGGTGCAGTTCACGCCCGACCCGGAGATCTTCGGCGAGGTCGCTTTTCAGGAGGAGCATCTGGCGCGGCGCCTGGCCTTTTACGCCTACCTGAATCCCGGCCTGAAAATCGACTGGAACGGCAAACTGGTTTTCTCGGAAAACGGGTTGCTCGACCTGATCGCCCGCGAAACGCATTTCGAGCGCCTGTACCCGGCGCTGCACTATCGCGACAAGTCCCTGGAACTGGCCTTTACGCATACGCACCGCTTCAGCGAAAACTATTATTCGTTCGTCAACGGCCAGTACACGACCGACGGCGGCACCCATCTCAGCGCGTTCAAGGAGGGACTGCTCAAGGGCGTCAACGAATTCTCCAAGAAGAAATTCGACGGCGACGACACCCGCGAAGGGCTGCTGGGGGCGATCGCCATACGGCTCAAGGATCCGCTTTTCGAGTCGCAGACCAAAAACAAGCTCGGCAACGCCGAAATCCGGTCGAGCCTGGTGCTCCAAGTGCGCGACATCGTGGCCGACCTCCTGCACCGCAATCCCAAGGCGGCGGAGAAAATGCTCGCCAAGATCGAGGAAACCGGCAAATTGCGCAAGGAGATGCAGGCGGTCAAGAAAATGGCCCGCGAAAAGTCGCGCGCCGTTTCCATTCGCGTGCCGCAGCTCAAGGACTGCAAACGTCATTTCAACGCGGCGCGCAATGCCGGACTGGACTCCATGATCTTTATCACGGAGGGCCAGTCGGCCGCCGGTTCCATCGTGAGCTGTCGCGACCCCAATACGCAGGCCATTTTCACGCTCAAAGGCAAGCCGATGAACGTCTGGAATCTCAACCGGGCGGCGCTCTACAAAAACGACGAGATCTACAACCTGATGCGCAGTCTCGACATCGAGGAGTCCACCGAAAGGCTGCGCTATCGGCGCGTCATTCTGGCCACCGACGCCGATGTGGACGGACTGCATATCCGCAACCTGATGATCACCCTCTTCCTGCGCTTTTTCGAGGCCATGGTGGTGGAGGGCCACCTGCACATTCTCGAGACCCCGCTCTTCCGCGTGCGGGACAAGAAACGCACCTTCTACTGCTATTCGGAGCCCGAACGCGACCGGGCCGTGCAAACGATCGGCAAGCAGTCCGAAATCACCCGATTCAAGGGGCTGGGCGAAATCTCGCCCGCCGAGTTCAAGCAGTTCATCGGGTCCGACATGCGCCTGACCCCGGTGGTTCCCGGCGAGCAGCGGCCGGTCGCCGAAACCCTCAGCTTCTACATGGGCAAAAACACGCAGGAGCGACGCGACTACATCATGAACCATCTGCTGGTCGAACCCGGTCTATTCTGATTTACGAGGCGAACTCCATGGCAAAACGCAAAAACGATCCGCAAGCGGAGCTGCCCTTCGACGATCCGTCGCCATCGGACGGCGCGGCCGGTCCGCTTGACGGCGCGGCAGCGGACGAAGAGGGCCCGGCGACCGAAGCGCTCGGCGCGGACGCGCAGGACGACGCGGCGGCCGGTTCCGCGCTGGACGACGAACACGGTCCGTTCCGGCAAATGATCGACAGCTATTTCATGCAGTACGCCTCCTATGTAATCTGCGAGCGGGCCATTCCCAATTTGGCCGACGGTCTGAAACCGGTGCAGCGGCGAATCCTGCACGCCCTGCACGAGAAGGACGACGGCCGCTTCATCAAGGTGGCCAACGTAGTGGGGCACGCCATGCAGTATCATCCCCACGGCGACGCCTCCATTGCCGACGCCCTGATCAATCTGACCAACAAGGGCTATCTGATCGAGGGGCAGGGCAATTTCGGCAACATTTTCACGGGCGACCGCGCCGCCGCGCCGCGCTACATCGAGTGCCGCCTGACCGAGCTGGCCCGCACGCAGATGTTCAACAAGCGGCTCACGCAGTTCGTACCCAGCTACGACGGCCGCAATCGCGAACCCGTCACGCTGCCCGCCAAACTGCCGCTGCTGCTCATGCTGGGCGCCGAGGGCATCGCCGTAGGGCTCTCCACGCGCATTCTGCCGCACAATTTCGTGGAACTGCTGGAGGCGCAGATATGCATTTTGCGTAAACAGCCTTTTCAGCTCCTGCCCGATTTCCCGCAAGGGGCCGACATGGACGCCAGCGGCTACGACAACGGCTGCGGTTCCGTGCGACTGCGCGCCAAGATCGAAAAAAGCCGGCCCGGCCGCCTGGTCATTCGCGAAATCCCCTACGGCTGCTCCACCGAATCAATGGTGGCCTCCATCGAGGAGGCCGCGCGCCGCAAGAAGGCGCCGGTCAAATCCATCAGCGATTTTACGGCCGAACGCGTGGAAATCGAGCTGCATCTGCAGGCCGGGGCCGATCAGGACAAGGCGGTGGACGCCCTGTACGCCTTCACCGCCTGCGAGTCCACGCTGCACGGCAATCCGGTGGTCATTCGCGACCGGCGTCCCGTGCGGCTGAACGTATCCGACATTTTGCGCGAAAATACGCGCCAGTTGCTGGAGCTGCTCAAGGGCGAGCTGACCTATCGCGAAAGCGATCTGCTCGACGCTCTGCACAACCGCACGCTGACGCGCATTTTCATCGAGGAACGCATTTACAAACGCATCGAGCAGTGCCAGACGCAGGAGGCGGTCGAGGCGGCCATCCGCGCGGGCCTGGCCCCTTTTCGCAAGGAACTGCAGCGCGATCCGACCGCCGAAGATATCGAAATGCTGCTGGCGCTGCGCATCCGTCGCATTTCATTGTTCGACATCGAAAAAAATCGCAAGGAAATCGAGTCCATCCTCGCGGAACTGGAAACGGTGCGCAAGAACTTGGGCCGTCTGACTTCCTACGCGATCAAGGCTCTGAAAGATCTGATCGCCCGCTACGGCGCCCTGTATCCGCGACAGACGCGCATCACGCGCTTCGGCGAGGTCGAGATCAAGGAGCTGACCGCGCGCGAGCTGCGGCTGTCCTACGACCGGCAGAACGGCTATCTCGGCTGGAACGTGGAGGGCGATGTCGTCGCGGAATGCTCCTCCTACGACAAACTGCTGCTGGTCTGGAAGGACGGCCGCTACAAAATGCTGGCGCCGCCCGAAAAACTTTTTGTGGACAAGACGCTGCTGCATTGCGGCAAGTACGACCGCGACCAGGTGTTCACGGTGGTGTACAGCGCCGACCAACTGACCTATCTGAAACGCTTTACGCCGGGCGGCGCCATCCTCAACAAGGAATACTCCTGCGCCCTGCCCGACGCCCGGCTGCATCTGCTGGAGGCGGGCACGCCGGAAACGCTCTATGTGAAGTATCGCCCCGCCAAGAACCAGCGCATCCATCGGCAGTCGTTTCGGCCCGAGACGGTGCCGGTCAAAAGCGCCAAGGCTCGCGGCAATCACATGACCAGCAAATCCATCGCCTCCATCTCCACGCGCCGACCCGCCGACTGGGAAGAAGACGCGCGCCATGCCACGCTCAACCTGTCATGAGCGGCGGGCTTGGCGCCCAGCGTCAGCAGTTCGCCCGCCGCTTCGCGCGAGAGCGGCGCGCTGGCGGCCGGGACCGCGGCGGGCGGCGTGTCGGCGGAACGGACGGTCGGCGCGGTCGTCTCGGAGGCGGTCGTCTCCTGTTCGTGCGCGATGCCGCCGGCCTCGACGCGGGTCGCAACGGAACCGGTGCGGTTTCCACGCTTTCCATGAAGCGCTTCAGACGCGTGCCGCCCAGGAAAACTTCTTTGGCTCCGCCGTCGAGTACACCGGCGAACATGGACTTCTTGAAAGCCAGTAAACTCAGCGTAAGCGTTCACGGTTAAAAAAGGAAAGCGCTCACGAAGTCTGAAAAAGCGTGAACTGTGCACCGCGAACGGCCATCGCCATTCTTTGCTTGCGGTTCCGCAAGATCTTCGTATAGGTTCCTCCCTTCCTGTTGGACCGCTTACCGAGAACGACGTGTTCTCGCGTTGGGAGACGCCGATGAAACTGTTGAAGGTACATTCTTTTCCGCTTGGCCGTCGCATCCGCGCCGGCGCGCTCGGCGTCGTGGCGCTGGCGCTGGGTGTTGCGGCGGCGCCGGGAGACGAGACCGCCGAGGCGGCCGGCCTGCGCGGCTCCGTCAATCTGGGCGCCACCGTGACGCGCGGCAACAGCGAGGCCTTCCAGGCCCACGTCGGAATGAATCTGGACGGCGACCGCCGCGGGGTCGGTTCACTGCGCAGCGGGATCGAAGCCCGCTACGGGGAGGAGGTGACGGACGGAGAACGTCGCACCAGCGTCGAAAATGCAAGCCTGTTCGCCAACGCGAAAGGCACGCTGAGTCCGCGCACGTTTGCCGCCGCCAACGCCGCGGCGCTGTACGACGACCTGGCCGGCGTGGACTACCGGGCCGTCCTGGGCCCGGCGGCGGGTTTCTACGCGCTGCAGTCCGCAACGCTCGCTCTGTCGTTGGAAGGCGGTGTTTCGTACCTGTGGGAAAAAACAACGGAACAGCGCGCCGACTACTGGGTCTTCCGCGCGGCCGAACGGCTGGAATGGAAGGCCGGCGCCGGCGCGCGGCTCTGGCAGTCGGCGGAGTATCTGCCCAAGGCCCGCGATTTCTCGGATTGGCTGCTGCAACTGGAACTGGGCGCGGAAGCGGCGGTCAATACGCGTCTGAGTCTGCGCACGGTTCTGACCGGCAAAATCGACAACGCGCCGCCGGAGGAACGCAGAAAGAGAGACGTTTCCCTGGTGGCCGGCGCCCGTGTGAAGTTGTAGTGGAAACGCCGCCGAATCGCAAGGAGACCATACCGCTCGTTCTGGAAACCCTGCGCCCCGCCGTCTGACCGGACCCCCGCAAAGGCCTTGCCTGTTATGCCAGCGCCTTTTCGATCAGCGCCGCCATTTCCGACTGGCGCCGCTCCATCTCGCGAACCATCTTGAATTGCGTGCGGGCGCGATCCAGGTTGTGTCCCGGCCGATGCACTTTGAAATACACGTCGCCGGCCAGATAGTCGGTCAGGAAGCGGATGCCGATCACCAGCGTGATCAAGGGTCCGGCAAAGCTCAGCTCCTCGCGTTCGGCTGCCGTCAGGAAGTCGCGGGCCACGCCGATATAGCCGCGCGCCAGTCCCTCGAAAATATCCATGTCCATCCGGACTTTGCTCAGATCCGGCTCGTCTTCCGGCGCGGTCGGCGTGAAGGTGCGCACCATGTCGCCGAAATCGAACAGAACGGAACCCGGCATCACCGTGTCCAGATCGATCACGCACAGGGCGCGGCCCGTGGCGCAGTCCATCATGACATTGTTGAGTTTGGTGTCGTTGTGCGTGACGCGCTGCGGTATGCGGCCCGCGTCCAGCCCCTCTTGAACGCGCGCCAGCAGGTCCCGGCGCGCGCTGCAGAAGGCGATTTCCTCCTCGACGGCGGCTCGGCGTCCCGCCGCGTCGGCGGCACAGGCCTCTTCCAGCGCCGCCAGACGGCGCGGCGCGTGGTGGAAGTAGGGTATGGTTTCGTGCAACGGTCCGCCGGGCAGATTCACCAGTTGCCGCTGAAAGCGTCCGAAGGCTTGCGCGGCCTCGAAGGCCTGCTCGGGACCGGAACAGACGTCGAAAGTCTCGGCGTCTTCGATATAGTCGTACACTCGCCAGCATTCGCCGTCGGCGCCGGCGAAATAAGTCCGCCCTTCGACCGTCGGGATCAGCGCCAGACAGGCGCGTGACGGTTGCGCCCCGGCGCCGCAGACGTCGCGCAGATGCCGCGTGACACGCGCCACGTTCTCCATCAGCCCTTCCACATCTTTGAAAATGTCGCGGTTGATGCGCTGAAAGACGTAGTGGCGCAGGCCGCCGTCCGCGGCGCAGGCGACCGCGTAGGTGTCGTTGATGTGGCCGGAGCCGTGCGGCCGGGCCTCCACGGGCGGTCCCGCCAGCGGAAAATGAGAGGCGATGGGTTCCATTGCGCCGACATCCATAAAAATTGTCCTTGTCTGCGGCGATATTCTGGTTTATAGCCGCTCTTGTTCGTTTGTGCGCCAAGGCGCCGCCGACCGCGGCGGCCGAGGTTCTTCGCGCTGCCCCAAAGTCGGATTGCTTACACCATAAGAAGGAAGCCATGCCAAGCAAAAAAATCACGGTCGTCGCACAGGCTCGCGCCAATTTAAGAAACGGCCTGCCCCCCCTGCACGGAATCGGCGCAGCGGAAGCGCGCGCGGCGCAGACCGCCTTCAGCCGCTTCGAGGACCGCCGCGACCCCCGCGGCTTTTTGCACGACAGCGTCCATTGCGTGCACGCCCTGCACACGCCGCGCCCCTATCTGCATCTGCTCAGTTCTCCCCACGCGCGCGCTCGCGGCATTTACGGCTCTTTCTGGGATGTCACCGGGCGCGGCTTTTCCTGCCTGGAAAGCGTGTTGGCCGGTCCGATCACGGCCCATCAGGACACCAGCTACGTCCCCACCTGTCCGGGCGACACGGACGCGCGCACCTTCTATCTTTGCGAGGAAAACCGCAAGGGCGCCTGGCGCGACGAAAAGGGACGCGCCAAGGACATCTGGTTCCTGCTGCCGCAGCCGGGTCGGGACGAGGCGGCCGTCAGCGACTTCGCGTGCCGGCAGGGGACGGGAGAACTGGAAATCCGCTCGCGCAGTCGCGATCTGGAATCGTCGCTGCACGTCTTCGTGGCGGCGGACGATCCGCTGGAAATCTGGACGGTACGGCTGCGCAATCGCAGCCGGCGCCGCCGCCGACTGACCCTCTTCACGCGCGTCCATTGGGGACTGCGCTCCTATCCGGCCTACTATTTCGACATGCGCGTCGTCTGCGGGGGGCTCTACGACGCCCGCAACCGGGCCGTGGCGGCCTTCAACCACGATCAGAACAATGCCGCGCCGCGCTCGGGTCTGCTGATGTCCGATACACCGGTGGACGGATACGATCTCTCGCGCGAAAGCTTTGACGGCGACGGTGTTTTCCGCGATTTCCCCGCCGCCGTCGTGGCCGGACGCTGCCGCAATTCGACGGGCCAGGCGCCCTACGCCGGCATGATCGGCGCCTTGCAGCAAACGGTCGCACTGCGGGCGGGCGAGGAAAAAACGCTGCGCTTCGTGCTGGGCGCCGCCGCGGCCGATCCCCGCCGCGCCGCCGCGCAGCGCCGCCAATGGAGCAAAAAGTATCTGACCGGGTCCGGCCCCGCACGGGCCCTGCAGGCGGCGCGCCGCGTCTGGAACCAACGCTGCCGCGCCCACCTGATCCGTACCGGCAACGACGAAATGGATCGCTTCTTCAATGTCTGGTCCAAGCTCCAGGCCAGTCATCAGGCCCGTTTCGTACGCGCCCTGGACATGGTGGGCTATCGCGACATTCTGCAGGATCTGACCGGCATCTGCGATTTCGATCCCGCCTTCGTGCGCGGCGAACTGCTGGAGGCGCTGTCGTATCAGCTTCCCGACGGACGAGCCATACGGCAGTACAACAAGTTTGCCGGCGCCCCGCACGACCTGCGCATGTATATGGATTCGCCCGTTTGGATCGCGGACGCCCTGACAACCTACCTGAAGGAAACCGGGGATTGGTCGTTGCTGGACGAAACGGCCGGTTTCTTCGACCCGACCACTCGGCGGGCCGTGCCGCACCGCGTCGCCAGCGTGTACGAGCACGCGCTGCTGGCGGTCCGCAGTTGCTACCGCTTCCGCGGTCGCCACGGTTTCTGTCTGGCCGGACACGGCGACTGGAACGACGCCCTGGACGGCATCGGACGCGGCGGACGCGGCGTGAGCGTGTGGCTCACCCTGGCCGTCGTGTGGGCCGCGCAGCTCATGCGCGAGCTGGCCCTCCACCGGGGGCGCGACCGCGAAGCCCGCGAAATGGCCGGCATCGTCTCGACCCTGACCCGCAACGTCAATCGCCATGCCTGGGACGGCTCGCACTACGTGTACGGGTTCAACGACGGCGGCGAGCCGATCGGAGCGCGCGCCTGCAAGGAAGGCCGCATTCATCTCAACGTCAACACCTGGGCGCTGCTGACGGGCGTGGCGCAAAAGGCCGGCCCCGAGCGCGTGGCCGCCACCCTGCAAGCCGTCGCGTCGCTCGACACGCCCCTGGGCCACCAACTGCTCAAGCCCGCCTACACGGCCCAAAGCAAGAAAGTCGGACGCATTGCCGACATGATGCCCGGCCTGTTCGAAAACGCCTCTCTCTATACGCACGGCCAGTCGTTCGTAACGGCGGCCTTCCTGGCCCTGGGCCGCGGCGACGCGGCGTGGGAAAGCATCGTCCGCACCTTTCCGTCGCGAACGCTGCCGCAGATTTCAACCCAGCCTCCGCATCAGCAGAGCAATTTCACGGTCGGCCCCGATCACGTCGATTTCGGCAAGAACTACTATGGCAATTTCACCGGCTCCCTCAACTGGTACCGCAAAAACATTGCGCGCATGCTCGGAGTGCGGGCCGACTACGCGGGACTGCGCATCGAGCCCTGCGTGCCGGGCGACCTGCGCGAATACGCCGTGGAAAAGTCCTTTCGCGGCTGCCGCTATTTTGTAACTGTTCACAATCGCGCCGGCAACCGGCCGACGACCCCGCGCATCGTCGTGGACGGCGCGCCGCTGACCGGTACGCTGATCGAACCGGTCCGCAAACGCGCCTGTCGCGTGGAAGTCTGGCTGGACCCGCAATAAACAAGGGGAATCGCAATGAGTGGTGTCAAAGAGAAAATCAAGGCCCGTGGCGCGGACGCCGTGTTCGCCGAAGCGCGACAGGCGGCGCGCGACTATTCCTTCGAGCTGCGCAAACAGGGGCGCCTCTCCTTTTCCGATCCCGTTCCCGGCGCGCTGCCGACCCTCCATCTGGCGCGGCGCACCCTGCCGGAAGTCTGGGAGGACGCCGTAATGGCGGTCATGGGGCTGGGCTGCGAAATCCATACCCATTACGACCCGCAGGCTGCGGACGGACAGTTCCAGAGCTTCCCCAGCATCGAGGCCACCGTCATGATGCGCATCGAGGAACCGTTCGGCGAACCCCGTTTCCACAAGCACTATCTGGGCGGCTGGCTGGGCTTCGGCGACTACCGGGCGGAAATCGAAGGCGTCAAGGACGGCTGGATGATCTCGCCGGCCAAGGTCGCCGAGAAGCTCAAGGACGGAACTTTCGACGAAATCCGCGGCGACGAACGCTGGAACTACACCTACAGCCAGCGCCTGCGCGCCTATCCCTTCTTCGATTTTACAGGCCGCCTCAAAACCGCCAATCAGCTCGAATCCGTTGTGCGCAACCTGGCGCGCAATCCCACCAGCCGTTCGGCGCAGTGCATCACCTGGGACCCGCGCTGGGATCACAACGACGGCCAACTGGGCCCCTTCCACTGGGACCAGTACCATTCCCCCTGCCTGCAGCGCTTCTGGTTCCGACTGATGGAGAATCCGCATGGCGCCGGCTACATTCTGCACGTCAACGGACACTGGCGGTCGCGCGATCTGCTCAAGGCCGTGCCGTCCAACATTTACGGCGTGACCGAGGGCATACACGAGGAAGTGCGCCGCGGCCTGGAACGCGAACTGGGCGTGCCGGTCGCGCCGGGCAGCTACACCGACATCAACGACTCTTTGCACCTGTACGGACACTATCTCGATCCGCGCCGTCAGGGCCTGGACGCCGAAGCCTATCTGGAAGACATCTTCCGCATCGCCGCCGGCGAGCCCATCGCGGAACGCGTCATCGCGCCGGGCAGCGACATGTACGACATGATGCGCGAAGACATCGAGCGGGAATACCGCTTCCGCACGGAGAATCCCGACTACGGCCGGAACACGCCATGACCCGGAAAGCCGGCGCGAGAATATCCCCGGGCGCATCCTCCGACTGGCTCGTGCGCACGGCCTGGCGACTGGGCCAGGGCTACCTGATCGGCCTGGCCAACATTGTGCCGGGCGTCAGCGGCGGCACCATGGCCCTGGCCCTGGGCGTCTATCCGCGCTTTATTGCGGCGCTCAAGGCGCTCAATCTGGATCTGTTGCGCGCCGCCGTACGCGCCCTGTCGCTGCGCGCGCAAGAGCGGCAGGCCCTGGCCGCGGCACTGCGGCAGGCCGATGCCGCCTTTCTGCTCTGGCTCGGACTCGGCGCCGGAGCCGCGATTTTTTCTCTGTCCAGTCTGCTGACGGATCTCTTGCGGGAGCGGCTGGAACCGACCTACGCCTTCTTCTTCGGCCTGATCCTGGCGTCCACCGTCTTTCCCTGGAAAATGCTGCGCCGCCGCGGAGCGCCGCAGATTCTGGCCTGCCTGACGGCGACCGTCCTGACCGTCGGCCTGACCATGGCCGGCGACGGCGAAGTCGCTCGGGAAAAGGCGCAGCGCAAGGCCGAAATCAAACAGGCGGACGCGACCCTGCCGGACGCGGCGGCCGCCGACGCGAAAACCGGCGGCGCGATCTCGTTGCGCCTGCCGCAGGGTCGCGAAGCGATTCTGCTGTTTGCGGGCGGCGCTCTGGCCATCGCGGCCATGATCATGCCCGGCATCAGCGGTTCGTTCATGCTGCTGCTGACCGGCCTCTATTTCGACGTACTCGGCGCCGTGACGCGGCGCGAACTGTTCGCGCTGGCCGTCTTCGCCGCCGGCGGCGGACTGGGCGGACTGGCCCTGGCGCGCCTGCTGTCGCGTCTGCTGACAAAGTTTCGCGACACGACCCTCAGTTTCATGCTGGGCCTGATTCTCGGCTCGCTTTGGGGACTGTGGCCCTTCAAGCGCCTGGCGCGGGTGGCCGACCTGCCGGTCGTGCTGGGCAATCGCTGGCCCGACGGTTCCGAGGAAACCCTGCTGCCGCTGGGCGTCGCCGCCCTGGCCGTCGCCATCGTATTGCTCGGCAACCGCCTGTTGTCGCGCTTCGCAGGCGAACGCACGGCGTGACCGTCTTC
>CAZYAW010000054.1:0-4112 GCA_964646045.1 uncultured Victivallales bacterium | reverse complement strand
GATATAGAAGCGTGGCGGCTTGGCCGGAAACTTGCGAGAAAAGCGCTCAAGATGTCTTGAAAACCGTGAACTGTGAACCGAGAACCGTGAACGGCTACCCTTTATGCCATGGCGAGAATGGATGGACTTTCCCGCTTGCGTCTGCGCAGACCATGCACTACTGTCCCTGAAATAGACTTGCATTCGGCTGGGGAGGAATCGTTTTGAAAATCGTAAAAAACCCGGTGCTGGGCACGTGGGAAATGGCGGAAAGCGACTTGCAGGAGCGACAGGGTTTGTCGTCCAACCTGGAACCCTGTACGGCGCAACGCATTTTGATCGTGGACGACGAGGACGCTTTGCGCCAGTCCGTCAGGAAAATCCTGGAGACGCATATTGCCGACGCTGTGATTGACGAAGCCACCGACGGAAACCAGGCCGTGGAAGCCTTTCGTCAGCATCATCCCGAAGTCGTGCTCATGGATCTGGCCATGCCGGGAATGGACGGCGAACAGGCGTTCTATCGTATTATGGAGTGGTGCGAGGAAAACAACTGGGCGCCGCCGGGCACGATATTCTGCACCGGCTTCGATCCCCCGCTGGGCGTGCGAAACATTGTCGCCAGCGACCCGGCCCATTGCCTGCTGCAAAAACCGGTGCGCAACCAGGTTCTGGTAATGGCGATCAAAAAGAGACTGACTTGAACGGCGCCCGCCTTAAGATTAGCCGTCCGCGTCCCGGACATGGACCGATTTGCGACCCTCTTTCTTTTGCGACTGCTTGCGTTTGTCTTCCAGCATGCGATGGCGCTGCCGCCGGGAACGGCGGCGTTTCTGGCGGCGAATTTTCTCGCGCAGTTGCCGGCGCGCGGTTTTTTCCAGATGCTCGCGCTCCTGGATGCGGTCGCACAACTCCATGCGGGCATAGTAGCGATTCAGCGCCTGGGAGCGACCGCGGGAACATTTGATCTCGATGCCGGTCGCCGCGTGCCGCAGAAAGACGCAGGACGAGGTTTTGTTGACCTTCTGTCCGCCCGACCCGGAGGCCAGCACGAATTTTTCGGTCAGATCTTCCGCGCGAATGCCGAGCGCCCGCAAACGGGCTTCCGCCTGAGCCTGTTTGCTTTTGCCTACGGTTCCTTCGCTCATCGTCGTTAACCCCGGATAAGGCTTTGCATGCCGACCGATATCTGATAGTTTGTTTTCCTTTGCCAACCGCAAGTCGGGAGACGGATATGAAACAGCCTGAAATCGCCTATTTGGGTCCGCTCGGAACCTATTCCCATCTGGTGGCCGAAAAACGTTTCGGGGTCACGGCCCGCACGATCCCCTTTCCGACCATCCCCGAAGTGTTCGCCCATGTGGCGGGGGGAGAGAATCGGTTCGGCATTGTTCCCATCGAAAACTCGTCCGGCGGCGCCATATACGATACCGTCGATCTTCTGGTGGAGGGCAAGCCCAAAGTCCACATTGACGAGGAAATATTTCTGAATGTCAAGCTTGCATTGCTGGGCCGCAAAAACTGCCCCGTCAAGACGCTCTATTCGCATTTCGCGCCGATGGAACATTGCGCGGCCTGGATCGTCCGCCATCTGCCGGGCGTCAAGCGGCAGGTGGTGGCCAGCACGGCCATGGCGGCGCGCCATGCCTTTCTGGACGACAACGCCGCCGCTTTGGCTTCGCGCCGTGCGGCCCGTCTGTACAATCTGGACGTCCTGCGCTATCCGGTCGAAGCCGACATCCCCAACGAAACCGCCTTTCTGGTCATTGCCGGCCGGGCGCGCGTCTTGCCGCATCCCACGCGCACGACGCTGTGCGCGGTGACGCACAATGTGCCCGGCGGACTCTGCGACTTTCTGGATACGTTCCGCGTCCACGGCATCAATCTTTGCCGACTGCTCTCGCGGCCCATTCGAGGCTGCCCCCGGGAATACGCCTTTTGGGCCGACATCGAAGGCGGCGCGCAGGAGCCGCAGGTGCGCCAGGCGCTGCGGGCGGCCCGCAAAGCCTGCGTCCAACTGCGCCTGATCGGCAGCTATCCGTCCGGCCGCAAATACAAGACCTGACCGCCCGCGCAAAGGAACAGAATCGCTATGACCGATTTCAGCGAGGAACTCAATCCGGAACAGCTCGCGGCGCCCCCCGCCCCCGACGGTCCGCTGCTGGCGCTGGCCGCCGCCGGCACCGGGAAAACCCGCACCCTGGTGTATCGCGTGGCTCACCTGGTGAACGCCGGCGTACCGGCGGAACGCATTCTGCTGCTGACCTTTACCAACCGCGCCGCGCGCGAGATGATCGAACGCGCGCGCGAAGTGGCCGGTCCGCGCGTCGGCAATATCTGGGGCGGCACCTTCCATCACTTCGCCAACCGGCTGCTGCGCAAACATGCGGCCCTGCTGGAGTACCCGGGCGATTACGCCATTTTGGATCGCGACGAGTCCGGCACCCTGATCAAGAACTGCGTCAAGAAGCTCGGGTTGCAAAGCAAGGATTTTCCCAAGGCCGCCGTTCTGCTGGGCCTCCACAGCGCGGCGGCCAATACGGGGCAGTCGCTAGACGACGCCATTGAAGCCCGCTATGCCGAACACTGGCGCAATCCGCAGGATATTCTCGGCGTGCTGCGCGCCTACGACGCCAAGAAGCGCGAGGCGGGCGCCATGGATTTCGACGACTTGCTGCTGAACGGTCTGCGGCTGCTGCGCGAACACAGCGCGTTGGAACGCTCGTACCAGGAGCGCTTCCTGCACATTCTGGTCGACGAATATCAGGACACCAATCCGATCCAGGCGGAGCTGGTGGACCGCCTGGCCGCGCGCAACGGAAATCTACTGGTGGTGGGCGACGATTTCCAGTGCATCTATTCCTGGCGCGGAGCGGATCATCGCAACATCATGTCTTTTCCCGAACGCTATCCCCGCACGCGCATTTTCAAGCTGGAGACCAACTATCGCAGCGTGCCCGAGATTCTGGCCGTGGCCAACGCCTGCATCGCCGGCAACGCCGACCAGTTTCGCAAGGTCTTGCGGCCGACCCGCGAGACGTACAGAAAACCGCAGGTCGTCCACTTCAGCGACGGCGACCGGCAGGCGGACTACGTGCTGGAGCAAATCGCTTCCCTGCGCCGCGAAGGCTATCGCCTGTCGGACATGGCCATCCTGTACCGAGCCCACTACCACGCGCTGGAAGCCGAGTTGGCCTTGCGACGCAGCGCCATTCCCTATTTCATGACTTCCGGCATGCGTTTCTTCGAACAAGCCCACATCAAGGACGCCTGCTGCATCCTGCGTCTATGGCGTTCGCGAACGGACGAACTGGCCTTTCAACGCGTCTTGCAGTGGCTGCCGGGGGTCGGACCGAAATCGGCGGAAAAGATATGGCTTAAACTGGGCGCCGCCTTCGACGCTCGCCGCGCCGACGTTTGCGAAGCCGTCGGCGCCCTGCTGCCCGCCGCCGCCCGCTCGGGCTGGAATCGCCTGGCCACGTCCTGGGCGGGCGCCCGTCAATGCGCGGGCGAGCCGGATCCCGCTCGGATACTGAACCCGTTTCTCGCCGACTTCTACGAAAACTACGCCGTAAACGCGTTCGACAATTTCGAAAAACGACTGGAAGACATTCAGGGCCTGATCCAGTATCTGGCCAAATACGAAAGCATCGACGAGTTTTTGAACGAAGCGGCGCTGTTCACCAATATGGACGCCGAATCCGACTCGCTGGACGAAAACAGCGCCGACGCCGTGCGGCTCAGCACCATTCATCAGGCCAAGGGTCTCGAATGGCCTGTCGTTTTCGTCTTGTGGCTGGCCGAAGGCCTATTCCCGTCCTCGCGCTCGCTGGCGGACACGCACAACAACGGTTCCGACTGCGAAGAACGGCGCTTGTTCTATGTGGCGATCACGCGCGCCAAGGACGAGTTGCGTCTTTGCGTGCCGGCCATGCGCGTCAATCGCGACGGCTCCGCCAACTTCTTCCAGCCGTCCCGCTTCATCCGCGAAATTCCGCCCGAACTGGTCGAAACAAGCAAGCTGGCCCGTCCGGGTTTCTTCGCGAATTAGACCCCATCCGCAACGGGTCGCGGACGGGGTGATCCGTTATCCGTCGGGCCTCGCGGTGTCGCAGGCTCATCAGATTTTTTGA
>CAZYAW010000053.1:0-11359 GCA_964646045.1 uncultured Victivallales bacterium | reverse complement strand
TTGCTTGCGCCGCATCGAGAATGCCCGGCGAGGTTCCTGGGGATACAACGAACTCAAAACCATCAAAAATATCGATTTATCGGACTGACCCCTTTTCGGCTCCAAGAAGATGCTCGACTATACGGCACGTGGACATCAGATGCTGATTTGTCAATGCAATGGAATACGAACAGCATCGAAATGACCGACGAGGAAAAACATGCTTACAAAGAAAATCTTGGGAGAACAACTTTACGGTTCTGGCCGAAGGGTAAAGGTCTTATCATTAAACAAGCATACACGTGGACGGATTTCTCGAATAGCATTCATACGGTAAAAGGTTATACCGAGCCTATACAATACAAAATTACTCAGAAGGAAGATGATAGAGTCTTAGTTTGGTTTTATAGCGACAATTTTCAGTCATTCACATATTATTTTCATTTTGAGGGCACAAACATTTTTTGGAGAAACCAAGAAACTCCTCAAGAATCCCCTCGTGAATATTTTATCAAGAGCGCGTCAGGGTCAGACCGTAACAAATGATTCCGCTGAAAAACCCGCTGCCGACAGGAGCGCACTGGGGCCAACCCTTGACCATTGACTTTCTGCGGTTGGGCGCCCTCAAAATTCAAGTTGCACGGGACGGAAACAGGCTACAGGCAGCCTTTCAGTCAGGCAGGTTTCTTTGGGTCCGGGTAACCAAGTTTCGTTGAGTTCGCGGCCCTCTCTTACCTGCCCGACTGAAGGTCGCCTAATAATAGAGCATCTACTGTGCCAGTATGCCAATATATTCTTCTGGCACAGTCAAGAAGTTCGTGGCGAGAAGCCTGAATGGATGTTTTCGGGCCATAGAAACCCCGCAGACTGATTTTTACGGCCAGGCAACGCATTTGTCAGGGCCATTTCACCTGACGGCACACGCGATCCAATGGCTGCGGGCGGCCAATTTTTGCGTTGAAATCGGCCCGCCGGAGCCAAAACCCGGTCATCCCGCAGAAATGCGGAATGCGAAGCACTCTCATTATAAGATTGCCTCGGCGGCCAGAAATTGCTAGCCCTGAAGCAAGCAAGTAATGTCGAAAGCGTCCTGTCCCGCTCCACGACGAACCGCTATGCTTTTCACTGGAGAGGTAAGCTATGAAGCGTTTCTGGAAACTGCTGGGCGGGCTCGCGCTCGTCGCGGCGGCCGCCTACGCCTGGAAAAAACATGCCGAACGCCGGCCCGATCCGGCTCCTTCCGCCGTACAGCAAACGATTGACGGAGTCACGGGCCGTACGGCCGTCCGCACGTATATGCGGGCCAAAGACCAATTGCAGGATATCGGCGAACAGCAGAAGCAACGTCATCAAACGGACTTGTAGGGGGCCGTCTCGGAATCAGTAGTCCCGCCGTTCCAGCGAGCGCAGGCCCCACAGCAGCGGCGCCGCCACGCAGGCGGCCGTGCATGCCGTCAGCCACAGCGTGGCGAAGATCAGTCCGCGCCGAAACGTCTCCGCCTCCATGCGCATGGCGAACTGCAGGTGGAAAAGAACGGCAAACGGCGCGATGGACGCCACCATAAAAGCCAGACTGGCCACCAGGTTCAGCGTGCCGCCGAAGCCGGAGACGATGGCCGACGGATTGCGCTGGCGCAAATCCAGGAACACCGCGCCCAGGCCCGTGGACATCGCGCTGGCCGCCAGCGCGATGGCGGCCACGATGCCGACCGTGGCGCGCCGCGCCGCCGGCGAAACGTTGAGCATCGTCGCCGACAGCGCGGCCAGTCCGCAACAAACGACCAGCAGCGTGGCGGCGGCGAAAACGAACTTGGTGATCAGAATCCTTTTCATGGACGTCGGCGCCAGGCCCAGTATCCAAAACCCCTGCCCTTCCAGACTGAGCTGCGGATAGATGAAGCGCGACGAAAGCGAACAGGTCACGGCGGAAATGCTGAAGACGTTGAGAAAGCCCATCATATTGCGCCAGTAGTCTTCGCGCAAGTCGTAGCGAAACGAGCGCAAATTGGCGAAGTACAGTCCCAGCAAGCCGAAGAAAACGATGGCCTGCGACCATTGCATGGGATCGCGCAAAAAGGTGCGAACATCCTTGAGAACCATCGCCACTACGTCGCGCGGAAGCGGACCGGCCAGTGCGCGAATGCCGCCCAGCATCACCGCCTGGCGACGACCGCGCAAACGACCGGCCTGCACGCGTTGCCAGCTTTCGTAGAAGATTTTCCCGCCCAGCCATTCGATGGCGACGCATACGGCGGCCGCGCTGGACAGCAATACCGCCAGCAGCATGGCGCCCCGCAGCGAGGCGCCGCGCGCCAGGGAGAGAACGCCCTCCGCAAACCAGTAACTGGGAAGCCATGCGTTGGAAGCCGCCTTGAGGCCCGGGATGATACGCGTGACATTAAGCTGAATATCGCTTGCGGGATCGTAAACGCCGCGCGAATGGCGCCAGAGCAAAACCGCACCCGCGACGGCCAGCGCCGCCATGGCTCGCCAAAAGCGGCGTCCGTTCGGAGCCCAGCGAATCCAGACCATGGTTGCGAGCCCGCCCAGGCCGGAACAAAGAATCACGAACGGCAGGCTAAAGCATAGAGCCCAGACGGCAAAGCCGAGGCCCAGCCCGTAATGCCAGGCGTAGGCGGCGGCAAAAGGCGCCACGATAAAGAAAAAGGCCCAGGAGGAAAGCGTGGCCGCCTCGGCGAATTTCAGCAATGCGATTTGCGCGGGCGACAGCGGCGCCGTCAGTAAATATTCCGTTTCACGCGAGCGATAGAAGGTGGCATAGGCGGTGGCCAAACTGGAAAAAAAAAGCATAAGCCCCAGGCCCAGAAAGAACAGGGAAAACAGGCGGTTGATCACCAGCGCGCCCAGTCCCTCGAAACTGTCGAAAAAGCGAAATCCGCTTAGAAACGAAGCGTAGAGACCGGCCTCCAGCGCCAGCACGAAACCGGTCACCACCGCCATCTTGAGACGCGACTGCATCCGCAGATCCCGTCGCCAGTTGACGAACGACCGCACCCCTTTGCGCCGCATGGCGCGCCACGGCGTCACCGCCGCGCCTCCCCGGCGACCGCATCCGCCGTCAGCTTCAAAAACACGTCTTCCAGGCTGTCCCCGCCATGTCGGCTCAGCAAATCTTCCAGCGTACCGCTTTCCACCACCCGACCCCGGAAAATAATGGCGATGCGGTCCGCGATATCGGCGGCCAGCGCCAGAATATGGGTGGTCAGGAATATCGTCATGCCGGCGCGCGCCTTGGCCTTGAGCAGATCCTTAATGAGCCGAATCGTGTAGGGATCCAGGCCGATTAGCGGTTCGTCGATGAACATCACCTGCGGTTCGTGCAGCAGCGTCGAGGCATAGATCAGGCGCTGCTTGAGTCCGTGCGACAGATCCTTGACCAGCGCGGAGCGGTGTTCGTTCAAGCTGAAAAGTTGGAACGCCGCCTCCAGTTCCGTCTCGATTTTCGCGGACGGCACGGCATACAGGTCGCCGATAAACTCGAAGAACTCGACCGCCGTGAGGCGATCGTACAAAAAGGGCATGTCCGGAATGTAGCCGATGCGCCGCTTGGCTTCCAGCGCCTGCTCGCGAATGTCGTAGCCGCCAACGCGCGCGCGCCCGCCGGACGGCCGCAGCAGTCCCGTCAGCATTTTAATGGTGGTGGTCTTCCCGGCTCCGTTGGGTCCCAGAAAGCAAAACAACTCGCCGGCCGCGACGTTCAGGTTTAAATCGTGCACGGCTGTAAACTCGCCGAACTTTTTGCACAAATGCTCCGTCTCGATCACTCTTCGCCTCCTCGTTCTGCGGTCTCCGATGCGGCGCGGTCGTTGCCGAACAACGAGGACATCCGCCGCAGCGACGCGCCGAACCCGGTCAGTCCGGGTACGCCCGGCGACAGCCCCGTGATTTCGTTGCGCGCCTGAAAGGCCTCGAAAGCGGACTCGGGATCGCAACGTTCGAGCGTCAGGCCGAACGGCGTTTCCTGTCGCAGCAGGCCGCCGTCCTCGTCCAGCCAGGAAAGCGTTTTGACACCCGCCTGTTCGACCTCGACGACCAGCGCGTCATAGCGTCGCCCGTCCACGGCGATCTCTTCCCGGCGCAGGGCCCGCGCCCGGGCGTACGACACGCCCATGGAAGCCGGGTCCAGCGTTTTGATGCGATATTCCCGACCCGGCCGCATACGGCTCAGCGCCAGACCGGTCATCGGAGAATACACGACCGCATCGGCGGGAACGGCCATTTCCCTTTGCTGTCGCACGCCTTCCACAACCCACTCGACATGAAAATTATTCTCGTCCAGCCGACGCCCCCGGGCCTGCACGGAAAACGGATCCGCTGTGAACTCGAAGGAAAACGACTGCAACTGGTACAGCATATTGAGGGCGGCCGCCGTAACCATGCGCACCTGATACGTCTGATCGGCCATTCTGAAAGCCAGGTGAACCTCGTTGTGCAGTTGGTGGTATTCCAGCGGATTGCGGTCGTCCACTTCGATGCGACTGTGACTGTAGCCGATTGGCACGTCGCGGAAAAGAATGCGCATCCAGGCGTCCACCATCGGCATGTCGGCCGAGAGCAATCCGCGATAGCCGTCCAGATCCCGCGTAAACCATTCCGGCCTGGCTTCGTAACGCAGAATCCAGCCCATCGCCGCCAGCCAGAGGAACAGGATTGCCAGTCGTATGCGGGTCGCTCTGCGCATGGTTCTGCCGGTCTCAGGGTACGGGGAACTGACGAGCCAGAGATTCCATCTCCGCGCGCGTTTCCCGCAGCGTGTGCGGATCGTCGCCGTGGCGCACCACGCGCACGATGGCTTCGGCCACGGCGCGGGCCTGCTCTTCGCGCAGACCGCGCGCGGTCATGGCGGGAGTGCCCAGACGCACGCCAGACGTCTCGCGCAGGCTGCGCGCATCGAAGGGCAGCGCATTCTTGTTGACCACCAGTGCGGCCGCCTCCAGTTGCTCGGCGGCCACGCGCCCCGTCTTGTCGAGCGCGGAGAGATTCAGCAGAATCATGTGATTGTCCGTGCCGCCGGAAACCATGGGCAAGCCGCGCGCCGTGAAAACTTCGGCCATGGCCTGCGCATTGCGCACGACTTGGGAACCGTATTCCCGGAACTCCGGACGCTGGGCCTCGGCAAAGGTTACGGCCTTGCCCGCCAGCGCATGCACCAGAGGACCGCCCTGCAAACCCGGGAAAACCTGATGATCGATCGCCCGCGCGTGTTCCGCGCGACAGAGAATCAGACCGCCCCGCGCGCCGCGCAGCGTCTTGTGCGTGGTGCTCGTAACGAAATCGGCGAAGGGCACCGGACTCGGGTGGCAGTTGGCGGCCACCAGCCCGGCCACATGCGCCATATCCACCATCAGCCATGCGCCGACCCGGTCGGCTATGGCGCGAAAGCGCTCGAAATCGATCTCCCGCGGATAGGAGCTGGCGCCGGCCACGATCAGGCGGGGCCGACACTCCTGCGCCATGCGGTCCACCTCGTCATAGTCGATCCGCTCGTCCGCTCGACGTACGCCGTAACCCACAAAGCGAAAAAATCTGCCCGAAAAACTGACCGGACTGCCGTGCGTCAAATGCCCGCCGTGCGCGAGGCTCATGGCCAGCACCGTATCGCCCGGCTGCAACATGGCGAAATATACGGCCATATTGGCGGCGCTCCCGCAATGCGGCTGCACATTGGCGTGCTCGGCCGCGAACAGGGCGCGCGCCCGCTCGATCGCCAAATGCTCTATGGCGTCGGCGTTTTCGCAACCGCCATACCAGCGCCGACCCGGATAGCCCTCGGCGTACTTGTTGGTCAGAATGCTGCCTTGCGCCTCGCGCACGGCCCGGCTCACATAGTTTTCGGACGCAATGAGATTAATCGTCGTTTGCTGCCGCTCCGCCTCGCGGGCGATGGCCTCGAACAAGGCCGGATCCTGCCGCCGCAGGGCGGACGACTGCGCGGCGACCGCCGCCGCGCCGCAGCTTTCGATCTTGGCCACGCGCCGCGCATGACGCTCCTCGTCGGCAAAGCCGCTGCCCAGCCACGCCTCGACAATGGACTGCGCCTCGGCCGCCGTCGTATAGGCGCCGGCCAGGACCAGCACATTGGCGTTGTTGTGCGTCCGCGCCTTCTGCGCCAGCTCGGGCGACGAACAGAGCGCCGCCCGCACGCCCGGGAATTTATTGGCCGCCATCGCCATGCCCAGCCCGGTCGTACAGGCCAGCACGCCAAAGTCGGCCTCGCCGGCGGCCACCTTACCGGCCACGCCCGCAGCGTAGTCCGGATAGTCCACCGCCTCCCGACGGTCCGGTCCGACATCCTCGCAGACGTGCCCCTGTTGCCGCAGCCAGGCCTTAACCGTTTCCTTGATCTCGAAGCCGCCGTGATCCGAACCCAGCGCCACCTTCATGCATCTCTCCCGTCTTCGACCGAGTTCTAGCAAAAATCAGATTTCAAGCTGGCTCGCGAATTCGACAATCTCCGGCATCGTTTGCGTCAATTCCTCGCGCAGTCTGCGATAGGTCATGACCGGCAGGCCGATCGGATCGGCCACGTCGCGCGCGCGCCCGGACGCCGTCGAAAAGGAATGGAACAGAAAAATCTTTCCGCGCGCGTCCGGAAACAGCCCTTCGATCTGACGCCGATGATCTTCGGTCATGGCCACGATCAGCGTCGCCTCGCGCGCCAGCTCGTCGGTCAGCGGTTGCGACCGGTGACCGCTCATGTCCAGACCGATCTCCCGCAAACAGGCCACCCCAGCCTCGCTGGCCGGATACCCGCAACCCGCCGCCACCCCGGCCGACGCGACCCGCCAGCGGGCGTCCGGGCCGCCCGCCGCGCGAAACAGGTATTCGGCCATGGGACTGCGGCAAATGTTGCCGGTGCAAACGAAAAGAACCAGCGGAGATTTCATGCGCATTCCCCGCCCGTCGCGCCTTCGCGCCGCAGGGCGCGAGCGGCTATGTCGGTGCGATACTGCGCCTGGTCGAAGGAAATGCGGGAAACCGCTCTGTAGGCCTGCCAGGCGGCTTGCGCGATGCCGTCGCCCAGCGCGGTCACGCCCAGCACCCGTCCGCCGGAAGTCACCGGTCGTCCGTCGGGGCCCGGATCCGTGCCCGCATGAAAAACCGTCACGTCGGGCAATTCCGCCGCCTGTTCCAGTCCGCTGACGGTCCGGCCTTTGACGTAGGCGCCGGGATAGCCGCCGGACGCCATGACCACGCAAACGCAGGCTTGCGAACGCCAGCGCACCATGTCCGGCCGCAACGTGCCGTCGGCGCAGGCCAGCAGCGCGGGCAGAAAATCGCCGTCCAGTCGCGGCAGAACGGCCTGCGTTTCCGGATCGCCGAAGCGGCAGTTGAATTCCAGCACCTTCGGACCTTGCGGTCCGATCATCAGGCCGGCATACAAAACGCCCCGATACACGATTCCGCGGCGCCGCAATTCGGTCAACGTCCGTTCGAACACCTGTTCCCGAATGGCCGGCCACATGGCTTCGGTCACCACGGGCGCCGGCGAATAGGCCCCCATGCCGCCGGTATTGGGACCTTCGTCGTTGTTGAAGGCCCGCTTGTGATCCTGGGAGGACGCCAGCGGCACAATCGTTTGGCCGTCGACCAACGCCATAATGGAGGCTTCTTCCCCGGTCAGAAAATCCTCCACCACCACGCGTGCGCCGGCCTCGCCGAAAACTTTCTCGACCATGGTCGCGCGCAGAGCCTCTTCCGCCTCGGCCAGGGAGGAACAGACGAAGACGCCTTTTCCGGCCGCCAGTCCGTCGGCCTTCACCACCACGGGCGCGCCCAGCGAGCGCGCATAGGCGACCGCTCGCGCATGATCCTCGAACACCGCGTAGTCGGCCGTCGGCACCTTGGCGGCCGCCATGACATCCTTGCAGAAAGCCTTGCTGCCCTCCAGGGCCGCCGCCGCCTGCACGGGCCCGAAGACGCGCAACCCCTCCGCCGCGAAGCGATCCGCCAGTCCGGCGCACAAGGGCGCCTCGGGTCCCACCACGGTCAAATCCGGCCGCTCCGCCCGCGCCCAGCGGGTCAGTCCGTCCAGATCGTCGGCCGCGATCGGGACCGACGTCGCCACCGTAGCCGTCCCCGCATTGCCCGGTGCGCAATACAGCGTCGGCCGCGCGCCGTCCCCGGCCAGTTTCCACGCGAGCGCATGCTCGCGTCCCCCGCTACCAATGACAAGTATTTTCATGAGTCCGAAAGTACGACATTAAACGAACAAGTCAACCCATAAAGCTCAAACCCCGAAAAATGAGAGTGCATGATTCCCTCGGAAGCGCTCGTCATGAAATAAGCGGTTCCCTTCCCTTGCGATGCGGGCGTCCCGCCGGCCGAGAGCCAGCAGGCGGGACGCCCGCACCACGAAGCCAGTTTGCACAGGCTATTCGCGGACGGGCCCCTAGACCTAAAATAAGCGAGTTTTTCTGCTGCGAGCACGCCAACGCCTCCAGTGCCGCATCCACAGACGTTTGCGCACTCTCGCGACGAAAACCTCGCTTATTCCAGGCCGAGAGGCAACGCACAGGCGTCACCTCTTTGAGCGTCCGAAACCCGGGATGCGGGTACGGCCTGCCGAAGCCGTGCAATGTTCAGGATGCGCGATAGCGGAGCAACTCCGATTCGGTGATGCGCTTCAAGACGTTCCGGCGCCGACAGCGCGGACAACGCGTACCGGACAGATCCTGATCCGAACGCGTCAAATAGCCGCAATGCTCGCAACGCCACGGCTGGTCCGACGAACGGTCCACTTGAGAGCTGACGCGCCGCAAGGCGCAACCGGCGGCGGCCGCCGCAAAACCGCCGCCTAGTATAGTCAGGGCCGAATATCGCAAAAATTGTCTGCGTGTCATAAGAGTTGCTCCCTTCCTGGCGTCACGGCGCCGTGGGCTTTCTCAATTCACTATTGCCGCAAATTTCGGTTTGATTCGCAATATGGCCTTGTCAATTCACCTCGAAAAACTTACTGCCGACAACATGGCAAATGGGACAGCGTTCCGGGGCCTCGTTCTCGACCGTATTGCCGCAAACCGGGCACACCAGAATTTTAGCGGCGGGCAAATCGCCGCCGCCTTGCACCGCCTCCAGCGCCTTGCCGTAAAGGCCATGATGAATCTCTTCCACCGCCAAAGCGTTTTGGAAGGAACGTTCGGCCGGCCGGTTCCCTTCGGCCTGCGCGGCGGCCAAAAACTTGGGATACATGCTTGTAAACTCCTCGCCCTCCCCCGCGATGGCCGTCGCAAGGTTTTCGGCCGTGCTTTGGATCCCGCCCATAACGCGCAGATGCGCGTGCGCATGTATTGTCTCGGCCTCGGCGGCGGCCCGGAACAGCTTCGCCACTTGCGGCAAGCCGTCATCGTCCGCCTTTTGGGCAAAAGCCAGATACATGCGATTGGCCTGGCTCTCGCCCGCAAAAGCCGCCTTGAGATTGTCCATCGTCGCCATAGAATTCCTCCCGGTTACGTAGTTTTGTCCTTGCGGGCCGTCGAGCCCTAAAACAAACTTGCATGTATATATAAAGGCCAAGACACTAGCGGACTTCACACAGCCCGGTCAAGACATAATTGAGGCTTTTGCATGCCCATGCCTGCCATAATCGGGAAAAGAAAGGCGGCCTCTGCGAAATATCCACTTGCTTTTTTCTGCGGAGCCGTTTTCACTGTCGTTACGATTTTTCAACCAAGGATTCAGGATATTGCCCATGGACGCGGAAAGCGCAGTATCTTCCGATCGGGACGACATTCGGAACAAGCGAAACGCCGATTTGGCTCGTTCCGATCCGGCCGCCGCCCTGGCCCGCGCCGCCCGCCTGTTGCGTACGGGCGGGATTGTCGCGTTCCCTACGGAAACCGTGTACGGTCTAGGTGCGGCGGTCTTTGACGAAGCGGCGCTGGCTCGCGTCTTCGAGGCCAAGAACCGACCGCGTTTCGATCCGTTAATCGTCCACGTGTCCGAATACGAGTCCCTGTCGCAACTGGCCGCCGACATCCCCGAAAGCGCTCGCATCCTGATGGAGCGCTTCTGGCCGGGGCCGCTAACCCTGGTGCTCCCCAAGCGGGAGCGCGTGCCCGACCTGGCCACGGCGGGACGGCCCACCGTAGCCGTTCGCATGCCGCGGCATCCGATGGCGCTCGCGCTCATCCGCGCGGCTCGCACGCCGATCGCGGCGCCCAGCGCCAACCGCTTCGGCAGTGTCAGCCCGACCACGGCGCAACATGTGCGCGACAGCCTGGGCGCGAGGGCGGACGCCATCCTGGACGGCGGCCCTTGCGCGGTGGGTGTGGAATCGACCATCGTCTCGCTGATCGGATCCGACGCGACCCTGTTGCGGCCGGGCGGCATTGCGACGGAAGATATCGAAGCCTGTATCGGTCCACTGCAAAGCGGCGCGACGGGAGCGGCCCCGGGCGCTGCCATGGCGGCGCCCGGCATGCTGCCGCGCCACTATGCGACCCGCACGCCGCTCCGCCTCGTATCAGCCGATCAGGCGTTTCTTCCGTCCGCCGACGGCCTGCGCACCGGACTGCTGGCTTTTCGCAAACCGCCGCGTATTGCCGCCTATGCGGCGGTTGAGATTCTCTCGGAACATGGCGATTCAAACGAAGCGGCGGCGCGTTTGTTCGGCGCCATGCGGCGCCTCGACGCCGCGGGACTGGATCGGATTCTTGCCGAACCGGCGCCCGACATCGGACTGGGCCGCGCCATCAACGACCGTCTACGCCGCGCCGCGCACGACGAAGGCGAAGCGAACCATCATGACGAAGCGGAGGTCTGCTATGGTAGTCGAGACCATTGATCCTTATGGGCCATGTCCATGCGGTAGCGGCAGAAAATACAAGTTCTGTTGCCGACAAAAGAGACGCGAGCAGGCGGCGGACGATCACTCCGCCTTGCGCGTGGTCTCCGGCGGCAAGGATTTCGAATGCGAGGAAGGCTTTCCGAACGACATATTGGTCGGCGATTTGCATGAAGGCCGACGTTGGAACGAAAAAGGGTTGGCCCTGATGGGCAAGGGCAAGTTCAGGCAGGCCGTCCCCTGCTTCGAAAAAGCCCATCATGCGGCGCCATTCATTCCCGCATCCTCCAACAACTGGGCCTTGTGCCTCATGGCAACGGCAAAGCTTGACGAGGCGTTCCGCGTGCAGCGCGAGGGGATCGCCGCGTCGCCCCTGCCCAATCCGTTCGGGCTGGCGAATCTTTCCGCTTTTCATCTGATCCGGGGCGAAGAAGAAGATGCTCTGCGCTGCTTGAACAAGGCGACGGCCATGAAGATGCCTACGGCCGACGCGTGCGTGAAGGTGTGCGAAACGCTGGCCCGGTACGGACGCCACGAGGATATTCTGTCCGTCGCCGACCGCAGCGGTTTCGC
>CAZYAW010000052.1:0-3007 GCA_964646045.1 uncultured Victivallales bacterium | reverse complement strand
TCGGTATCGGAATCGAGCCCTGTTGCATACTCCGCCGGGTCTTCATGATCGGTAGGCCCGGCCGACATACTCGATGGCTGCGCGATACACATCCAGTTTCCCGTGTCCGAATCCCCTTCAACTTGTCTCTGAGAACATGCCGACCGAGCCGGTGATCCCCGTCATCCTTGATGCAGGCTCTCAATGGCGCGAGATTTCGAAGCGGCCATTTCTGGATTTTAAGTCCTTGCCGGTCGCGGGCGGACAGCGGTCCGCGTACGGTGGCCGCCGACGGCCAACGCGCCATGGCCGCATAAGCGCCCTTTGCGCATGTATCTTTTTCGCATGAGTTGCATGAGACAAAGAGACGTCCGGGCGGCCATGGCGTTGCGAGAATAAAACTTGCAAACCGTCACAATTTCCGCTTCTCTTCGCAATTATGAAAAATATCTATCCTCCGGGCATGTCCGACCGTACCACGCCGGACAAACGTCGCCGCCGCTACATCGCGCCGCAGCGTCTCGTCTGGCAAACGCAAGGCGCCGCCGCGCCGCAAGACGCCCCGGCGCTGCTGCGCAACGCCTGCGATCAGGCCACCATGTGGGCCAACCCCGGCTGCCGCCTGGCGTTTAACGAGGAACCGGCCGGGCTCCTGCTCGATTTCGGCGCCGAACTGCACGGCGGCGTTCAGATTATCGCGGGTATTTCGCCCCGCAAACGGCCGCACCGTCTGCGCATCCGTTTCGGCGAATCGGCCGGCGAGGCCATGGGCCAACCCAACAACGACCATTCGCTGCACGACGCCGGCATCGAGGTGGCCGCCAACGGCGCGACCGAATTCGGCGCCACGGGCTTTCGCTTTGTGCGCCTGGACGCCGCCGAACCCGGCGCCGACGTCGAAATCAAGGCGGTCCGGGCCGTGTCGCTGATGCGGGAAGACGAGGCGGTCGGCTCTTTCGAATGCAGCGACCCGCTCCTCAATCGCATCTGGGAAACCGGCGCCTATACGCTGCGACTCTGCCTGCAGGACTATGTCTGGGACGGCGTCAAACGCGACCGGCTCGTCTGGATCGGCGACTTGCATCCGGAAGCCGTGGTGGCCTCCGCCGTGTTCGGCAAGGACGCCGCCGTCGAACGCAGCCTGGATCTGACCCGCGACGAAACGCCGCTGCCGCGCTTCATGAACCATTGCGTCTCCTATTCGCTCTGGTGGATCATCATCCACGACCACTGGTACCGGACGCATGGCGATCTGGACTATCTCAAGCAGCAGGGCCCGTACCTGACCGCCCTGCTCGAACAAATGGCCGCCTCCATCGGAGCCGACGGACGGGAGCAACTGCCCGAATGGCGTTTCCTCGACTGGCCCACCAGCGACGACAAGGCCGCGCTGCACGCGGGACTGCAGGCGTTGCTGTGCATCGCCATGGAATGCGGCGCCCGGCTCGGCGCGGCGCTGAACGCCAACGACACCGTCAAACTGTGCCGCCGAGCCGTGCGCGCTCTGCGTCGCCCCGCGCCGCCCGCCGTCGATCGCAAACAGGTCTGCGCCCTGCAGGCCCTGGCCGCGCTGCGCGACCCTGTCACCGTCAACGAGCAGGACTTGCAACGCGACCCCTGTCGCGGGCTTTCGACATTTTACGGCTACTACGTGCTGCAGGCCCGCGCGCTCGCCAACGACATCGACGGCGCGCTCGAAACCATGCGCCGCTACTGGGGCGGCATGCTGAGCGTCGGCGCCACCACGTTCTGGGAGCACTTCGAACTCGACTGGCTGGAGGGAGCCGGCCGCATCGACGAACTGCCGCAGCCCGGCCGACGCGACATCCACCGCGATTGCGGCGCCTATTGCTTCAAGGGCTGGCGCCACAGTCTATGTCACGGCTGGGCCGCCGGACCCACCGCCTGGCTCTCGGAACACGTGTTGGGCGTGCGAGCCCTGAAACCGGGAATGCGACAGATCGCCCTGGCGCCGCGACTCGGCTCGCTAAGCTGGGCGCGCGGCACGATTCCCACCGTGCGCGGCCCGATTCAGGTCGAACATGAACGCCGCGCGGATCACTCGATAGTATCCCGCATCCAGTTGCCCAAAGGGATTCGCCAAGCCGCCGGGAGCCGCTCATGATCGTGCCCGCCCGACTGGAACCCCACATGCTGGTCCTGGCCACGCGCAATCGCAACAAGTGCCGGGAAATCGACGCCCTGCTCGCCATTCCGGGCCTGGTTGCCGTCTGCGCCGCCGATTTGCCCGAACTGCCCGACGTGGAGGAGGACGGCGACACTTTCGAAGCCAACGCCCTCAAAAAGGCCGTGACAGTAGCCCGCCTGACCCAGTGTCGCGCGCTGGCCGACGATTCCGGACTGGAAACCGACGCCTTGCACGGCGCGCCCGGCGTCCGTTCCGCGCGCTTTGCCGGCGAGCCGGCCGACGACCGGGCCAACGTGCGCAAGCTGCTGGCGGATCTGCACGGCGCCGCCACCCGCCGCGCCCGTTTCCGCTGCGTCCTGGCGCTGGCCTGGCCCAACGGCGACACGCGCACCGTCGCCGGCCTGTGCGAAGGCAGCATTGCGCCCGCCGCCAAGGGGTCCAACGGATTCGGCTACGACCCCGTCTTCATTCCCGACGGCTACCGGCAGACCTTTGCCGAAATGGAACCGTCCCGCAAAAACGCCCTCTCCCACCGCGGCCGCGCCCTGGCCGCCGCCCGGCGCGCATGGAGCGCGCTCCTGAGCTGCCCCTGCGCCGTGCCCTCGCCCGAACAGACGAAAGACGCTTGAGCATCCTGATGCGGCTCTGCCCGATCAAAGCCGTCAAGCAACGGCACATGGGCGGCCCATAATCTCGGACTTCCCGACCTCGCAGGAAAATGCTTTGGCGCATTTTTTAATCGTGGCACGGGCATCTTGCCCGTGTTTTCTCGAAATATTTCAGGGGCGGGCCCCCCATGCCACTAACCCGACTTTCTTAGTCACCTCAGATTTTGGCCTTAAAAACGATGTATTTTGCCTCGAAATCGTTGTAAGTCAT
>CAZYAW010000051.1:0-16452 GCA_964646045.1 uncultured Victivallales bacterium | reverse complement strand
TCGCAGCGAAAAGTAGGTCGGGCATTCCTGCCCGACCCCGAGGCGTTGGAGGGTCAGCCAGGAATGGCCGACTTACCGAGGCTTCCTGAGCCGTTACGTTTGGTTTTCGAATTCATGTTCCTCTCGCAATACGGGCGTGCGGTCCCGTGTTTCGTCGTGTCGTTCCTGCAGCCAGGAGGCGGCGACACTGGAGGCGAACAGGGCCGTCAGCAGCAGCGCCGGACCGCGCGCCAGGCGCGGCGCGCGACCGCGCAGACCCAGCGCCGTCAGGGTCAAGGCCAGCCAGAAGACCGCGAAGGCCGCCGTCGCGATGGCGAGCCGCGTATCGAAGCCCAGTCCGTAATGCCAGAACAGAAAGAGACGGTACCAGGGCAGAAAGACCTCTTGCGGGTCGCGGTCGCCGGCGAGGGCCAGGCGCAGGTTGCGGCGGATTTCCGGGTCGCCGCCCCGATAGCGTTCCGCGCGCAGCAAAGCGCGGGCGGCCTCCTCGTAGCGGCCGGACTGCAGCAGTGCGGAGCCCAGGTTGTAGAACAGCGTGCCGTTGCGCACTCCGGCCCGCACCAATTGGCGATAGCTTTGCGCCGCCCGCTCGAAATCGGCTTCCTCTTGCGCGGAGGCGACGCGGGCCGACGCCTCGCGCCACAGAAAGACGCGCTCCGTGTCGTCCGGTCGCCGGGCCGACGCCACGAGCGGGAAAAGCGTCAGCGCCAGGAGCGCCAGCTTCCCGCCGGGCGCCCTGCCGTCCGGCGCGGCGGCGCGCCGATGCAGCTCGGCGTCAATGTCGTGCAGAACGGTTTCGACTTCTCGCATGTCGCGGTCGGGCGCGGCGGCGCGGTCGGCGCCGCGATAGCCGGCGTTGAAATGGCCTTCGAAGATATCGCGCAAGCGCGTGGCGACCTCGTCGGGGACGCCGTGCGCGCACAGTTCGCGCCGGGCGTCGGCCGGGGTCAGGCCGAGCGGCGCGATATCGAGTCGGCGCCGCAGATAGTCCCTGACGGCGGCGCAGACGGCGCGGTCGCGCGCGGCCCGATCGTCGATTTTCTCGGCGGCGCGCAGAGCGGAGCGCGCGCGGGCCAGCGCGGTGCGGCGGCGCCGTCGCCGATGGGCGCTTTGTTTGCGACGGCGGCGCCATTGTCCGTAGAGGACCCAGGCGTAGAGCAGCGGCGCCCCGGCGGCGACCGCGCCGTGCCAGAGCCGCGGACGCAACGGACGGACCTGCAAACCGGCGGCCGCCTGCGGGCGGAAGGGCGCCGGCGCGAGAGCGGCGTGCTCGTTCAGCGCCTCGAGTTCGTCGCGCGCGATCAGACCCAGAATGTCCGCTTCGCCGATTTGCGGCGATTCGTCCACGCGCAGGGGAACGGGGCGCGTCCAGACGGTTTGGTAGTCGCGTTTTTGGCGATCGTAATAGGTTACGGGCAACGGGGGCACTTCGATGGTGCCCACCGTGATCGGGCGCAGCCGATAGGTGAAGATCAGGCGGTCGTTTTGGCGGCGGGTTTCGACGGTATCGCTGTACACGCGGAAGCGGTCCGACAGCTCTTCCTGCGGCCATGGCAGGGTGGGGGGATAGGCGTTGTGGAGCGTAATGTCGCCGGAAACGGTCAGGGTCAGGGTGAGCGGATCGCCGATCTTGCATTGTTGCGCATCCAGTTGGGCGGCCGCATGCATGTAGGCGCCGATGGCGCCGATAAAGGAGGGCGGCCGGTTTTCTTCCGGGGGCGGAACGACGCGCACGGTTTGGGCCGGTCCGACGGCGAACACGGAGCGGGTGCGCATGGCGGGGCCGGGATCGATGTCGAGAGCCACTTCGCCCTTGTACACGACCGGCCCGAACGTATAGGCGCCCTCCTCCAGCGGCCGGTAGTTCAATTTGATGTAGTATTCGTAATGGGGGATGCCGTCGCGTTCGACGGAACGGCGCTCGAACATGAAGCGCGCCTGGCGGGCGCGGTCCGCATCCATGCGAAACATGGAATCGAACGGATCGGAGCGCACGGTGAAATTGTTAAGAATGAAAGCGGGCGCGTTGCGCCGCTGGACCAGTCGTTCCCGCAGCAGGTTGCGGACGTCGGGTCCGTCGAGTCCGGCCATGGGCTGCGGTTCCAGGAAGGGAACTTCGAGTCGGGGCGGCGCGGCCGGATTGAGCGGATCGACGGCGGCCAGGTCGCCCTGCATTTTTTTGATGAACACGCTGAAAACGATCTCGAACGGTTCGTCGATTAGAACCGTATCGCGCGACGCGCTCACCTGCAGCGTCACGTCGTCCTGGGGCGGTCGGGACACGCCGGTGACATAGACGTTGGCCACCAGGGACTCGCCGATGAAAATGCGGTCGCGACTGAGTTCGACGCGCAGATCGGCGTGGTCGGGTTCCTGCGCCCGCGCGGCGCCCGTCGCGGCCGTCCAGACTCCGGCCGCCAGCAGTCCGCAGAGAATAGGGCGGCTCTTGCGAAACCCCTGGCGAAGCGGAAGCGCTGTCCGGCAAACACGGGCAAGACCTGCCTGCCACGCTGCGGCGCAGGCATGGCGCCCGTGCCACGCTTGATCGGCAAGGTTTTCGCAAGAGCCTCTTCGTCGTAAATTATGATATTTACGTTTCATGCTCCTTTTCCCTACCAGTCCCGCTCCCACGGCGAGGCCGGCACGGTTTGACGGCGCCGTTTTTCGGCTTCGAACTCCTTTTCCCGTTGCAAAGCCCGCTCGAGCAGACGGCGCACATCCTCCGGCGCCTCCTCTTTGTTCTTTTCACGCTCCTTGTCATTGTCCGGCGGTTTCGGCGTTTCATCCGCGGGCTTCGGTGTTCCTTCCGCGGGCGACGGGTCGGAGTCTTCGGGTTTTTCCTGTGGGTCTTGCGGCTTTTCCGTGGGATCGGGCGATTCCTGTTTGGGGAGCAGGTCCTCGATTTCTTTCAGCAGGTCGTAGGCGCGACGCTGGAGCGGCAGCGCCGCCTCCGCCTGCGAGCGGGTCGGCTCGGCGAGGGCTTGCGTCTGAACCTCGAGCGCCTGCGCGGTCAGTTCGACGATTTTGTTGCGCGTTTGCGCGTCCATGGCGGGCGGCGTGGCGGCGGGAGCGTCGGGCGCATCGTTCGGGGCGGCGGAGAGGGCGGCGGGCGGCGGGACGGCGCGCTGAAAGCGGTCGGCAAAGAGGCCGGTCAAATCCAGAGCCGCCTCCTGATAGGGCCGCAGCGGGGCGGCGGCGGAGGCGCCGGCCAGGCGAGCGGCGCTTTGCGCGACCGCATTGCTCTGCATGCGCAGATCCTCGCGCAGAATGGCGTCGTAGGGGGCGATGGCCCGCCAGAAACGGTAGGCTTCCTGCTCGGCGCTGTGCGCGGCGAGTTCGGCGCCGTCGGTTTCCAAATCGCGCAGGCTTTGCGCGGCGGAGCGCATGGCGCTACGGGTTTGCTCCATGCGCCGGCCGGCTTCGGCCAGTGGCGCCTGCCGGGCGGGATCCTGTTCGGCCTGGCGGGCCTGTTCGATGCCCAGTTTTTCCGCGAGCGGAATCCAGAGGTCGGCATTGTCCTTCTGTCGTTGGGCCAGATCTTCCAACTGGGCGATGCGCGACGGCGCCGTGTTGGTGGCGACCCGGCGGCTGTCGGCGAGAATGGCGCGTTGTTCGGTCAACAGACGTTCGAGCAGGCGGGCGGCCTCGTCGTCCTTGTGCTGTTCCATGAGGCGGGCGTGGCGGGCGGCGTCCTGCGCCTCGTTCAGCGCGGCCAGCACGGCGCCCAGGGCGGCTCGGTCGGATTCCGACTCCGTCCGCGCGCGCGCGGCGCGGCGAAAGGCGTCGGCGGCGTCGCGCAGGCGGGCGGCTCGTTCCGCGAGATCGGCCGGCCGGGGTTCCGGCGGCATAGCGGCGGCCTGAAACAGCGCCGCGCCCAGGGCGGAGACCACGGCGGGATCGTCCACGCTTTCGCGATTCGCCAGATTTTGCAGCAGGTCGGCCGCCGCGGCGTAGTCGCCCGCGCGCGCCAGAGCGGCGGCGGCGTTGTAGGTATAGGTGCGGCGCAAGGCGGGGTTTTCGGCGGTATCAACGGCCTGTTGATAGAGGCGGGCGGCCTCGGCATAGGATTCCTGCCGAAACAGCTTCTGCGCGCGGCGGGCGGCGGCCCGGCCGGACGGCAGGTCGTCCGGCGCGTCCGGATCGTCGGCCGACGATGCGGTCGGCGCGGCGGCGGGCGGTGGAGTCTCCTGCGGGGCGGGGGCCGCTTCGGACGTTCCGGCGGGATTCTGCGCGCGAACCGCGCCGCCACCGACGGCCGCCAGCCACGCGGTCAGCAGCAGGGCGGCGCCCGACGGCCGGCGGGGCGGTCGTTGCGCGGACGGGTGCGGCGGCGCGGATGCGGCGGTGCGGACGGCCAGGCGGCCCGGACTGAGCAGGGCGCTCGCCAGAAGACAGAGGATGGCGGGCAGCAGGAACCATTGGAAGCGTTCGATGCGGCGGCTTTGCAGTGTTTCGACATAGTCGCGTTCATTGACGTTGCGCAGATGGCGTTTATAGAGGTCGCCCAGCGTCAGATCCGAGGTGCCGGCGGTGCCGACGGCGATGTAGGCGCCGCCCGAGGCCCGGGCGATGGCCAGCAGGCCGTCGTGGTCGAGGCGGGTCACGACCTCCTCGCCCTTGTACTGCACCTGCGCGGGCCGGTCGGGCTCGCTTTGCGGGATGGTGGAGCCGCGCGCGCTGCCGATGCCGACGGCAAAGACCGGGATATGGCGGAGTCCGGCTTCGCGCGCGGCTTCCAGACCCTCGCCCTGCAGGTCTTCGCCGTCGGTCACCATCAGAATGGCGCGATGACTGCCGGGATCGTCGCCGAATATTTCGAGGGCTTTGCGCAGAGCCGCGCCCAGATTCGTTTCGCCGCGCGGCGCCGAATGCGGGCCGGCCCCGTCGATGGCCTGGCGCAAAAAGGCGTAGTCGGAGGTCGGCGGACAGATCAGACTGGCGCCGTACCAGAAAGCGACCAGCCCTACGCGGTCGTCGCGCAGGTCGCGGATCAGATCCTGCAAGTCCGTTTTGGCGCGTTGCAGGCGGTCGGGATGCACGTCGTTGGCCAGCATGGAGCGGGAGACGTCGAGCAGAATCAGCAGGTCGCGGCCGCGGCGGAAGGCGGGGGCGTCGCGTTCGCCCCATTGCGGCCGGGACGCCGCCAGCAGCAGCAGGGTCAGTCCCAGCGTAGTCAGCGCGCCCTGCCAGACGTGCCGTGCGACGTCCGCCGACGGCGCCAGGCGACGGCGCATAGTCGCCGAAACGAAGGATTCGAGAGCGCGGCGTCGGCGCCGCCGCGCCAGACGCAGGCCCAGCGCAAAGAGCGGCGCCAGCCAAAGCAGAAACAGCGCCCAGGCGTTTGCGAAGTGAAGATTCATGGCTAGACGATCCTCCCGGCCGCCCAGATCTGACCGACGGCGGCTCCTAGAATCAGTATCAGACCCGCGCCGAGCGGAAACAGGAACAGCTCGCGGAAAAACGTGTACTGATCCTGTTCGACGCGTGTGGTTTCCAGACGGTCGATTTCCTCCAGCGCCGCCTTGAGTCCGGCTTCGTCGAGCGCGCTGAAATAGCGACCGTCGGTCAGGCGGGCGATTTCACGCAATTGTTCTTCGTCGAACTGCTCGTCGATGTGCACAATGCGCTCGCGCCCGAACATGTCGCGGGTCAGAAACGGGGCGGGCCCTTGTTTGCCCGCGCCGATGGTGTAGATGCGCACGCCCAGTTGCGCGGCGGCCGCGGCGGCGGTCTCGGGCGTGAAGAGGCCGGCGTTGTTTTCGCCGTCGCTGAGCAGCACGATGATTTTCGAGGCCACCTCGGCTTCCCGCAGCCGGGCCAGCGCGGTCGCCAGTCCGTCGCCGACGGCGGTCATCAGCTCTTCCGGCAGCAGCGGCCGGTCGCGGGTCTGCCGGGGAATCTCCACGGCCTGCAACATGCGCACGAGGCCCTCGTGATCCAGCGTAAGCGGAACGCGCGTGGAGGCGAATCCGCCGAAGGTGACCAGTCCGATCAGGTCGTGGGGTCGCTGCCGAATAAAGGCGGCAAAGGTCTCCTTGACGACGTCCAGACGCGTGCGCCGGTCGAGCGTGCCGTCCGCGCGGCGTTCGGAAAAGTCGAGCGCCTCCATGGAGCCCGAAACATCGACCGCCATGGCGATGGCGATGGAGTCGGCCGACAGGCTCACGCGCGAGAAGACGTATTGCGGACGGGCCAGCGCCGCGACGGCCAGCGCCAGGCCGGCCAGAAAGAGGGCCGGACAGAGCAGGGCCAGGGTGGTGCGCGCGGTGCGCGCGGCCGCCGGCACGCGAAAGGTCGCCGGGAAGGCGAGCCCGCCGCGGCGGCGCCGTCCGTACACGCGCCGCGCCGCCGCCAGCAGCGGGATTCCCAGTAACAGCCAATACGGATGTGCGAATTGGAACATGGATCGAGGTATCCTTTACATGCAATCGGTCTCGTTTCGCTTTGGTTCCGCGTCCGTGTCCGCCGCGTCCGTTTCGATGTAGGCGCGCGCGGTGCGCACGGCGTCCTCGACATCGCCGGCGGCCGGGCGATAGGCGGCGAACTTGACCAGATCGGCGGCCTCCAGAAAGCGTTGGAGCGTGGCGAGGGCCGGGCGGGTGAAGCGCGGCGAACGACTGGCCTCGGCCAGGAATTCCTCCGTGGTGCGTTCCGGGGCGCGCACCTTGTGGGCCCGTTCGATGTAGCGGCGCACGATCAGGGTCAGCGCCATGTAGAACTCCTTGACGCGCTCGCGGGCGATCAGGTCGCCGGCCAGCAGTTCGGTCAGCTCCTGCAGCGCCCGTTCGCGCGGCGACAGGCGCCAGCGCCGCACGGCCGCGCGCGCGCGACGGGTGAGCCGATACAGCAGTCGCAACACAACCGCGCCCGCCAGCAGCAGCCCTCCGTACAGCAGCCAGGTGCGGGGGCCGGGCCACACGAAGAGCGGTTCGAACGGAGCGGAAATGTCGTCCGTCGTGCCGGTCGGCGCGCGAAAGGAGAAGACGACGGGCCGGGTGGCGAACCATTCGGTGACGGGCGGCTCCAAGGTGGCGTCGGTATAGTGCACGGGGAACGGGGCCAGCCGGTATTCGTCGGCCACCTGCGGGGTCAGGAGCCACTCGTAGGCGGAAACCGCGCGGCCGTCGCGCGGCGCGGTCTCGCGCTGAATCATGCCGCGGACGGTGAAACCCTGAAAGCGGTCGTCCAGCGTGGACGGCAGACGGACCTCGACATGGGGCGGCGCCGCAATTTCGACGGCCAGAACCATGTCGCGATGCAGCTCGACCCGGGCCGGGCGGGCGGACACCGTCACGCGCACGGGACCGCGGGCGAAGGTTTCCCGACGCGTCTCCGGCGGCGGCTCCGGCGCCGGCTCCGCCGGCCGCCGTTCGCAGCCCGGGCCCGTCGCCAAGGCCAGGCCCGCCGCGCACAGGCGCGCCGTCCAGCGCGGGAGAGTCCCGCTTCGATGTTTGGTCCATGCCTTCATGATCGTCCAATGCGAATCTGTCTTTGTCGGAAGAGCCGCAGAATATCGTCGGCGATCGGGCGGGCTGTCGAAAGGAACACGCTGTCCATGCCGAACTTGCGAAAGCGGGTTTTGAGGGCTTCGGTATCGGCGGCGGCCCGCGCGCCGAACGCCGCGCGCACGGCGGGCGAGGAGGTGTCGATTTGCAGCCGTTCGCCGGTTTCGGGATTGTGCAGGTCGATCAGGCCGGCGGCGGGCCACTCGCATTCGCGCGGATCGGAGACGGGACAGCAGACGACATCGTGCCGGCGCGCCGTGATGCGCAGCTCTTTTTCGTAGCCTTCGTCCATGAAATCGGAAATCAGGAACACCACCGCCTTTTTTTTCTGGATGCGGTTCAGAAAGCGCAGCGCCCCGGCGATATCGGTGCCGCGCCGCGTCTCGTCGGCCGCCAGCGTTTCGCGCACCAGGCGCATGACCGCCGTGCGGCCTTTGCGCGGACGAATGCACAGCTCGATGCGGTCGTTGAAGAGGATCAGTCCGACCTTGTCCTGGTTGCGGATGGCCGACAGCGCCAGCAGGCAGGTCAGTTCGGCGGCCAGCTCGCCCTTGCCGCGCGCGCCCGAGCCGAAGCCCTGCGAGCCGGAAACGTCCACCGCGAACAGGACGGTCAGCTCGCGCTCCTCCTCGTAGCGCTTGACGAAGGGATGCCCCATGCGTGCCGTGACATTCCAGTCGATGGCGCGCGCGTCGTCGCCCGCAATGTACTCGCGCACCTCGTCGAACTCGAGGCCCTGCCCCTTGAACACCGAATGGTATTCGCCCGACATGCGTTCGTCCACCAGGCGGGAAGTCAGGATGCGGATCTTCCCGACCTGCTTCATCAGCGCTTGCGTATCGATCGGCATAATAAAGATCCTCAGGGCACGGGGATTTCGTTGAGAATGCGGGCGATGATATCTTCGCTGGTCACCTCTTCCGCCTCGGCCTCGTAGGTCAGGATGATGCGGTGGCGCAGCACGTCGCCGGCGACATCCTTGACATCCTGCGGCGTGGCGTAGGCGCGCCCCTGCAACATGGCGTGGGCGCGCGCCGCCAGGTTGAGATAGAGCGTGGCTCGCGGCGAGGCGCCGTATTCGATCTGGTGGGCGATGGGCAGCTTGTAGGTTTCCGGCTCGCGCGTGGCGAAGACCAGGTCCAGAATGTAGTCGCCGACTTTTTCGTCGCAATAGACCAGATCCAGCGTCTCGCGCAGGGCGAAGACGTCCTGCGCCGAGAAGACGGGTTCGATGCGGATTTCCTGTTTGCGGGTGAAGCGATTCATGATGCGCCGCTCGTCGTCTCGGGAAGGGTGCGTGACCTTGCACTTGAGCATGAAACGATCCACCTGCGCTTCGGGCAGCGGATAGGTGCCCTCCTGTTCGATCGGATTCTGCGTGGCCATGACCATGAAGGGGTCGGGCAGCGGGTGGGTTTCCGAGCCGAGCGTGACCTGATGCTCCTGCATGGCCTCCAGCAGGGCCGACTGCACCTTGGCCGGCGCGCGGTTGATTTCGTCGGCCAGCAGCAGGTTGGTGAAGACCGGGCCCTTGCGCGCCTGGAAGCCGCCGTCCCGCGGATTGTAGATCATGGTACCGATCACGTCGGCGGGCAGCAGGTCGGGTGTGAAGGAGACGCGCTGGAACTGCACGCCCAGAGCCTGCGCCAGCGTTTTGACCGCCGTGGTTTTGGCCAGGCCCGGCACGCCTTCGAGCAGAATGTGGCCGCCGGTGATCAGCGCGATCATCATGCGGTCGAGCAATTTCTCCTGGCCCACCATGGCGCGGTTGATTTCACGGCGCAAGCGCTCGATGCCTTCGGCCTGAACCCGCACTTTTTCCGTTACATTGGCGATATCCGTAGTCATAGATTTCCGACTCCTTCTCTACGGCGGGCGGCGCCCGCATTCCGAATTCCAGACGAGATCGGCGTACTATTTGCGCATGAGACCCATCTGTACCATAAAAACAGAAAGCGTTACGATCATTAACGACTGAAACCGCGAAATTGTTTGATGGACGGCCGGATGGGCGGGGCGGCGGCGGGGGCCGGGCATCCAGCGGGCCGCGGTCGGCAAGCGGTTGTCGGTGTTCGGTGTTCCGTCGGGCCTCGTGCTTGATGCCGTGTCATCCGCGATCGGACATCAGGTTGCCTGCTCGTGACCGTACGCAGTCTGCCTTTCAGAATCTCTCTCTCAAGCGCACGAACTCGTCCAACATGGCCATGAAATTGTCGTACCGGGTATTCATGGCTATCGAGTGGCTCGGTCCCAGGATGAATCCGCCGCCCGGCGCGCCGGCCTCCATAGCCGAACGAACGGCTTGGCGAACCTCGGCGGCCGTTCCGGCGATCAACAGTTCCACGGGAACGCCGCCCCAAAACGACAGGCGATCGCCAAATTGCGCCTTGAGCTTGCCGACCTCCATCCCGGCGGTCGTCTGAAGCGATTGGTAGCAATCGATTCCCGCATCGATGAACATTTCCATAAGCGGGAGGTTGTTGCCGCAATTATGGAGGATCACTTGGGCAACGGTTTCCTTCACGTTGGCCACTCGTTCCTTCAGGAAGGGGAAACACATATCCCGGAACATGGCGGGAGAAATAAGCGGGCCGTTACTTCCGGCCATGTCTTGTTCCATCAGCGCTCCGGCAACACCCGGTCGAATGTAGTAGCGGTCCCGCCCATTCTGGATGCGAACGGAACGAGCATTGGCCGCCGTCACGACTTCCGGTTGCAGGGCGTAGCGTACGAGGCCCTCCTCGGTTCCGCCAAGCAGCGTTAGCGCCGTGACGCCTGCGGCGGCGCCGGCCACGTAGCGCTCGTCGCCCAGTTGCTCAATCACGTAGTCCAGCGCTTCGAAAACGGATGGGTCGGGCGCTCGCACCTCGACCGGCCCGGTGAAATCTTCCACGGAGAAAGTCTCCCGACCCTTCTGCGGATCGAACACGCATTGCAGTTCGTTCGCCGCGCGTACCGCCTGATAGACGCGTCCCTGCCGGTCTTCCCAGCGGTCTTCGCCGATTCTCCTGGGCGGGTCGGGCTCGTAGTCGGCCGGCGGGAGCAGTTGTGCTTCCTTGGGGAGCAAGATGTCCGCGCAATCGATCTTGCGGTAGAACTCGACCGTATCCTTCTTCAGGCTCTCGGCGACCTCGGCGCGACGCCCTTCCCACAATGCAATCTGTATCTCGATCTGGTTGCGCACATAGGTGGGGCGCCCGATGACCTTCTCGACCGTATCATGATCTACCGCGTAAAAGCCGAGCGGCACACGATCCACGGGATTGCGCGCAATGGCGGCGGTCACACGCTCTTTGGATGTCATGCTCTGCCTCCTTGCCAAATGTGCGGATTCTGGCGATGGCATTCCTGGATGACCGCGATTTGCTGCCGCACCTGTTCCGGCGTGATTTCCAGCGGCCGACCCTGCGCGAGATGCTTGTACAGCATGAGGTAGAAGCGGCTGCCCATGGCGTGGAAAAGATCCTTTTTCTCTTCCGGCACCCGCCACCGGCCCGTGTGCCAGGTCAACGATTCGCTACAATAAGCCGGCGAACCATCGTCGTTGTGAATCGGCACGGTTGTGGCTTTGCGGCGCGGCGCTTCCGCCGCCTTGTAGTAGCGCCATTCGGCGTCGGTCAGAGTCGCCTTCAATCCGCCCCGCGTGCCGTACACCTGATACGAGGAGGTCGGGTAGGCCTTGCAGGACGAGATTTCGACGTCCAGAATCGGGGCGCCGGGGGCGCGCAGGGTCAGATGGACATGCCCCTCGGCATCGCCGAAGAAATGGGCGCGATCCATGCAGCAGAAGACGGCGGGGATCGTGTCCGGCGGCACATCCATCAGACGCAGGGCCTGGTCCAGCGGATGCGGACCGGTGTTCAGCAGGTTGCCGCCGTCGAGCGCGGTCAACGTCTGCTGGTCCCAGCGTCGGGCAAAGCCGCTGAAACAGATGCGAATCTGAACGATGCGGCCGAGAACTTTGGAACGGATCACCTTCTGCATTTGCTCGAAAGAGGGCGAGTAACGGCTTTGCTGAAAAATAGCGAATACAACGCCCGCCTTGCGGGCGGTCTTGAGGAGTTTGTCCACGTCGGCCACCCGCCGCGCCAGCGGTTTTTCGGTCAGCACATGGCGTCCGGCCCGCAAAAGGTCCAGCGTCACGGGTACATGCAAGTGGCTGGGGGTCGCATTGACGACCAAATCCAGATCCGCGCGGTCGCGAATAGCGGTATAGTCCTCGAAGGCTGCGCAGCCATAGGCTTGAGCGCCCATGGCGCGCCGCTCTTTCCAGGGGTCGACCACGGCCACGATCTCGAAGCGCTCCGGCATTTGGCTCAAGGTTTTCCCGTGAATGCCAAATCCGCTGCGTCCTTGGCCGACAATCGCCACTTTCAATTTTTTCACGACCACTCCCTCCGTGCCCGGCGCTTCCCCTTCCTTACACGCCCCTTTGCGCACCCTCGCAACGAAACCCTTGTCGGTTTCGAAACTGCCTGGAAACCTAGTACGGTCGGCAGGCGTTTGTCAACCTCGGAAGGCGCCGATATAGAAAAGCCACACACAAATCCGGAAGCGCCAAAGAACGACGGCTTCCGTTTTCGCACCATTCGTGTCGTTTTTCGTAGTTCTTCCTGTGAGGATGTGTACCTGGTTTTGGAGGGTCGTGCTTCGTCGCGGCCGCACACAAGGCGGCCAAAATGAGAATGGCCGGCTGCGCACGATCCATGGTTGACAAGAGACGCGATGATCGCTAGGGTTCTTTCTTCGCTATGGATTCTTTGTCTGAACGCGCGGTCGCGATGGATGCCGATGGTCGCGCGCGGGGTTTCGTACGGCGGGCGTCGAACGCCGAAAACACATTCCGGGAGGTTGCCGATCATGTTGGAATATTTTCTGATCTTCATTCAGGTCGTCGTCGGGCTTCTGCTGATCGGCGTGATTCTACTGCAGAAATCCAAGAGTCAGGGCATCGGCACGGCGTTTGGCGGCGGTATGGGCGAAAGCCTGTTCGGCTCGCAAATCGGCAACGTTCTGACCAAAATCACGGTGGGTCTGGCCCTCGTGTTTATGATCAACAGCGTGACCATCACCTACATCAAGAGCCGTCGGGCTCAACGCGACCCATCGGTCACCGAGCGGTCTGTGCCGCAAGAGACTCCGACCGTTCCGGCGCAGGGGCCCTTGTCCGCGCCGACAGACGGCGCCGCCGCGCCCGGCGCGGAGGCGCCCCTGGTTTTCCCGAGCGATACGATTCCGGCTCAGGTCGATCCGACCGTCGCCCCGCCGCCCGACGCGGGAGCGGATGCCGCCCCGCCGCCGGTCGTGACAGACGAAACAGAGACGGCGGCAGGCGCGCCGGAACCGGACGCGGCTCGGGAAGAAGCGCCGCCGCCGGACGCGAAGCCCGTGCCTGCGTCGGAATAGTTCCGCGCCCGGCTTGGGAAGGGGAAAGATATGACTGCCAAAACCGCAATGCTGGCCGTCCTGGCCGGGGCGAGTCTGGTCTTCGGCAGCGGCTGCCGTCGCGAAGCGACCCCGTCCGCCCCGCCTGCGAAAGCCGCCACTCCCGCCACCGAAACGGCTGCGCCGACGGAACCGCTGACGCAGATGGAAGCGGCCCGCGCGGAGACGGTCTCCGCTACGGGCGTGCAGTTTAAACCGAACGGCATTGTCGTGTTGCATCTGGCGTCCTGCACCAATCGGACGCCGCCCTTTGCGGTGGTCGAGGATGAAAAGGCCGCGCAGGGGCGGGCCCTGGCCATTCCGGCTCTGTCCGGCAAGGATCCGGGTTCGTTCGACATGTCTTTCGAGCTGCCGCAAGGCGGCAAATACGCCGTGTGGCTGCGCGCCTTCTGGGAAGACGGTTGCGGGAATTCGGTGCGCATGGGACTGAACGAGCAGACCCCCGTACGGGTGACCGACAATACCTACGGAGCCTGGCATTGGGTCCAGGCCCGTTTCAGCCGCACGTCGCCCGCCGTGTCGCTGGAACCCGGCGTCCATCGCCTGCGCCTCTGGAACCGCGAGGACGGCATTCGTATGGATCAGGTTTTGCTGGCGCCCTGGGACGACGACGAATTCATGCGCTATATCCCGCAGGGAATCGAGTAGAGGCCGTTATGCCGGGATGGCCGATTCGTTTTTTATGCACAACGTTTTGGATCGGCGGCGCGTGGCTTGCGAATCCGACAGGTCGGGATCGGGCCTATGCGGACGCCCCGCTCGTCCGTGAAATTCCGCCCGGCCCGCTGTACGGCCGCGTGACGCTGTGCGTGCCCCCGGCGGACCGCAGTCCCGTCCGCATCGTGTTGGCGGTCGGCGAGAACGAACGGCTGCGTCTGACCATCGCGCACGACGCCGCCCGAACGGAGGAAATGCGCGACGGCGCCTGGCACGCCGTCGGCAAACCCCGTCCCCACACTCCGGCTCCGACCTTCGCCTTTTTTTCGCGCCGCGACCGCGTTCTGCGTCTTTATCTGGATCACCAGGCGGTCGCAACCGCAGCCGACATTGCGGCTGACGCGCCTTTGCGCATTGCGGCCGAGGCGTCCGCCGCGACGGGTATTCACCATCTGCGTTTGGGTCCGATTCGCATGAGCGACGACTTTATGCGCGTCCATGTCGGCCTGGAGGATGCCTGGCATCCGGAAGCGGGCTGGTGGCGTGTGCGGTTCGAGGAACAGAACCATTCGCCCAATCCCTTTGTCTGCGTGGGCAGCGCCACCGGAGCAGGCGGCCGCCTGCTGACCGGCCACCCGTTCTGGAATCAGATCGAGGCGGAGGTCGCATTGCGACCGCTGGACGGTGCGGAGGCCGGCCTGATCTTCGGCTACCAGGACGAACGCCACTACGCCCGCGCTGTGGTGTCGGCCCGCAACGGCGGTTCGCTGCGCATCGAGCGCATCGAGGGCGGGCAACCCCGCCTCCTGGCCCGGCGCGCCTTGCGGGGGCCGGATCGTCACTGGTCGCGGCTCGGCCTGCGCGTGGAAGAAGGCGGCCGTGTAATCGCGCGGCTCGACGGCGAAACGGCCTTGACCGTCGCCGCCGACTGGAACACCTTCGGCAAGATCGGGCTGTTCGTCAACCGCGGTACGGCCCATTTCGACGACTTCCACGTCGCCGCCATCGCCGCCGCGTCGGACGATCCGGCCGTTCTGCCCGCGCTGCGTACCGTCAGTCGCCTGGCCGACACCGTGGTTCCCGACCGCTACGGCCGCATCCGGCAAGGCGATCTGCATTTGCTGCGCTGGGTCGAAAGCCGCAGTTTCTGGACCCGCCGCACCCTGCGTCTCCATCGGCGCGCCTATAGCGGCAAGCAATTCGCCATGCCCCTGTTTGGCGACTTCCGTTTTGCGGCGGATTCGTTCGCCATGCCGCGCCGGTGGGTTCTGCTCGACGACGCCGGCGCACCGCTGCACGACTGGACGCAGTCGGCCGGCGAACCTCTGGTGATCGAGCGCCGGAACGCGCGCCTGTTCGCGAACGGAACCGCCGTGGCGGATCTTCCCGTCGACCGACCGGTTCAACTCTTTCAGCGCTATCCCGGAATCGGAGGCGGTTCGATACATCTTAATCAGAAGGAGGAAGCTTTCCATCTGCACAGCGCCCGCTTACGCAGCGAAACGTTCGAAAACGCCCCGACCGACTGGTTTCCCGTTTCCGGCGTCTGGGAAAACTCGAGTCGCTGGCAATGCAATCCGGGCTGGACTTTTTTCAGCGGCGTCGGCTACGAGGATGCAATTTTGATGTCGAAACGACATTACGGCGGGGACCAGATCCACGAAATCTGGTTTGCGCTGAAGGATATGCTGGGCCGCCGCTACGAACTGCGCCGCTATATCCGGCGCGATATCGCGGTGTCCTTCTGCACGGACGGGCGCGACGTGTTCTCCGGCTATACGGTTCTGCTCGGCGGTTTCGGCAATAGCGGCGCGTACCTGTATCGCGGTCGGGAACGCGTCGCCGTCAACGAGAAGATCCGTTTCCGGCCGTTTCGGGGACGCCACTCCATGGGAGACGAACATTTGCCATGGCACGCCTTGCGACTGGAACGGGCCAACGGACGCCTGCGCGTGACGTACGACAACCAAACGGTCTTCGACGAACCCGACGGAGGCGACGCGGTCGCGGCCGGCGGTCACCTGGCGATCTGGACCGTGCGCAACGGCCTGATGCTGGGGCGCGTCACCAGCGCCGCGCAAACGATCGAAACGCGGGCCGCCGACTATCTGTTCGGGGACGACCCCGGCCGCGCCGCAGGCTGGTCGTTCTTCGCGGAAAAGCTACTGCGCCGGGAACCCCGTCGCGCCGGAGGCTGGACGGCGCTGGAACCGCATCGCGTGCACACCGAGGGGAACGCCGGCGGCCGCACAACCGTGCGCAATCTCTACGGGGGCGGCCGCTTCGCCGTCGAATGGCCGCTGACCGGTGTTTTCCACGCGCTGGATGTTCGGCGCAATCCGACCCTGGACATTTGGCTGGACGTTCCGGCCCATGTCAAAATCGCCTTTCATCTGCGCGTCAACGGTCGCAATTTCATCTATCCCGTCACGGCGTCCGGGGAGCATACGTACAGTCATCTGGCCGACGAAAAAGCGCAGTGGGGTCAGGTGCAGCCCGCCTGGCGTCCCCTGGTCGCGCCGCCGCTCGACGCCCTTGTTCAGGGCGAGGCGGTCGACCGTTTCCAGGGCGTGTTCACCATCCCGCTACTGCAAGATATGCAGGTCCATTTCGCCGGCGCCCCCGAAATCGCGCTGGACCGCATCATTCTCGGCAATACCAGTCAGCACGAATACCTGATGGCCGGCCTGAACGGCAACGCGGCCGGGACCGCCTACGTGGTCGGTCCTTTGCAGATCCGCAAATAGCAAGCCACAGGGAATCAACGATGAGAGAATCTTTCGACAAGGCGCCGGAAAGGGCGGGCTACGGCTTCGGCACGTTTCAGGGCGTATTCACGCCCAGC
>CAZYAW010000050.1:0-4364 GCA_964646045.1 uncultured Victivallales bacterium | reverse complement strand
TGCTTGACAAGCGCACTATTCGACCCACAATCGCCGCGACCGACCCGACGCCCTATCACCCGCGATTTTCATCCGATTCGATTCTGGGGCATCCTGTGCGGTATTTTGGCGGGTCTAGGGGGTAAATCAGACGAGGACGCACCATCCACGGGAAAAGCCCGAAAAAGTTTTGCTAACTTTTTGCTAATGATCTTTTGGCCGTTTTGAAGATACACGCAAGAGCAAGAAAAGGAAAAAAAGCGCAAGGCTTGAGAACGCGGGAATCGCTGAAACCCCTGTCTTTATTGCCTGAAATGCTTGTTTCGCAAGGGGTTTTCGAGGGGGAAAGATGGTGGCGAGAACCAGAATCGAACTGGTGACACGTGGATTTTCAGTCCACTGCTCTACCAACTGAGCTATCTCGCCATGGCGACGGCCTTGCGCGACAGAGAACACGGAGCCCCCTGCCAATAAAGCCCTTGTCCTATGTCATTGCGAATGGAATGTCAACCCTTTTTGTCGCACAAAAATCCGAGCCTACTTAATGGCTTCCAGAACAGTTTTGAAAGCCGGATGTTCCGCCGTGCGCATCAGCTCGAACAAAAGGCTCTCCACTGTCGTCAGGCCGGCCCCGCAGGAACGAATCTTGTCCAGGCCGAATTGCTTGTTTTGCGCCGTACGCGAGGAGACGGCGTCGGCCAGCACTTCCACTTCATAGCCGCGCTCCTTCAGATCGCGCGCCGTCTGATACACGCAAACGTGCGTTTCCATGCCCGCCAGAATCACCTGGCGACATCCCACTCTTTCCAGCAGCGTCATAAAGGAGTCGTTGCCGCAGCAACTGAAGGTCATCTTGGTCAGCGGCCGCGCCGGATGCAGCAGTTTGGCGAATTCCGGCAAGGTGCGCCCGACCTTCAAAGGATTTTGCTCCGTCCAGATCACCGGCAACCGCAAGGCGTGAACGCCGCGCAAAACCCGCCGCAGACTGTCGAAAAATGCGTCCTTCTCGTACATCATGTCCGCCAGCTTGCCCTGCACGTCAATAAAAACGAACAAAGCGTTTTCGCTTTCCATCATACCCGTTTTCCCTCCCCGTGGCGCTGGCCGTTTCCAACTCTTCCCTCTTGTCCATGAATCCATCGTCGTCCGGGCGCAGTTTTGTTGCCGTTGTCGTAAACCTGTCAAAGAAAACGGCTGTCGAGAAGACGGCGAGATCTCCTGTCCCCCCCCCGACAAATCCGATGAAACTTGCGGATTCAAGAGGCCTCACCGCACGCCGACCGCCGACAAAGGAACATAAGGTACGAAATCGAGCCGGACTCGGCAAGCAGAAAGCGACCCTTCAGATCGCACCCGGAATGGTTTCGGCAAGGTTTATTCTGTTCTTGTTTTGGCCGCATTGTGTGCGGTAGCGACGAAGCACGACCCTCCAAAACGTTGAATCGTCGTTGTTTCCCGACATCGAAGCCTGACGGCCCGTATTCAAACGTGGCACGGGCATCCCGCCCCCGTTTACTGAACTACGCATGAGGTTTGGCAGGAGCCTCCGATATCAATCCTTCTTCTCGACAAACCCGCGGCCCTTGCAGGTCGAGCACGGCTGCTCGACCTTGCCGGTTCCCTTGCAATGGCGACAGGTTCCCGTCCCGCCGCAGGATACGCAGGATACGCTGTCGTCTCCCAAAATGCCCCGTTCGGCAATGGTCCGATTCGTGCGGAACGGATTGGGGAGCCTGCCGACTCCCTTGCACTTTGCGCAGCGCCCTGATCCCTCGCACGCCTTGCAAACGACTTCGATCACCCCTTTCCCGTCGCAATCGGGACACGGCTTTCGTTTCGCCTGCAACGCGTCCAAAAGGGCGCGCTCCGCCGCGGCCAGCGCGAATTGCGCGGCGGTCGTCGAAGCGCTGCTGCGCACCCGCTCGATTTCCGCCTGTGCGGACTGCGCTTCCTTCGTAAGCTTGCGAACCAGTCGCGCCTGTCGCAATTTGTCCAGATGCGCGGTATAATGCTCCACCAGTTTGAGCGCGGCGCGGCTCTTCTCCCCCTCCTGTTGCACGAGTCGCAGACGATAGTCGCGACGTACGGCGAGAACGGCGGACGCGATTTCGTCATCGTCCGTCTCGGGCACGGTCTTTTCACGCTCGAACCGCCGGCTTTCCTCCAGCAGCGCCTTGGCGCCGGATTCGTCCTTGCCGGCCAACTGTTGACGCATCCGCTCCCCGACCATGGCGGCGTACTGCGACTCGATCTTCGCGCGGGCCGCCGTGTCCTGCGCCTCGATTTCCGCCAGCCGTTCTTCGTACACCGCGCGCAAGCGCGCCACTTCCTCCCCCGCCCCGGCGGGGAGGATCGCCGTCAAGAGGCCGATCGCAAAGCACAGCGCCAAAAAAACGTTGACTTGCAGGGTCTTCATAGGCCACATTCATGCACTTCTATCCGAAACAAGCAAGGAATTTTTATGATGATCAGGAAACAGGCCTATCCCCGCGCGGGGTTGGCGGGCAATCCCTCGGACGGCTATTTCGGCAAGACCATTTCTTTTGTCTTTGCCAACTTCCACGCCCAGGTCGTGCTGTACGAATCGCCGGAACTCAAGATCCTGCCGCATTCGCGCGACCACTCGGAATTTTCCTGCCTGGACAATCTGGTCAAGGACGTCAGTCTCTACGGCTACTATGGCGGCATTCGCCTGCTCAAGGCGACCATCAAGCGTTTCTGCGACTACTGCCGCCGACACGACCGACCGCTGCACGACCGCAATTTCACGATCCGCTACCACTCCAACATTCCCCACCAGGTCGGATTGGCCGGCTCCAGCGCCATTATCGTCGCCTGCATGCGCGCGCTCATGGAATACTACGAAGTCGCCATTCCGCGCTCGGATCTGGCCGGACTGTCTCTTTCCGTGGAACGCGATGAACTCGGGATTTCCGCCGGCCTGCAGGACCGCGTCGCACAGGTCTATCAGGGACTGGTCTATATGGACTTCAACCGGGAAACCATGGAGCGCGACGGCCGCGGCGTCTACGAGGAAATGGATCCCGCTCTGCTGCCCGGCCTCTACATCGCCTATCGCGCCGACCTCTCGGAGCAGTCGGACGTGGTTCACAACGATCTGCGCGCACGCTTCGAGCGCGGCGACGCGGACGTCCTCGCGGCCATGCGCTTCTGGGCCGACCTCACCGAACAGGCGCGTGAAGCCCTGCTGGAGCGGAACCCCGCGCGCCTGGCCCGCCTGATGAACGACAATTTCGACCGCCGCGCCGCGCTGTGCCGCATCGCCGCCGGCAACATGAAAATGGTGGAAACCGCCCGCTCGCTGGGCGCCGGCGCCAAGTTCACCGGCTCCGGCGGCGCCATCGTCGGCGTCTGCGAATCGCCCGCCATGTTCGAAGCGCTGCGCAAGGCCTTTTTGCCGATGGGCGTCGAAACGTTCGTGCCCGTCCCCGTCCCGCCCCACAAGGAGAATCAGCCATGAGATCCATTCGCAAGGCCGTCATCCCGGCCGCCGGCTTCGGAACGCGCTTTCTGCCCGCCTCCAAGTCGCAGCCCAAGGAAATGCTGCCCATCGTCGATACACCCGTCATCCAATACGTCGTCGAGGAAGCCGTAGCCTCCGGCATTACCGACATCCTGATGGTCATCGCCAAAGGCAAACGCGCCATCGAGGAGCATTTCGACCGTAATTTCGAGCTGGAGACCGAACTGGCGGAAAAAAACAAGACCGCCGAGCTGGAAGCGGTCCGCGCCATTTCCAACCTGGCCAACATCCATTTCGTCTGGCAAAAGGAACTCAAAGGCCTTGGCGACGCCATTCTCTGCGCGCGCGACCATGTCGGCGACGAACCGTTCGCCGTCCTGCTGGGCGACACGCTGGTCGAGTCGTCCTCGCCCGTCACCCGCCAACTGATTCGCGCCTACGAACGCTACCAGGAGTCCGTTGTGGCCCTGGAAGAGGTGGACCCCGCCAAAGTCGGACGCTACGGCATTGTCAGCGGCAAAACCATCGCCGAAAACATCGTGCTGGTCGAGGATTTCGTGGAAAAACCTTCCGTCGAGGAGGCGCCGTCCAATCTCGCCATCGCCGGCCGCTACGTGCTGACCCCCGAGATATTCGAGACCCTCGGCCGCACCGTGCCGGGCAAAAACAACGAAATCCAACTGACGGACGCCATGCGCTCGCTCGTCGCCTCGCGCGCCATGTACGGACTGCGCTTCGCCGGACGGCGCTACGACATCGGCAACAAACTGGACTTTGTCAAAACCAATATCGCGTACGCCTTGCAGCGCGAGGATCTGAAGGCCGATCTGCAAGACTATCTTCGCGAACTGGCCCGCCAACTGGACTGACCATGCGCGGCTCCCCCCAGCCCCGCCCGGCC
>CAZYAW010000049.1:0-12309 GCA_964646045.1 uncultured Victivallales bacterium | reverse complement strand
CGGGCGGGGCTGGGGCATGTGCGCGCTGATCCATGCGCCGGAACTGGGCGGGGCCTTTTTCTTCGGCGAGGGTCCGCATGCGCACGTCAAACCCGACGGCTACGCGATGGACGACCTCTGGTTCCTGGACTTCAACGCCAACCGCTGGATCTGCCTGCATCCGGGCACGCACCCCGCCACCTTCTCGAAGGATGTGCCTCGGGCAAGCTGAAGGCCGACAACCTCGGTCGCCTGGTGGACCAGGATATGATTATTTTCATGCCCGTTAAGAAACGTGGCGGCAAAACGTTCCATTACGGCTTCGACCCTGAAGACGGCCAGTGGTACTGGCTGGAACTGCCCTATCGCGTGGGCGACAAGACCGTTTTCCCAGCGACCAAGGCTATGACTTTAGCGGTTCCCTGAACTACGATGCGGAAGCAAAGATCGTGATGCTTTCCAAACGGGTACCAGGCGGCACAAGCCGCGTCTGGCTGCTGAAGCTGGACCGCAAGACGGCGAAGATGACGCCGATGGAATAGGGGTTAGGGGTTAGGCTTTAGGGGTTAGGGGACGCGAATCAAGGCCAAACGGAAGAATGAGTTATGAAGGCAAGAGGGCGCCGAGAGTGGTCGGGCGTCATGGCGGCGCTGTGGCTGACGGCCGCCGGCGCGGCACCAGGGGAAGAGCGGCGAACGGAGGTCGCTCCGCCCGACGCGGCGGTCGCCGGAGGCGAAGCCGCCGCCGATTCCGTGACGCCCTGCGCCGACGACCCGGAACTGGTCGCGAAAATCGCGGTCCTGCCCGACCGGACCGGGCTGAAGCTGCCCGCCGCCAGGCCGCGGGGCAAGAATCTCGAGAAGTGACGCCGTCGGTTCTATCGAAACGGCCCGGTAGGCCGGGACTACTGCGTGAAGATGGTTTACAACCCCGACCGCAACGCGCTGGTCGTGTGCCGTGGTCTTTCGGTCCGGCTCTACCGCTACGCGCGGCACGAGGCCAAAGTCGGCGAATGAGACGGATGATGACGATTCGAGAAGGTGAGATCGGGTCGGCCAATGCGGAAAATTTTCTTGGCTCTTGCGTTTCGGGGGGGGTACAGTACGGCTGCTGAAATCAAACGGGACCGGACAAGGTCCCGACATCGAAGGAAGAAAGACCATAAAAATGCGTTGCATAGAGTTCATCAGAGCGATCGTTTTTGTCGCGGGAATTGCGGTCGGCATCGGCGCGCTGCCGATCCCCGCGGGCGCCGAGCCGTACAACTCGGTGTTCAAGCCGGCGGACTACGCGGCCCAGGCGGCGACGAACGGCGCGTTGGCGGTCGGCGACGGAGAGTCGATCACGATCGACACGGACGCCCTGACGATCACGGGGGATGCTACCGGCACGGGCGTCGAAGCCGAGTCGGCCGATACCGACCTCGATGGCAGGACCGTCAAGGTGGCGCTATTCCCGTTTACGTCGATTTCCATCCACCAGAACGCGACCGTCACGGTCACGCGGCACACGGCGAGCGGCAAGAAGCGCCGCGCCCTGGCGCTGTTGAGCCGGGGCGATTTCGTTTTCGCGGCGGCACTGAACATGAGCGGCGGCAACGGTGGCAACACGACGACCGAGGGAGAAGGCCATGCCGGCAGCGTCGGTTCCTACAACGTCGTCGCAAACGGCGCCGCCGAGCCATGGCCGTTTACTCCCAAGGGCACGGTGATCTTGTTGCGATAACCGGGGAAGTTTCCGCCTGCGGCGGGCGGGCTCGCGAGAATAAGACGCCGTCCGTTTGGGGGTAGACAGGAGCCCGGCTCCGTGCCATCAATGGTTGAACGTCGCGTGTAAGGCCTGTTGTCCCGAGGTTTCGAACAGGAATCTTTCAACAGGAACAGGCATGGACGCAGGGGCCGGCAAACTGGAGAAGGCAAGGAGGGGGATCGTGTTGAAGCGCTGGACGCGTGTTTTGGCGCCGATCTCGTTGGGAGGGAGATGGTATGAAGAAGATATGGCATCGAGCATTCGCATTGACGGTTGCGGTCGCATGGCTGACGGCGGCGGGCCTGGCGCGGGGGCAGGAAACCAAACCGACGGAGGGCGCGGCAGCGCAGGAACCGCCCGCGAACCAATGGGTCAAGATCGGCGAAACGCCGCGCATCGAGAACGTGTCGCTGGTGTACGCGCCGAACGTCAAGCGCTTTGTCATGGTCATGCCCGAGGGCGTGCGGCATCTCGACCTGGCGTCGAAGGCGTGGAAGAATGCACCGGTCGGCGGCAAGTGGCCGAACCTGAAAACCCGGCGCGGAACGTACTTCCAGGTGGCCTGGGATCCGGGTTCGGCGAAGATAGTTTCCTACCTGGGCAACCGGACCTGGTCGCTCGATCCGAAGACCTGGGCGCTCGCGGACCGCAAGGCGTCGCCGTCGCCGGCGGCCAGTCCGCGAGACCTGCTCAAGGAAGGAGAACTCAGGTCCTATAACGGCGACCACAGCCATCTGATTTGGGGCTCGCTGTGCGTGGACCCGGTCAACAACGAGGCCCTGCTGTTGGGCGGAGCCTCGGCCGCGCCGGAAGGCACGCCCGGGTTCTGGCGCTACTCCTTCGAAAAGAACGCCTGGGCACGCGACGCCTCCGCTTCGGAGGACGACCAGCGGCGGACGGAGGCCATCAAGGCGCTGGAGGACGAAACCTGGAACCTGCTCTCCCGCGTGCGTAACCGTTTCCACGCCGCCGAGACGGACGAGGAAGCCAAGGCGGATCTGGCCGCGGCGGCCGAAACCGCGGCCAAGGCGATCGACAAGGTTCGTGCGACGGAGAAGAACGCACGTGCGGCGACGAAGCTCGAGGCGGCCGCGGCGGCGCTCCGCAGGGCGATGCCGTCCCTGGGCGAGAAGCCGGACCTGGCGGTAATCAATACCCTGCTGGCCGGACACCGCCGGTGTTTCGAGGCGGGACTGCTGACGGCGTCGACGCCGTCGGCGCGGCTCAACGCGCAGATGGCCTACGATGCTTCGGCAAAGAAGATCGTGCTCTTCGGCGGCGACGGCTGGGACCGGCTCTATGGCGACACCTGGGTGTACGACTGCGCCACGCGCCGCTGGGAGCAGCGCTTCCCCGAATCCGCGCCCGCGCCGCGAGCCGGCAGCGCCCTGGTCTATCTGCCCAAGAGCAAAAAGATCCTGCTGGTCGGCGGCTACGCCTACGGGAGCGTGCGCGACGGGTATCAATCCGTGGTGGACCAGTGGATCTACGATACGGTTCGGAACCGCTGGACGCGCATCGCCGATCCCAAGCCGACGAAAGCGGATCGTCGCAACGGTTTTTTTCTGTATGCCGACAACGTTCCGGTGTGCGGGCCGGCCTGCAGCTCCGATGTGACCTCGGTCTGGCCGGCGGCCGCTGACGAGAACGACAACGTGGCGCTGGTGGGCTCGGGGATGTGGAGACCTGGCGTGGTTAGGGTACCCACCTGGCTGTGCCGCGTCGTGCCCGACGAGATCAAGCCGGTCGCGCAGCCCGACAAGGCGCCGCCGCTGGTGGCGTATCGCAACTGGATACAGGGCTGGGACCGGCACGGCCCGGCCGACCGCGAAAAGCAGGCCAACATCATTCGCAATCTGGAACCGAACGTCTGGATGAACTTGAGCATTCCGCGCGACGCCATCCAGCGCGACTACGGCACGACGGCCTACGACACGCGGCGCCGGCAGATACTCTACTGGGGCGGCGGCCACAGTAGCTGGATGGGCAGCGACATTCATCACTGGAGTCTGCGCGGCGGTCTCTGGTCGCAGTCGTACGATCCGGACATCAACCTGAACTTCACGAGGGGATTCCTCGCGTCCGGTTTTCTGACGTTCCGGAATCGTCCGCAGATACCCGTCCATGGCTATCAGACCTACGCCTACGATCCGGTCGCCGACCTGATGGTGGTCTGTCATTTCAAGCACACGTTCACGTACGACGTGGCCCGTCGTGAATGGATCGGCGCGCCGTTCCGGCCGCCTTTTACCAGCAATGCCATGCGTGTCTCGCTGGCCACGACGCCGCACGGCGTCGTAGCCTGGGCGGACAAGGGGCTGTTCCTGTTCGACGGCAAGGCCCGGGCCTGGAAGAAGATGCCGCTCTCCGGCGGCAACCCGGGAACCCCCTGGTGCGACGGTTCCGGCCTGTGCTACGACGACAAGCGCGACTGCCTGTGGCTGGGCGGGAGCAGCGCACACATATCCAAGTACGACATGAAGACCGGCAAGCTCGCGCGCTTCACGGGAGGCCCCGCCGCGCTCAAGGACGGCAAGGGGCGCCATCCCGGCATCCGGGAGATGAGCTACGTGGCGGATCAGGATCTGGTACTGTTCGCACGCTTGAAGAAGAGGGGCGGCAAGACGTTTAATTACTGCTTCGACCCCGAGGACGGAAAGTGGTACGGTTTGGAGTTGCCCTATCGCGTTGGCGACAAGGCATCCAATCCCCCTGCCGGTGGGTGGTGGACGTGCGGTTCCCTGAACTACGATCAGGAAGCAAAGGTCGTGATGCTCTCGGTGGGACCCCGCACGATAGAACGCGGCGGGCCGAAGAAGAGCCGCGTCTGGCTGCTGAAGCTGGACCGCAAGACGGCGAAGATGACGCCGATGGAGTAGTCATGGGTCATTCGGCCTTTTTCGGTGAAAGGAGACGGAAACGATGAGAGATCGCCGGATCCGTTTTCTTGGTTGTATTTCCACGCAAGGGGCATACGGCTGCAAAGGGGTTGTGATGGCGTCGATGGCGACGGTGTTCGCAAGCGGTCTTGGTCCGATGGCCGATGCTCGTGAAGAGGAGCGCTGCATGAAGAAGATCGCCCCGGCAACGATGTCGGTGGAAGACGCCGTCGCGGGATTTGAGCAACGGCACAGGCAACTGCTGGAATGGAGCGCCGCGTTTGGGAAAGACCCGCACGGCCGGGACGCCGCTACCCGGCTGCTGCTTGGCCGTGACCTGAAGGCGGCCAACCTGTCCATTCTTGAACTGGCGGAATGGTTCGAGCGGCCACCCACGCACCCTGCCGGTCATCAGGGCAATTGCGACTTTGCGGCGCTGGGGTTGAGTCGCGTGCGCGAGGGACGGGCCTGTGCCGGTCTGCGTATGCTCGGCGGCCACAAGTGGACCACGACAGGAGAGTGGCGCGGCGTAGAGGTCATCAGTCCGGGCGCTAAGAACGCGGCTGTGTGCGAAGCCGGACTGCTGGCGGATTTTGGCGGATTCGAAGCCTTTCGACGCGAGGTGGCCGGGAACGAGATTCGTTTCGACAGGAATGCCATGCGCCTGACTTACGCATCCAAGCGTGCCGGTACGATCGCCATGGATACGAAGCAGTTGCGGACGGTCAACGGTAAGCCGGTTGATATGGACTATCCCAGCTTCGACAGCCCGTTTGTCCAGGCCGACTGGGACAGCGAGGTCATCACGATCAAGTGTGGCGGCAAAAGCATGCGCCTGGACTTTCGAGAGAGAAACGAAAGCAGCTAACATCCGGGCGATGGCGAAGATGACGAACCCTAAAATTAGCGAGTTTAGAAAACGGGACTTCGCCTATCTGGTCGAGCACGGGGGGAGTTCATGGAGCAGACCGAAGTGTGTGCGGCCATCGAGGGGCTCCTTTCGTTGCTGTCCGCCGTAGCCTTGCACGAAGGCGGACGAAACGTTGATTAGCCCTGCAACTGGGGCGGAATACTTAACAGAACGACGGATTCAGGAGGAAGTACCGATGAGTGAAAGATGCAAGGAACTGGGGTATCGAGTGTGGGCGATGGCGGTGGCGTGGGTTTGCTGCGCGAATACCGGAGTCGCGGCGGACGAGGCGGCGTTGCCGGAGGCATTGGCGAAAGCGCCGGCCAACACCTGGGTGAAGATTCATCAGGCCAAGACCGGCGCGCGCGGGCAGCCGATCTTCGTCTGGGCGTCCAAGGCGGGCAAGTTCGTGCTTTCGGCCGGACAGATCAGAGGGGGGCGCCATTACGACACCGAGGAGTTCGACCTGACCACAACGCGGTGGATCAACGCCTATCCGCCGGGCATGGAGACCAATCGCCCCGTGTCCGGTCCCGTGAGCGGGGAATATGCCCAGCAGCGCGCGAAGCATAGATACAACGGCGGCTCGTCTTTTTACCAGGACGGCAAGTATCTGCGACCCGGCACCGGCAGCCAGTGGCACGTGGCCACGACCTATGGCCAATATGGCTACGCCCCGGACGAGAGCGCGGGCGGCTCGATCTACGCCTTTCTGTGGGGACATACACTGCGCTACGACGTGGCCGGCCGCGTCTGGACGGATCTCAAGGCCGGGCGTCCGAAAAACCGTGTGTGGGGGTCCATGGCGTACGATCCGGTGAACCGGGAAATCGTGCACGCAGGCGGGGCGGGCGGCCGCGAGACGGACGGAAGCATTCATGGCGGCGCGCTCAGCGGCATCGAGAGCGCGGGCGGCGAGGCGGCCGTCGGCACATGGGTGTTCGATATCGCGACGAACAAGTGGCGTCAGCTCGATTGCGGTTCCCCCAAGCTCAAAGACCTCTTCGGCAAGGCTGTGGCGCTGCGCTGGCAGGCCAAGGATCTGCTGGGCCGGACGGCGAGCCGGTTCGCCATCGCCGAGACCGAAGAGGAAGCCAAGGTTGACCTTGTCGCCAACGCGACGGCCCTGGCCGCGGCGGCCGAGAAATTCGCCGCAGAGATCGGCGCCGCGGAGCTGGCGGGCGGCGAGCAGCGCGCCGGTGACGTGGCTGCGGCCCGATTCCGGAAAGGTGCGGAAGCGGTAAAGACTGCCGGCGTGGCCCTGGACGGCGCCATCACGGCCGACAAGATCGCCGCCGTGCGCGCCGCGCGCGAGGCGTTCGAGCTGGCGACCGACGCCCTTGCGCCGGAACCGCCGGGCCGGGCGCGCTCGCAGATCGCGCTCGCCGCCGCCCACAACAAGATCGTGCTCTTCGGCGGCGACGCGCTGGACCGGGCGCTCTCCGACACCTGGGTTTACGATTGCAAGACGCGCACGTGGGAACAACGGTTCCCGGAACGCAGCCCCGCTCCGCGGGCCGGCCACATTCTGGGCTGGCTGCCGCAAGCCGGGAAGATCGTGCTGGCCGGCGGGTACAGCGCCGGGGCGCTGCCGCAGGAGATCTGGACGTACGACGTGGCGGCCAACGCATGGACGCCGTTGCAGTCCATCCCCAACGCCGGCAAAGGCAGCCCCAACGCGCCGAACGTGAATTCGCGTGAGTACCAGGCCGGCGCGGTGGCCGACGGCGATGTGCTGGTCTGCCTGGATAAGAACGACGTCTGGGCCTGCAAGGTCGAACCCGGCCAACCCGCCGCGGGCGCCGCAAAAGCCGCGACGACGCCGCTGGCCGGCCGCTACGCCTGGCGCACCTTTTCGCCGGCCGTCTGGGAGAAGGCTGCCGAAAAGGCCGGGATGCCGGATCGGGACAAGGCGCGCAAGTTCCTGGACGAGCTGCCGGTTAATCAATGGACGACGTTCAGCTTCCCCCGCTATGCGCCTGGAAGCAACAACCGCTGGGGCACCAGCGCCTACGACACCGACCGCCACCAGTTCCTGCTCTGGGGCGGCGGGCACTCCACCAGCCACGAAAACGACGTGGCCCACTTCAGCGTTCTGGGCGGCTTCTGGACGGTCGGCTACCATCCCGACGCTCCCATCGAACATGTCTACGCCTCGCAGCCCGTCGCGATCTCCTTCCGCAACCGGCCGCATGTGCCCATGCACGCCTACCGGGCCTACACCTACGATCCGAGCGCCGGCAAGATGTTCTACTTCGATCGGGCCTACGATCCTCTGGTGCGCGAATGGCTGCCCAAGCCCTTTTCGGGGCTTGCGCACAAAGGCGTTTTCGGCACCCATATGAAAGGGACGCCCGACGGCGCGGTGACGCTTTCCGAACCGGGCCTGTTCCGGTTCGACGCCAAGGCCGGGGCGTGGAAGAAGCTGGCGAAAGGGATCGGCATGTGGTGCGACGGCCCGTGCATGGTGCATGACTCGAAGCGTGATTGCCTCTGGATCGGGACGGGGAACCGGATTCTGAAGTTCGACTTCGCCACGAACGCCCTGACCGATACGAAGATTCGCAAGCCCAAGGCGATCGGGAAAGACATTCGAGACCTGTGGCACGGAGAGGCCGTCTATATCCCGGAGGCGGACCTGATCCTGGCGATGCGGGCGGCCAAGGCGCCGGACGGCAAGCGGCGCAACTACGCTTGGAGTCCGGAAGACGGCAAGTTCTACTGGCTGGACTTCCAGTGGGTCGAGAACGGCAAAGCGGTCGGCGTACCCGAACTGAACAGAGAGTTTCAGGACGCGATGGCGTACGATCCGAAGCTGAAGCTCTGCCTCGTCAATCACACCCACGCCCGAAAAGTCTGGGCGATGAAGTTCGACCGGGAGGCGGCGAATCTGGTCGAGATTGAATGACCCGGTCCACAGGCGTTGGGGTGGGCATGGTGAATAAATATCATGATGAAAGACAGAGCAGAGGAGGATATCTCTTTGAGCCGATCCGTTGTCAGCCTCAAGCACGACTGGAAGTTCACTCTCGGCGATCCCGTGAATGCACACTTGCCTGAATATGACGATAGCGGTTGGCGCGGGGTTTCCGTGCCCCACGACTGGGCGATCGATCAGCCGTTCCACCGATGGAACGACGTGCAATTCACCCGGGTCGTCGAGGACGGGGAAGAGGGTGTGAGCGAACACAATGGACGCACTGGCGGCCTGCCGCACGTGGGGGTGGCCTGGTATCGCCTGCGGTTCGCGGTCGAACGCTCGGCTCCGGAACAACGGCGGGCCTGGCTATGTTTCGACGGCGTCATGAGCAACAGCGCCGTTTACCTGAACGGGGTGCAGGTTGGCGAGCGGGCCTACGGATATGCCTCGTTCCACGTGGATGTCAGTCACGCGCTGCACTTCGATGCCGGCAACACGTTGGCCGTCAGGGTGAACAACCGGCCGCGCGCCTCGCGCTGGTACCCCGGCGCCGGGATTTACCGCAACGTCCGCCTAGTGGTGGCGCACGAGACTTATATCCAGCCCTGGGGCGTCTTTGTGTCGACGCCGTCGGTCACGGACGAATCGGCCGCGGTGCATGTGCGTACCGCGATCGGCAATGAACCTCTGAACGACATCCGTCTCCGGACAACCGTCCTCGACCCACGAGGCGGAACCGTCTCATCGGACCTGCTCCCCCTGCATGACGCCGGATCGCCATACGCAAAGGACGACCCGTGCCCGCTGGTCGAACAGACCATCGACGTGCCGCATCCCGAACGCTGGGCGCTAGACGCGCCCGCCCTCTACACGCTGCGCTCGGAGCTGGTGGCCCGGGACGGGCGGGCGCTGGACGCAGTGGAGACGCGATTCGGGATCCGGGAGGTGCGCTGCGACCAGAACGGGATCACACTCAACGGCAAGCCGATCCGCCTGCGGGGCGTATGCATGCATCATGACCTGGGGGCGCTGGGAGCGGCGGTGTCGCGACCGGCGCAGGCGCGGCAGATCCGGATCCTGCGCGAGATGGGCTGCAACGCCATCCGAACGTCGCACAATCCGCCCGACCCCGGTTACCTGGATCTATGCGACGAGCTGGGCATGCTCGTGCTGGACGAGGCCTTCGACGAATGGCAACTAGGCAAGGTCGAGAACGGGTATCATGTGCACTTCGAACGCTGGAGCGAAACGGATCTGCGCGAGTTCGTGCGGCGCGACCGCAACCATCCCTGCGTGTTCCTGTGGAGCATCGGCAACGAGATCGGCGAACAGAACACCCGTGCCGGACGACTGACCGCGCGACGGCTGGTGCGGATCTGTCACGAGGAGGACCCGACGCGTCCCGTGACGGCGGGCTTGAACGGACCGGCTCGCTCGATCGCCAACCGACTCGTCGAAGAACTCGACGTTTTCGGCGTCAACTACAAGCCGGAGGAATACGAAGCGCTGCGGCGTCAATGTCCCGGCAAGCCGTTCTTCGGCAGCGAGACCTCCTCCTGCGTCAGCACGCGCGGATTCTACGATTTTCCGGAGACGCCGATGCGGGAGAGCTTTATCCCGCGCGCCTGCCTGCACATTGCGTCGTTCGATCGGGAGGCTCCACCATGGGCGTGTCCCCCGGATGTCGCGTTCGATGCGGTCGAACGCTGCCCTTTTGCGATGGGCGAATTCGTATGGACCGGGTTCGACTATCTCGGGGAGCCGACGCCGTACAACGGCCAATGGCCGGCACGCAGCTCGTACTTCGGGATCGTCGACCTGTGTGGCATACCCAAGGACCGCTATTACCTGTACAAGGCGCATTGGTCGGGCGAGCCGGTCCTTCACCTGATGCCGCACTGGACCTGGCCGGGGCGGGAGGGCGGAAAAACGTATGTGCAGTGCTATACGTCTTTCCATTGCGTCGAGCTGTTCGTAAACGGCGTATCGCAGGGCGTTCGACGGAAGGACCCCTCCGATCCGCATAGCCGCTATCGGCTGTCATGGGAGGACGTGGTCTACCAACCCGGCGAGCTGAAGGCGGTGGCGTTGTCGGCTCAAGGCAAACCGCTGGCCGAAACGGCCATTGCGACGGCGGGCGCACCGCATGCCCTGGAGCTGCTGCCCGAACGCAACGAGATCCTGGCGGACGGGGAGGATTTGGTTTACGTGCGGGTCAGGATGATCGATGCCGTCGGTACGCTTTGTCCGCACGCAGACCACCCGGTGACCTTCAGCGTGGAGGGGCCGGCCGATCTGGCCGCCGTCGACAATGGGGATCCGACGAGTCTGGAATCCTTCCGCGGCAATCGGCGCAAACTCTTCTTCGGGCAGGCCATGGCGATTCTTCGTTCGCGAACGGACGATGGGGATGTCATCACTCTGCGTGCGGCGACGGCGTCCCTGGCGGGCGTGGCGGCTTGCTCGATCGCACGGCGCCGTGGCGGACAGGCTCGCGATGCGGGCTATCGGTGACCCTCATCGGGAGATACTGAAATGGCCTCAACAATGAAAGGCCAAACAGGATGAGATCAAGCAGATCAGGCGTTGCCGCCTGTTTTCGTTTAACGACCGTATCGTTTATACTGGGAGGAAGCCTCATGAATCGGGTCGCGGCACAGCCGGTGAACAAAACGTACGTTTCGGAGCACAAAGCAGGCCGGAGTCTGACCGTCAAATTTGGCGCGCCTGTCGCCGTGGCGGTTTCCGAGCCCGGCGAGAAGCGCTGGGGCTTCACCCAGTTCCCCTCGCTTTCGCGGCTGCCGGACGGCGGCATCCTGTGCCTCTTCTCGCATCAGGAGGACGCGGTCCGCGCCTATGGCAAGCCGGTGGCCGGCTGCGTCTCCGCCGACGGCGGACGGAGCTGGCATCCGACCCCGGACGACGGCACGCCGATGGTGGCGCCTCATGGGGCCGTTACAGAGCTGGCCGGGGGCGAATTCCTGTGCGTTCCGCCCACGGCCCCCTTCGACGCGCAAAAACATGGCGTGGCGCTGCCGCCGCCGGCTACGGTCACCGAACGATCCTACAGCCGCAACGCCTTCTACCGTTTGAGCGATTTTCCGGAGGAGACGGCCGCGCGCTGGGCCGCGCTACCGGCGGTGCGCTGGGATCCCGCCGGCCGCGCGTGGCGCGCGACCGAAGTGGCCTACGACACGCGGGGCATGTTGCTCTGGGCGCGGGCCGAAGGGGAAGAACGCTTCCTCCTGCCGCGCACCTGGTTCGAGCGAAGCCCGATCCGCAACGGGAACGAAATTCTTTATGCGGATTACCGGTCCGTGTTCCTGCAGGCGGACGGCAGTCTCCCGCGGAACTGGTCTCCGTCGCTGATGGCGTCCACCGACAACGGCCGCAGCTTTCAACGGCGCGCGACCATTGCGTCGTCCGCCGACGGTCAATACGCATTCACCGAGCCCGCACTGGCCGTGCTGCCCGGGGGCGAACTGGTTTGCGTCATCCGACAGACCGACCATCGCCAGTTGCCGCTGTTGATCGCCTACTCGAATGACGGCGGGCGCCACTGGACCGCCCCGCAGGCGGTAGTCGACTTCGGCGTTTGGCCGGTGTTGCTGCAGCTCGAGTGCGGGGTGACGGTTCTGTCCTACGGGCGTCCGGGCGTCCATTTGGCCTTCTCCGAAGACGGTCGCGCGCGCCACTGGACCGCGCCCCTGACCCTATTGTCCGGCGATCCGGACAAGCGGCTGGAAGGTTCCTGCGGCTACACGGCCCTGCTCGCGCTTGATCAGTCGAGCTTTCTGATGGCCTATTCGGATTTCGCGTACCGGGACGAGAAAGGTGTAACGCGCAAAGCCATTATGACGCGCAGAGTCGAG
>CAZYAW010000048.1:0-5525 GCA_964646045.1 uncultured Victivallales bacterium | reverse complement strand
TCCTGGCTGACCCTCCAACGCCTCGGGGTCGGGCAGGAATGCCCGACCTACTTTTCGCTGCGAATTCAGCGTGCACCGTGAGTCTACCTGAGCCGTTACGTAAAATTTTGAGTTGCATAACGGGCGTGTCTCATGCGACACACTGATTTTAGCAGGAAACGAAAGGAAGCATCTTATGCGCGACGACCGAAGAGAGGCTCTGGAATATCATCGCGGCGGCAAGGTGGGCATGCGAGCGCTCAAGCCGCTGGCTTCCGCACGCGACCTTTGCCTGGCCTATACGCCGGGCGTAGCCGTGCCGGTCTGTGAAATTCGCGACTGCCCGGAAACCCTGGGCGTCTATACGGCCAAAAACAATTTGGTGGCCGTCGCCACCGACGGCACCGCCGTGCTCGGCCTGGGCGATACCGGAGCGGAAGCCAGCATCCCGGTCATGGAAGGCAAAGCCGTACTGTTCAAGGCCTTTGGCGATGTGGACGCATGGCCCGTACCGCTCAATCATTGCCGACGCGACGGTCGCAACGTCGGCCCCACCGATGCGCAGCGCGTCATCGACGCCGTATCCGCCATCGCGCCCATGTACGGCGGCGTCAACCTGGAGGATATCGCCGCCCCCGCCTGTTTCGAAATCGAAGAACGACTCGACGCCGCGCTGGACATTCCAGTATTCCACGACGATCAATGGGGCACCGCCGTCATTACGCTGGCCGGCGTGCAGAACTACGGACGGCTGTGCGCTCGCGACCTGAGCGAAATGAAAATCGTCGTCAACGGCGCCGGAGCGGCCGGCATTCGTATCGCCGAAATGCTCAAGGCGGCCGGGGCGCGCAGGGTGATTCTCTGCGATTCGCGCGGCGTGGTGCGCTCGAACCGTTCCGACCTGAACCCGCAAAAGAAGCGGCACGCCACCGGGGAACCCGTCACGACACTTGGCGAGGCGTTGCATGGCTGCCATGTTTTCGTGGGGGTCTCGGTCAAGGACGCGCTGCGGGCCGAGGATTTGCACGCCATGGCCCCCTACCCCGCCATTTTCGCCATGGCCAACCCCGATCCGGAAATCCGACCGGAAGCCGTCGCCGCCGTGCTGGGCGACCGGCCCTACGTCATGGCCACCGGCCGCTCCGACTATCCGAACCAGATCAACAACGTGCTCGGTTTCCCGTTCCTGTTTCGGGGCGCCCTGGACATGGGGGCCCGCAGCATCAACCTCGCCATGAAGACGGCTGCCGCCGCCGCTCTGGCGCGCGTGGCTCGCGAACCGACGCCCGCTGCCGTGCGCGCGCTATATTCTCAAGAAAAAGACTTGCGTTTCGGGCCGACATACATTATCCCTAAACCTTTTGATCGCCGTCTCTTTGTCGAAGTCCCGCTGGCCGTCGCCGAGGCGGCCGTCGCGTCGGGGTTGGCCACTGCGGACAGGCTGGACGGATACCGCGAAAGACTGGAACAAAGAAACGCTTCGCGCTAGGCCTGAGCCGGGACGATCGCAAAGGGTCTGCAAAATTATTTTATGTTGACAAAGCCGCAGCCATTAGGATAAGAGGAGAAGGGTCTATGGGACAGCAGCATCGAAAAAAAGTAAAACGCATGCGTAAAGTGCGGCGCGAGAAGAGACAGAAAGAAAAAGCGAAGGCACTGACTGTCGGCCGCACATAGCCGCAGACAGACTTTGACTTCCCAAGAAAAGACAGATGTTGGCGCGATGGCCGAGTGGCTAGGCACGGGTCTGCAAAACCTGGTACACCGGTTCAATTCCGGTTCGCGCCTCCAACCACAAACCACTGCAAAACAAGGCTTTCTACGACTTTTGTCCTGAATCAATAAATCGTGCCAATAGCCCATAATGGCGCATAACAGCACGTTTTGCCCGATAAATCGGTCAAAGATCTGTCAAATTTTCTCGGCTTTATCAACTCCCGGGTCTTGTCTCGATTTGCAGGGTTATACTGCCGGCGTTGTCACCAAGAAAACGTGGACTCTCGTTGATCCCGAAGTACAGAACGCCGGCGGCGGGCGCGGTCAGACTGCGCTGCCTGCCGATCGGGCCGACGGGGCCGTTCTCGCCAATGCGCATGAGCAAGACGCCGTACTGCGCGCCGGCCCGCTTGAGCAGGCGCCGATCGCCATGCGGATTGCGATAGTATTGCGGGTACTGCCGCGACGAATAGCCGTCGGCTCCGGTCATCGCGCCGCCCTCTCCGCAACGCCACGTGCCGAAGGTCTCAATCGTCACTTGGTCGCCCTTTTCCACGTGAATACGCGAATTGACCCATGCCGTATGCGCAAAGGCGCGAATCGTGAATTTCTGCGCGCCGCGATCGAGACGAAAGGTCCATTGCGCGGTGGCGCCCGGCTTGACCTCGAAATCGGCCAGCACTCCGTCGTGAAAGCCGGGCATTTTGAGACGAATTTCACGACGGCCCGGCGGCGCTTCAATCCGGCACGGCGTCGTGGCCGGTAACGCGCCGGCCATCTGCCGCACCCCGTCCACGAACACTTCGGCTCCGGGCGGACGGCTCTCGACGGTGAATTGGACCGGCGGCGCACGTTCGGCGGGTTGTCCGTCGTCGTCTGCATCCCCCACACCGTCCTCGCCATCCTCGCCCCGCTCCGGGGTGGCTTCCTCCGCCGTAGCGTTTACCTGTAAATCTACGGCATGCACGGAAGGCGTTTTTCCGGCCGGTCGCACGCGCACCAGCATGGTCCAGTCGTTTTCGACCCGCGGCCACTCCATTACGTCGACACCCAGTCGGCCGCGTACGCTTTTTACGCGGAATACGAGGCCGGGAGCGGGACGCAATACGCCGAGCGGCCGATACAGTGTCTGATACGAAGAATTGGAGACGGGGCTAAGACCGGAAAATTTGACCGGTTCCGTGATATTCATAACGGGAATGCGAATCATTTCGATGGCCCGAACTCCGGCTCCCCAACGCGCGAAGGTGCGCCAGTGCTGTGCATCGCCGGAACTGGCGAGCACTGCGGGCAGCGCCGGCGTCTGCGGAGCCGGGCTCCCGTCCTTGGCGGAGGGCGGCGCATCGCTATCGTCTCCCGGCGGCGCCTCGACGCGATCCTCGGTTGCCGTCAGCAAGCCGAACCACTCCTTCATCTGCGATTCCGCCACCCGCCGCCCGATTTGAACCTGAACCTGATCGGAAAACCGCGCGAAATACACGTCGCGCAAGGGATCGAGCAATGTGGAATAGCGCTGTTCGATTTCCCGCTTGCCACGCTGCATATCCTGGACGCGCTGCGTCAGTTCGCGGCGTACGTTCTCGGGAACGGTAAAATCGTTCCGGGCCTTCATCTCCTCGGCGCAGGCCTCGAAAATGCGCACCGCCGCCTGGGCAATGGCGCGCCCGGTAATGTTGCCGGAGCGGGTATGCTCCTCCGATTGTCCGCGAGCCCAGGCCAGGTGCCCGTCGACCAGCGCGTTGAGCTCGCGGATGCGGCCCTGCACATAGTTCTGCGACTGCTGCCGATACTCGCGCTTAATGGCCTGCATTTCCGGCGTGTACAAGTCGGGCGTCTGGGCCTGCACCGCGCTGATCGCGCACAGCCCCGCCACCAGAGCCACCGCCGTAATGCGCCTTTGCCTGGATCGTGAAATAATCATTTCCCCCGCCACTGCGGCGCGTCCCGAAGGTCGCTGACATCCTCTTTGCGCTTCTTTTCCTTTTCCTCGCGGGCCCGTTTCTCCGCCATCAGCTTCGGAATGTCGTGCTTCCCGTCGGCGGGCACGTCGCAGGTCCACAGAACCTTGTCCTTGGAAAGGCCGGAAATCCTCATGCGCTCGATGACAATCGGGTATTTTTTATGGAAAGAGTGTTCCCCGTAGATGCGATCGAGTTCGGCCCGATCCGTCGGGACCCGAAAGGAGATATGCGTGTCCAGTCCCGCCGTCAAGCGCACCTCCGCGCGCTGATAGCGAAAAAAAACCGGTTCGTGGATCTTAACGCTCTTTTTGCCGTCCTGGTCGACCCAGGGCATAGTTTGACGATAGAACAGCTTGAAAACCACCAGGTCGCAGGCATGCGAGCGAGCGGCGGCCAGGCGCACCGTATAATGAACCTCGCCCTCCTTGGCGGACGGCTCGCTCTTGATTTCCAGATCCTGTATCCAGTCGGCTTCGCCCGCCGTCACGGCGCCGGCCAGCAGCGCAAACAAACAGACTATGGAATAAGCGCCACGCCTCGCCATGGGGCTCCTTTCTTCAGCGCAATTTACTAATGCGGCGATACTGCCCCTTGAATTCGCGAGCCAGCCCGTTGAGGAACGTATGGCCCTTATCGTCGATAATGTAGCCGATGGCATGGATTTGAGGCGGTTTCTGACCGCGTTCCTTGTACAGCGCCTCGTGCAGCATATTCAGATGCGTCACAAAATCCGCCAGCGTCCAGTTGCCCGGCTTGCCCAGCGCGGGCGGTTGCGGACGCGGCGGACCGGAATAGCCGCCGCGTGTCACGGTGCGCGTGGTCCAATAGCCCGGTCGCGCCGGCTGCGCCGGTTGCGCCGGACTGCCGGGATGACCGCGATCCGGAGGCTGGCCCTCCTTGGGCGGACGTTTAGAGGGCGGACGCGGCGGCACGGCCGGACGAGCCGGCACGGCCGGACGCTCCGGCACCCACACTTTTTCCGTCACTTGCTGAGCGTTCGCCTGGGCCGCCGCGTAATTCTGCTGCCAGGCGGCCACGCGCGCAGCGTTCTCGGCGTTCCATTGTGTCAGCCTTTGCTGATGGGCGTTGAGCTGTTCCTGCGTGTAGCCCTTGCGCACCATCGGCAGGCCGTCGCAGAAAACGAGAATGACGTCCGCCCCCATCATGTAGGCGGCGTTGAGCGCCATATCCAAACGCGTGGTTCCGCCTTCCGCCCGCAAGCCTGCGCCGGGATTCGGCTGGATATTGCTTTGATCCAGACCCCAATGGCCCTCCCCCTGATTGAAGGGGCGGATAAAATCTTTGGCCCGCCGCTTATTGCCCTCGTTGGCGATGACCATCTCGAGCTTGCCGTTCATGGCGCTGGCGGCGTCGGCAAAGGCGACGACATTGAAAAGGGCCGTTTCCGGCAGAGCGTCAATGACCTCGTTCATGCGGCGCTTGACCTGTTGGAATCCCTTGACCCCGCCGCGCACGTCCTCCACCATGCTCAGCGAAACGTCCAGCAGAATCGCGACTTTTTCGCCGCGCGCGCGCAGACCGAAAAAGTTCATGTTGGCCACGCCGCTCCCGAAGCCGTGGGTCCCGTGTCCCGTACCCAGACCGGCCCCCAGGCCGCGCCCGGAAACCGCCCGGAACTTGGGCTGAAACGTCGTGTGGATCACCTTGGGGTCCACCTTGACTTCCGGCAGAGACAGATCGGACATGCGCATGGAAACCATGCGCGGCATCATGGCCGGCCGGCTCGAACTGCGCTGCTGTTTCTGGACTTTGACCTTGTGCTCCAGTTTGCGCGGTTCGTAGCGCCGCGCGGGCGGCGGCGTACGGAAAATCACGACCTCCTCGTTGCGCTGTTGCATAATGGTCCAG
>CAZYAW010000047.1:0-5004 GCA_964646045.1 uncultured Victivallales bacterium | reverse complement strand
CGTATCATTGCTGAAAAGGACCCTGTAGGGCGTTTTCATTGGAATGATTTTCCCTCGCGCTTTCCACATTCCCGGTATTGTTCGGCCAGGCTGCGCAGGCGGGCCAGGGACAGACCCTATCCGCCCTAATTTAACCCCAGCCGACGCAGGCCCTTGCGTCGCGTGCAACCAATCGGAGTCTGAACTACCATAGCGCCACAGCCAAAGGTTTTGATAATTGCTTGGAGAACCTGAGGGGGTTGTGGAATAGACGTAGGGGCCATTGCCGACATGGGTGTTGGATCGCTGCCAGATCCAGAGGCTGACCGTGGACGGTTTGTTGCCGTCAATGCCCAGAGCGCTTGTGGTCAAGTCGGCATGGGTGCCGAAATACCGCGTTCCCCCGGTTCCGAAGTCGAACGCCTGTCCGAAATTGCCCGAGACATAGGTCGGTGTGAGGTCGCTTCCCGCAACGCTTCCCGCGAGACCGCTAATCGACTCGGCGATCGTACCGTCCAGCGGCCAATACGCCGCCATATCGGCCCGACTCCCGACACAGGCAACCATCGCCACCGCCATCGCCAATAATGAGACGTCCCATCGTTTCATGGCATCCTCCTTATCGAACCTAATCGACCACATCCGCGCCAAAATCCGACTGGTTGCAGGATACCACGGAACACAGGGCTAATGCACAATTAATCGTAACTGCTAAGGATATTCCTTTTTTTTCGCGCCTTGCCGACCGTGCGCCTCACCGCCCGCATCAAGGCAAGGTATTGCCCTTGCTCATCATTGCTCTTTCCCGGCCAGCGCCGTAATGTCCTTCCGGCTCAGGATGTAGTTGTAGAGGCGCACATCGTCGAGGTCGCCCTGCATGGCGTGCCCATTGTGCATGCTCCCGATAGTCAACCGGCTATTGTATGCAAAGTCGCTGCGAATGGCGCTCTGCCCGTTTACATCCTGGCCGTTCACGAAGAACGCCGCGCGACCGGCGCCGCGGTCAACCGTCAGGGCCACATGTTGCCACTTGTCGAACTCGAAGACACCGGGAGGCGTTGCGGCCCGCTGGCTGTCGGCGCCGTTGCCGGTTTCCAGTCCAATGCACCCGTCTGACGTCTGCCACGAGTTGACCGCGAGGCGAAATCCGTCCGCGGTGTGGCCTCCAATTGAGTTCGCCAGCAGGCACTGAATGCTCTTTGCTCCGGCTGGAATCTTCACCCACGCCGCAAACGTAAACCGTGAACCGACATTGATGACACCGCAGTCGGCCGAGGCGCGACCGCCGCCGAACGCCAGTGCGTGACTGCCTTCGTGCGCGTCAGCGGTGAACTTCACGCCGTCAAGCCTCGCGTTGAGCTCGTTGCCGCTGTAGTCGTGGCCGTTGTCGTTGTTGAACTTCCAGTGCCCGACCAACCGCGGCTTGGCCGCCGGGGTGCGCACCGTCACGTCGGCGCTGCGGGCCGCGATCCCGTCGTTGGATGCCGCCACGACGCGGTATACATGCTCTGCGTCGGACATCGCCACATGATCGATCCACTCACCGTGCCCGTCCGGCGAAAGCTTGACGCGTCTGAAACCGCCCTTGTCGATCCGGCGCTCGATCCAGATGGCGCGCCTGGGTTGCGCGGGCACGCGCCAGGTCAGCTTGATCCGCATGGCGTCAAGGGCCTGGGCCGCAACCGCCGTCGGAGACTCCGGCTTCGATCCCTGGCCGAGATCGATCGTGCTGTACACGGCAACCGCACGGGGCGGAAGCTGGTCCTCAATCCTCTCAACGCCTTCGGGAAATGTGCGGCTGTGCCGGATCAGCCGCGCGGCGGGGGTCGGCGTGATACAGGCCGGATCGTAGAGGTAGCGGTGCAGCGGCGCCTCGATCCGGCCGCCCGTACTCACGACAATGTCGCGGGATGCCGGGGATGCGTTGACGACCAGGATGCTGCGCTGTCCGTCCGGCCATTGCGCCGCGCTGATATGCACGTCGCGCCCGCCCGAAGTGGTGAAGACCCTCGTGCCCGGCCCGCCGTTGAACAGCCGCGTGATGAGGGAAAACGCATAGTACCAGGGCCGACAGTTGGTCGGCTCGGGGACACTGTCGCGCGGCCAGTAACATGCGCCCCAGCGATGAACACCATTGTATAACGAGTCGTGCGTGCGGCTGGCGAACTGGTCGTAGTGCTCGTCAAACAGTCGCCAGATCATGAACACCTGGCTGCCCGCGTTCATCGCGGCCGCGCACATCTCGCCGACGTAGGTGCCGTATTCGCCGGTCTCGCGGTATGCCTCCCGCTGCAGGCCGCCCTCGTCGATCCAGAACGGCTTGCCAGTCGGGGAAGCCAGGCGCTGCATGCGACTGAAGAAGGCATGCCATTGGCGGTAATCCGGGAGGTTGTAGTCGTGCCCGCTGAAGGCATCCAACGTGCCCGCCAGATCGCGAACTGCCTCGGCAAAGTAAACCGCCCCCTTCGAGTTGTTCGGCCCGACCAGCTTGATCCGGTCGCGCAGCCCCCGGCGTTTCAGACCGGCGTCGATGGCCTTGACCGTCTTGACGTACCAGCTCCACTCGTTTTCGCCGGGAGGATACGGGTAGGTGCGCTCGCGCTTCAGGTGCGGCTCCAGGTACATGACGCCGTACTTGACGTTGGTAAAACCGCGCACCACGACCAGGTAGTGGATGAGTTCCGCATAGTAGTCCCCGTATGCCGTCAGGTTCTCGGAGGTCGGTCCGTTTTTCTGCCATCCGCTGCCGAAGGAATCGACAGGCCATCCAGATTGCCTGAGGGCCACGTCGATGCCCCGTTCCTTCATATCCCGGACCCAGGCGCAGAAGGCCGTCATGCGCTCCGAGTCCCACGTGTATTCGCCCTTGAACCGAGGCCCCTTGTAGACCCACCCCATGGGAAACGTGTGTGGGCAGGCCAGGCGGATGCCCATGCGCGCGAGACGATCGTACTCGCGCGCCCGGTCCTCCTCGTTGTAGCCCCGCGAGAGAGGCTCCTTCATGTAGTTGAAACAGCCGTAGGTGCCCGAAATACCGAGGAAGTTTGTCTGAACCGGTCGGCCGAAGTCGACCGTCAGTTTAACCGTCGGGTCCGCCGCATGGCCGACGGAGGCCCATGCGCCGACGACGAAGCACGCCATAAGCCCGGCCATATTGCACTTTTTCGTCACTCTCATTCGTCACGTAACCCCTTCTGCGTCATGAGGCTCATGCCGCCTCATGTACTGCGTTCTCCTTGCGGCACCCTACCGCGCCAAAATGACTCGGCAATCCATCTTTGTCCCGATCATCGTCTTGATCGTTGTCGTTCCCCTGTCTTTCATGCCTGCGCGTTCTGGGCACAAAGCCGCCCCCGCAACCACCTAACGCAGCAAGAAGACCGTACCCTTTGAGCTGACGGTGAACTCGTATGCTCCCGCGTCTATCAACAACGCGCCGTTCTTCTCCTTGGCGGCCAGACGCGGCTTGCCCGCCAGGTCGGTGGTGTAGATGTAATTCTCCAGATAGTCCGCGGGGTCGGGCACGAATCCGCCGAGGTGGACGATTACATCGAGGCCCTTGTCGTATAGGTTGCTGCTCTTGAGCGGCACATAGTACATCGTGTAGCCCGAATAGTCACCCGCGACGCCGCCGAACGCCGCCACCTTATCGGCGTCACTCATCACCTCGAGGTATGTGTCTATGCCCAGCGTCCCGACGTCGACGGCCGGACTGTCGAGCGTCAGACGGTAATCGTCGTTCGGCCGGTCGCGGAAGGCCGGCCAAGCGATGACGTGATTTTCCTCGGTGTAGGCCGACGCGGGGTCGTAGTCCACGTTCGGATCGCTGACGCAATTCTGAATGTAGAACCCGTCGTCACCGTCGTCATAACCATAGACCCCCTCGCCGTTCAGCGAGACGATGGAATTGCGAAGCCCGAAATGCTGCAACGCCGAAGCATTCACGAGCGACTCGTAGATGCCGTACTTGCCCGACGTCACGTTGTCGACAATCGTGGAGTTGACGACACGCACAACGGTTGCCGGCGTGTCATTTCCCGTGACATGAATGGCCGACGCTTCCGTACCGCAGGTGTTGTCGTAGAACAGCGAGCCGAAGATGCGCGGATCCACGCCGTCGGATGGGGTGATGCCGATCGCTCCACCGTAGCCGGCATGGTTGTTGCGGAAGACGCTATTGGCGATCAGCACGTCGGAGGCGATCACGTTGACCCCTCCGCCGGCGACGTTGGCGGTGTTGTTGTAGAACGTGCAATACTCGATGACGGTTCCGTCCGCGGTGTAGGTCGTACCCTCGACGTCGGTTCCGGAGTAGGGAATAACGCCGCCGCCGCTCTTGATCGTGCTGTTGCCCTGCACAACAAGGTTCGTCAGCCGCGACTTGCCGCCGATCCAGATGCCCGCGGCGCCGTAGGTCTGGTTGCCGCTGCCGTTGCCGGACTTGCCGCCGGTGATTTCGAGCGAGTCGAGCGTCGTGTTATCCGCACCAGTGCCGATCCAAATGACGCGACATTCATCGCCGAGCGCCGTCGATGCCGCGTCGATCTTCGAACGTCCGCTACGCAGGGCGTCGCTGAACGTGCCCTCGGTATAGCCGCCGCGCACGGTGACGTTACCGGTCGTGATGAGGATCTGCGTTTCGGTGGCGTTCAAGCGGCTGACGTCGCCCCAGATCTTGACCATCCCTTGGGGATTCGCACTGCCGGTTTCCGCGTGGACAATAGCGGATTGGAGCCCCGCCCAGGTATTGTCATACGTGGCCGCCGAGCCATCTCGATTCGTTGCCTGTATCGAGCCCGCCAGCGACGCCAAACCGCAGATGCTCCATATCGCTCCACCGATGAATACCAGCTTCCATCCAGAAGTCATCCGACACCTCCCTTCCTGCTGCTTTGTGACCAAGCCAATGGAAAAGTATACTGATCTGAATGGCACTTAGTTAAGCGCATTTTAGGATGCCTTTTCAAGAGAATAATCGTGGCGTGGTTTGGTCATGAGGGGGTAGTTCTTTGGGCGTCGTTTTCG
>CAZYAW010000046.1:0-7259 GCA_964646045.1 uncultured Victivallales bacterium | reverse complement strand
GAAAAGTAGGTCGGGCATTCCTGCCCGACCCCGAGGCGTCGGAGGGTCAGCCAGGAATGGCCGACTTACCGAGGCTTCCTGAGCAGTTACGCCTGATCTTCCGTTCTCTCGGACAAGACCGGAACGGGGTTGCAGGCGGCAAATTGTTTGCGGCAGACCTGTTCGACGGCGTACGGTGACATGGCGGACAGGGCGGCGGCGCTGCGCGATGCAGCGGTCATGACCAAGGCGTTCGGATTGCGCGGCGCCCAGACGACGGGATCGGACGGTCCGAAAAGCGCAACGGTCGGTACGCCCAGCGCGGCGGCCAGATGCGTGACGCCCGCGTCGTTGCCGACGAATCCGCGGCATGTTGCGAGGCGATCCGCCAGATCGGACAGGGAAAGATCCTTCCAGACGGGAAACTCATGGCCCGCCAGCGACTGGAACCGCATTTGCAGGTCTCGTTCGGCCTCGCCGAATATCCAGCAGGGCGTCCATGCGTCGCGCAGTTGGCGTGCCAGCGCGAGGAAATGTTCCAGCGGCCAGCGTTTGGCGGCGCCGCCGCTGCCGGGATGCAGTGCGACGGGCGGGTGCGACGTTTCGCGCGGGTCGGCTGCAGAAAGAGCGGAGAGGCGCATCACGGGGTATGCTCCCGGCGGCGTCGCTATTCCCCAGTCGTTCAACGCCGCCCGCAAATGATCGGCGGCCGCCTGGCGGGTGTGGGGCAGAGGCGGGTGAACGGTCACGGGGCATCCGCCGGCGCGCCGCCAGTTGTCGGTAACGAGTCGGTCCGGGTCGTGCAGGAAGGAGAGGACGCCGTCGTAACATGGCGGCGCGGCGCCCCAGTCCGACAGGTCGGGCGGGGTGTCGTGGCGTGAAAAGAGTCGTGCCGCCGCCGGATGATCCAGCGAACGGAAGGCGTCGATCCATCCGGCCCGCGAGGCCAGTTCGGCGATGCGCGGATAGCCGGCCAGTTCGATGATCGCGCGCGGCGCATGGGCGCGTAGCGTGTCGAAGACGGGGCCGGTCAGGATAAAGTCGCCGACGGCGCCGCCGCGCAGGATCAGAAGGCGGCGGCGGAGGGCGGGGAGCGGGGCTGCCGGTTTCATCGTGCTTCGTTGCGTTACGCTTCGAGCTGCGGAGCGTCGATTTTGAAATAACGGGCGGCATTGCGATAGCAGATGTCTTCCACCATGGCGCCCAGTAGGGGCGGGTCGTCGGGGATCAGGCCGCGAACGGCGTCCTGGCCGAGCAGATTGCACAGGATACGACGGAAATAGTCGTGTCGCGTATAGGAGAGGAACGAGCGGCTGTCGGTCAGCATGCCGACGAAACGGCGCAGCAGGCCCAGTTGCGAAAGACTTTCCATTTGCTCTTCCATGCCGTTTTTTTGATCCAGAAACCACCATCCGCTGCCGAACTGGATTTTGCCGGGGGTGGGGCCGCACTGGAAATTGCCGATCATGGAGGCCATCAGGGCGTTGTCGCGCGGATTGAGGTTGTAGAGAATGGTGCGCGTCAGACGACCGTCGCGGTCGAGCCGGTCGAGAAGGCGGGCCAGCGGGGCGGCGACCGCTTCGTCGCCGATCGAGTCGAAGCCGGTGTCCGGTCCGATCTGGCGCAGCATGCGCGTATTGTTGTTGCGCTGGGCGCCGAAATGGAACTGCTGCGTCCAGTCTCGCCGGTGATCCATGATCCCGAACTGGAACAGCATGGCCGACTTGAATTTGAGTCGTTCCGCGTCGGTCAAGGACTCTCCGTTGCGGAGGCGTCGGAAGAGAAGCGGAATTTCATCTTCGCGATATGCGGCGGCGTAGGCCGTATTGAGGCCGTGATCGGAGAGGCGACAGCCGCAGGCATGGAAAAAGGCGTGACGAATTTCCAGCGCCTGCATGAAGTCGTCGAAATCCCGGATGGTCGTGCCGGCGGCGGCGGCCAGGCGCTCGGTCCAGTCGTTGAACGTTGCCGGATCCTCGACGGCCATGGCCTTGTCCGGACGCCAGGTGGGATAGACGCCGATATCGAACGAAGGATCGGCGGCGATGGCGTTGTGGGCCGCCAGGGAATCGGTCGGATCGTCGGTCGTGCAGATCCATGCGACCCCCGATTGCCGCATGAGGCCGCGTGCCGAGAAATCGGGCTCTTGCATGCGTGCATTGCACATTTCCCAGATGTCCCGCGCCGTGTCGGGACCCAGGAGCCGGTCGGACAGGTTGAAATAGCGTTTCAGTTCCAGATGCGTCCAGTGATAGAGCGGGTTGCGCAGCAGATAGGGCATGCAGGACGCATAGGCTTCGAATTTCTCCCAGTCCGAGGCGTTGCCGGTACAGAGCGCTTCGTCCACGCCGTTCGAGCGCATGGCCCGCCATTTGTAATGATCGCCATAGAGCCAGACCTGCGCGATGTTTTCCCAGCGCCGGTCTTCCGCGATTTCGTTCGCGGGCAGATGGCAATGGTAGTCGATGATCGGCAGGGGGCGGGCGTGATGCTCGTAAAGGTCGCGCGCGGTTTCGCTTTCCAGCAGGAATTGGTCGTGGATGAATGTTTTGGCGCTCATGGCTTTCCTCTCGTATGATCCCGTAGCGATGCGGAATCCGTGGCAATGGCGGATTCAGGTTCTGGCGAATTGCAGAAAGTAGTTGTGTTCTTTTTCCGATCCGAGGTCCGTTTGCGGGCCGTGCCCCGGGACGACCGTCGTGTCGTCGGGCAGCGCCGCGAGTTTGCGTAGCGATTCTTTGAGGATGCGGCTGTCGCCGCCGGGCAGGTCGGTACGTCCGACCGAATCGGCGAAAAGCGTGTCGCCGGTGAACAGCACGCGGACTTCGGGAAAGAAAAAACAGACGGATCCCGGCGTATGACCCGGCGTGGCGATGCAGCGGTATGCCAAGTCCGCGTCGCGCCATTCCTGTCCGTCCGCCAAGTTGCGCTCGATGGCGGCCGGTTTGCGCGGGACCGGATAGAAAGGCGGATACTGATTGACGCGGGTGAAGGCCCAGGTCTGGTCGTCCGGGTGCAGGCCGACCGGCGCGGGGCGGGCGGCATACAAGTCGCCCAGGGCGCCGATATGGTCCATGTGGCCATGGGTCATCATATAGGCCGCGACCTCGAGATTCCGTTCCTTGAGCGCGTCCAGAATGCGTTCGGGTTCCGCGCCCGGATCCAGAATCACGGCCTTACGTTCGGATCCCCAGATAATACAACAATTGGCCTGTATTTCGCCGGTCGGCAATGCCAGATACTCCATCGTGTCCTCGCTCATCCCTTATGCCCAAAAAGACACTCAAGCAGAATCCAGTCGCTTTGGCAAGGCGAATGCGGCAAAGAGCGCCTTCCGTTTCCTGTGAAGCGCAGCGGAACATGAGATCGCCTTCGCTCCGTTATCCATGCTCGGTACGCTGAACAATGAGTTCCCAAGTCGATTTTTGGGGCAATATTCCTTTTGATACGCTATTCAATCGTCCCCAGAAAACATATTGATGCGCTGCGCAACGCCCGTCAATATTCTCAACAGCTACTACCCCTGCAGAGGCGGCGTATGCTTGCGCCATGAATATTATCAGTGCGAAAGTGATTTTTTCATTGCGGATGCGCCCTGCGCAGTGAAGTCAAGTTCCAAACATTGGCCATTCTTATTATGGCTCGATAGCCGGGTATTCCGAGTACGAACATCGCACTCCATGCGGAATGTCTCAGGCTGCGAACATATGATCGACGATGTTGACCAATGCGACCATGCAGATCGCATTGATCAGACCAAGCGCGAATGGTACAAACGGACGCTGGCCGAAGGATCAAAGACAACCCGGCGAACTTCACGAGCAACCGTTCACGGGGTTAGGAAATGCGCTTTTTTGAGTGCGCGTGCCTGCACGCGCTTTCTGACCCGGAGCCTGCTCCGGGAGAAGGCTCATGTGCCGGCGCGGGCTCCGGCACGTAAAGCGCGTGCAGGCACGCGCACTCAAAATGGTCGGCATTCGACGCGCATTGCTTATGATAACACCCGTGAACGGTTACCTTCCCGATCATGGAAGCGCACTGAACGATCAGAATGATCGGAACAGTGCAGCCGCGTCCGCGCGGCTGTACTGGGTACGGGTCAATTCTCTGGTTGTGCGGTCTCCTTGATCCATCGCAAACAGTCAGTTTCCCATGAGAATTTCGCATTGAGACCCAAACCATGTCTACCCTTCGCGTAGACGTGTAATTCGAAACTTACGCCATATTCTCTGAGAGCTGAAGCGAACAGCATGCTGTTCTCAACTGGCACTCCGGCGTCTTCGCCAGTATGCCAGATGAAGCAGGGAGGAGTCTCCGCGGACACATGCTTTTCACACGAAAGTTCATCAAGCAGCGATTCCGATGCGGCTTCCCCTGCAAGGTTGAGAATGGAGCCCTTGTGTGCATGTGCTCCCGTAGACGTTATTACCGGATAGCAGAGAATGCCAAAATCCGGACGCAGCGAGATTTCGCTCTTGTATTGGTCCCACGCTACAAGCGCATGGGCCGCAAGGTGTCCGCCTGCCGATGAGCCCATAATTCCCAGTCGATGAGGGTCCACACCGTATTCGTGAGCTCCGGAACGGATACTGAAAATCGCCGCAAGAACGTCTTCCAACATCGCTGGGTGCCGAAAGCCCTGAGAGCCGAGGCGGTAGGAAACAACAAAACACGCTATGCCGGCTTTCGTGAAATGTTCTGCGTAGCCTGTCCCCTCATGCTCTGCAAGGCCGCCATATCCGCCACCCGGCAGAACAACCATGCCGATTCCCGTATGGTGTCTCTCGGGCATCCAGCACTCAATGCGTGGAGATGGTGCTGTGCGTCCACACTCCAGCTTTCCAGTTATGATTTTCATATTGTCTGCAGAACGTCGTGAATCAGGCTTTGGCGCGCTAGCGACAATAGCCTGCATTCATCTTGTTGGCCCATTCACTGTTTCCCTATGAATTGCAGGAACTCTCGAACCTTTGTCTTGTCCTTGAACGATCCTTCAACTCTATCTCCGTTTGTGAACGAAATGAGAACCTCGTACTTTCTGAAGTCGCCGCAACCCTCGTAAACAGAATGACCATCAAGAAACCGCAATGCGTCGTCGATCGTGACGAATTCATTAGAGCGTCCGTATAACGGAATGACGATAATCTTTTCGATCATTCGGTCAAGTCGCTCCTTCAAAGCTGCCACGAAGTTGTCTATCTCTGTCATATTGGCATTCCCGAGATGATCTTTAACCCTCTGCATGGTCGCTTTAGGTGCCTTCTCAATCTGCGTGACGCACTTTTGAAAGCTTCTGTCGGGAGTCTTCTCATCAAAGGCTACATCAATGTTACACGAGGCGAACGCAGCAACAATGGTTTCGTAGGGGAAATACAACACATGGAATCCGAGGGAGCGCAGTTGCTCAAGAGACCCCTCCGTAAAAACGCCCGCCAGCACCGCCCCGAGAAAGGGATTGGACCATTGATACTTCTCTGCAAGGGGTAAAATGGCTCCCTGAATTTCTTGTGCCTTGTTGCGCGAATGTTTTGTGTATCTCCGCCATGCTACTTCAATAAATGCAACGGGTGTTCCGAGCATGTCAGCAGTTCCGCCACGTTCCAGAACATAGTCAAGATCATGGAGGTTTCCGTATGGATCTTTCCAGGTGACCTTCTTTCCTTTGCGCGCCTTGCGTGAATTCTTCTGGTAATCGAGGTACAGCACACTGCGTTTTGCAAAGTCGGTCAGGAAGGGCTCTATAAGCTCTTCCAGCAGATTTCCGATCAGTTGCCCGAATTTGTGGGACGGAGATTTTGCCATACATCACCCTTCAATCCATAGTCTGCCCTCTTTCAGCGGCACACGATGTTTTCTGTTTTTCCATTTCACATTTCGATCACGAATCTTCTCAAAAGAGTATGTTCTAAATCCGGCATTGACAGCCAGCTCACCCAACCATGTGTCAACATCAAGATACACTCCATATGGCGCGGAGTCTCCGATGACAAAGCATAGTAGACTGCCAGAACGGCAAATAGGGCGCAATGCCCTGAAGACCAAGCCAAGATCACGAAAGTACGCTGCGGCCATTGTGTGGTAGGTTTTTTTCCCTCCTTTGGTTTCGCGTACCTCTGCAAGCGTTTTGCATGCCTTAGTTAGGTCATCCTTAATCGGATCTAGGACGGTTTCGGCCAGTAAATCATCAAGACCAAGTCTTTCGGCTGCCGCATGCTGGGAGCATGAGTGAATAAGGTGCTGACGCACCGCTTGTTGAAGGTCTCCCCATCCATTGATTTCCCCCCAGAATGTCATTTCCAGTCTTGTCGCATCGGCATAATCGTAATTGTTTGGATATGGTGGGGATGTAATAACCGCATCAACCGTAATCTGTGAGTTCGTGAGAGGGTTGCGAGCGTCGGTGAGAATGACTTCGCTGAGGGAAGACCAAACATTGCGCTGGGTGTACTCGACATCCTGAAGAATATCCGTTGCTTTGGCTTGAAATGCACAAAGGGGATGCTGCACGCCTCTCTTGCTTTTGTTCGGCAGAACGTATTGCCATTGCGCGGTTCCAGCACCGCTGCACATCCGCAAAATGGAGGTGATTGTCAGCCAAATTAGTTCGTTTTCCGGTGTCTTATCATCAAATTCAGCTAGGAATAGGTTACGCATAGCAAACAGCACGGCGAGTGAATCAGTAGTGTAGCATTTAGTCAGCAATAATGGAACATTGGAGGGAAGCTCGGCCACAGTTTCGGGCAGCCGTCTCAAAAAATCACTAAAGCTTTCGCGAACATGCGAAAGTTGACAATGAATGCCCCGTAGTTTTGCCGTAGCGACTCGGTGGATGAATGGGTGTGTTTCAAATCCCCAGCTCTGAACCTGGGCTGCTTCGCTGGCCAGAAGCGTTGTGCCAACTCCCGCAAAGGGGTCAAGAACCGAATAATGACTTGCCCCCGCCCGTCGCTCATGAATGAGCGAGCTTACCCAGTCGGCCGAAAATCCTGCTGAATAACGATACCAGCGATGAACTGGCAATGACATGTTGTCTCCAAACGCACCAGATCGTCCGTTGAAACGGGCATGTGTGAGGGCGTTATCCAGTTCTTCGACAAACAGTTCCGGTTGATATGCGAGGGCACTTCTCATATGCGTATGGTTTCACAAGTCACATTGTTTCTCAATCTTAATCTCTTCGGGCCAACGTTGCAAATCAGCGGCGCGGTATTCCGCGTACGCTGGATTTGTCTTGTTCTCTCATATTCCTTTAATGAATCGGTCGTATTCAGCATGGGAGC
>CAZYAW010000045.1:0-3013 GCA_964646045.1 uncultured Victivallales bacterium | reverse complement strand
ACGGCGACCGGGTGACGGTGACGTTCGCGGTCAAGGACTACTGCGACGCGACGGTGGCCATCGAGGACGCGCAGGGCCGGATCGTGCGACACCTGGCCTGCGGGGTGCTCGGCCCCAATGCGCCCAGGCCGTTCCAACCGGATTCGAAAAAACAGACCGTCGTCTGGGACGGCAAGAACGATGCGGGGCAATACGTGGACGACAAAGCCGCGCACAGCATCCGCGTTTCGCTGGGACTCAAGCCGCAATTCGAGCGGACGCTTTTCTGGTCGCCCAAGCGGCGGGAGTCGCGGATGACGCCTCTCGTTTCCGCGCAGGAGGAAGGCGTTTACGTCTATGACGGCGGTACGGGTATGGACTCGTTGCGGCTTTTCGACCATGCGGGCGACTATGTGCGGACCATCTATCCGTTCGGGGCGGCCAAGGTGTCCAACACCGAAGGCTTGACCTGGCACACGTTTTTTCAGGACGGCAAGCGGTTGCCGCTCAAACTGAACTTCATGCAGAATACGATGCTGACCAGCGGCTCGAATGCGCAGGGCAAAATGGCGCACTGGGGGATGGAAGGTAGCGCGGCTTCGGTCTTGGCCGTGCGCAAGGGCCGGATTGCGCTGGCGCAGTTGAAGCTCAACCGGCTGGGCACGGCAGGCGCGACGGCAGGGCTGCCGATCGAAGGGCCGGTCACACATATTTCCTCGGTCGCGCCCCAGTCCGCCGCGCTGAGTCCGGACGGCAAATGGTTGTATATGACGGGATATATCCATGGACAGGGTCGGCAAATGTCGCAGAATATTGTCTTTACGCTGAATTGGCGCTGCATACCCGCCGTGATGCGTCTGAACATGGAATCCAACGAACCGATGGAATTGTTCCTGGGCAAATCCAATCCGTCCGATGCGAAACCCGATGACTTGCTGCGCGTCCCGACATCCGTTGCGGTGGATGCCGCCGGACGGGTGTACGTCACGGACCAGGTCAAGAACCGGGTTTACGTTTTCGATGCGGGAGGGAAACGGCTCAAAGAGATCGCGGTCGCTAATCCGGCGCAGGTCTTTATTCACCCGAAGACCGGCGAAATCTATGTGTTTTCATGCAAGGTAATGAACCAGTATGACCAGAAGAATGTCAAAAGCGCACTGCGTCGTTTCGGGCCGTTCGACGACCCGACCGAAAAGCAGGCCTGGAGCCTGCCGTTCGACGATCGAGCCGATTGGCGCCACCTGACCTCCGGGTTTCGCTGGCGGGTCGAGCTCGACGGCTGGACGGAGGAGCCGACGATCTGGCTGATCGGCGAAGGCAAAATGGCGAACGTACTGTCCTCGCGCCATCTGATGAAGGGCGGCAACAATCTGGTGCTCGACTACGGCCACCTGGCCCTGCTAAGACCGGACGGCGACAAGCTCAAGGTCGTCCGACAATTCGCCGACGATGTCAATCAAGACGCCGTGCCGATCATGGTTCAGCCCCATCACCGCCAACGGCTGTATGCGAATCCGGCCAACGGACGGGTGTACGTAGCCGAAGGTGACGGCGCCGCCTTTTTCAAATCCTTTTCCCGCTTGTACGAGGTGGACCCCGACACGGGCCGGGTGCGCGTCGTCGAGCTGCCCTTCCACGCCGAGGATATGTGTTTCGATCTGAACGGGCACGCTTACCTGCGCACGGTCAACATCGTCGGTCGCTATGACGCCGCGACCTGGCGCGAGGTGCCGTGGGATTACGGAGAGGAACGCTCCGGCGTCGGTTTTGGCTGGATGAGCGGCATGCGGAAGGCCCGACTGACTGCGGCGGTGGTGTTGCCCAGCGACGGCAACTGGCATCACGGCGGCATGCACGTCTCGGCCCGGGGCCATCTCGTGGCCGCGTGCTATCTCGGGTTCTCGACGCAGGTCAGGACCAATGCCAAGTACGAGCATGGCGACAAACCCTATCAGCCAAGCGTTTTCCCGGGTCGGCTGCTCGGCGGACGGGCCGGCGCGACGGCCATCCATGTGTTCGACCGACACGGCAAACCGGTGTATGAGGATGCGGCGCCCGGCCTGGGCGATCTGTACGGCATCGCCATCGACCGCCGCGACAACATCTACACGCTGTCCGCCGCGACACGGCATTATGACGGGAAACCCTATTACAACCAGAAGACCGGTACGCTCATGAAACTCCACCCGAAAAGGTCGCGCGCACTCACCTCCTTGGACCGCGTCCCGGTTCCTCTGCAGAAAGAACGCTATCCGAAGCGTCCGTTCGACGTCTCCAGCGGAATACAGGGTTCGGCCTGGATCGAAAACCCCGAATGGCTTTTCGGCGGCGTCGGTTTTGGCGGAAAGAATACCGGCGGCGGTTGCGCCTGCTGGAACGCGCGCTTCGCCCACGACTATCTGGCTCGCTCCTTCGCGCCCGAGATCGACCGCTACAGCGTCGCCGTGCTCGACAGCGCCGGCAACGTCATCACGCGGATCGGAACGTACGGCAATGTCGATGACGGCAAGCCGCTGATGGTCGAAGGCGGTCCGCCGGCGCCACAATCCATCGGCGGCGACGAGGTGGCGCTCTTTCACGCGCCCTACCTGGCCACGCATACGGATCATCGGCTCTTTATTGCCGACCCGGGCAACGGACGCGTACTCAGTGTAAAACTTAATTACCACGCATCGCAGTCCATAACGCTGAAGGATTCGGAGAAATAGACAACCGTAGGGGAAACCAACGATGAGGAGGATCACTATGCGCGAAGGAAAGAGCATAAAGATGTCGTTGGCATTGGCAATCGTTGCGGCCTTGATGGCGCTGTGCCATAAGGGATATGCGGCCCCCCCGCCCGGGCAGGGCGGCGCCGAAGAGGCGGAGGCGGTCGAGCGCAAGGGGCCGCTCGCCGCGCTGCCGTCCAAACCCGGTCCGCACATGGCGAAGATCGAGGCGCTGGGCGACGGCGAGTCGCTGATACTGGAATCCCCGGCGCCGGACCCCAAGTGGGGCAGCGCGCGCGGGCGTGGCTGGGGCATGTACGCGCTGA
>CAZYAW010000044.1:0-16215 GCA_964646045.1 uncultured Victivallales bacterium | reverse complement strand
TGGCCACCAATCGCAAAGTGGCGGGCGGCGGCGCCTATCACATCATTTCGCGCTCGCTGGGCGCGGAAGCCGGAGCCGCCGTGGGCGTGCCGCTCTTTTTCGCGCAGGCGCTGGGCATCTCCTTCTATCTGGCCGGCTTTGCGGAATCGCTGGTCGCCACGTTTCCGCAGTGGATTCCGCAGCTGGCCGCCCGTCTCGGCCTGAGCGCCGGGGCGGTCGCCCTCGCCGACACCCACGCCGTCGTCATCGTCGGACTGGTCGTCCTGCTGGTTCTGGCGTTCACCGCCAGTTTTTCAGCCGATCTGGCCTTGAAAACACAGTTTGCGGTCATGGCCGCCATTGTCGTGTCACTGGCAGCTCTCTTTCTGGGCGGACCGCCCCTGACCCTGCCTGACGCGGCGGAGGCGCTCCCGGCCGTACGCAGTTTCTGGCCGGTCTTCGCCGTCATTTTCCCGGCCGCCACCGGCATCGAAGCGGGCATCGCCATGAGCGGCGATTTACGCGACCCGGCCAAAGCCCTGCCGCGCGGGACGATGGCCGCCGTTCTGTGCGGCTACATCGTCTACCTGGCCATGTGCGTCTTTCTGTGGCTGGCGGTGGCGGACAAAACGCAACTGCTGCATCCCATGATCGCCCGTCACGTAGCCCGCTGGGGCCGACCCGTTTTGCTGGGCGTGTGGGCGGCCTCCCTCTCCAGCGCCATGGGTTCGCTGCTGGGCGCGCCGCGCACCTTGCAGGCGCTGGCGCGCGACCGCATTGTGCCGCGCTTGTTCGGACGCGGCAGCGGCCCCCGCAACGATCCGCGCCTGGCCACGGCCATGGCGACCGTCATCGCCGCCGGCGGTTTGCTGCTGGGCAATCTGGATCTCATCGCGCCGGTTCTTTCCATGTTCTTCCTGACCTCCTACGGACTGCTCAACATTTCGGCCGCAGCCGAGGAACTGGCGGGCATTCCGTCCTGGCGTCCGACCTTCCGGGTGAAGTGGTGGATTTCCGCCGTTGCGGCGGCCGGCTGTTTCGCGGCCATGTTCATGATTCATGCGGGGGCCACGTTCATGGCCATGCTGCTGGCGGCCGCCATCTATTTCGGCACCAAGCGCCGCAAACTGCGGGCACACTGGGGCGACGCTCGCGGCGCGCTGTACTCCTTTTGTGCCCTGCAAAGCATGCGGGCGCTGCAGCGCAAGGGCGTGGACGAGCGCACCTGGCAGCCCAACATCCTGACCCTGAGCGGATCGCCCGCCAGCCGCTGGTATCTGATCGAGCTGGCCGCCGCCATCGCCCGCGACAACAACTTCCTGACCGTTGCCGCCATCGTCCCCGAGGATACGTCGCCGGAGCGAGTCGCCAGTCTTTCCTCGGCCGTTCAGGACTATCTGCATACGCGCGACACGGAGGCCTTCGTGCGGGTGGTCCCCGCCGCCAGCCCCTTCGCGGGCGCGCAAACACTGGTGCGCGCCTACGGCTACGGTCCGATCCGACCCAATACCGTTCTGCTCGGCGAGACCGAAGATCCGCAAAACTTTGCCGCCTTCGCCGCGCTGGTGACGCAAACCTGCCGTCAGCGGCAAAATCTCGTGATCGTGCGCGAATCCGACGCTTCGACGGCGACCCCGACCGAGACGCCGACTCGCATGGATCTGTGGTGGTACGGCAGCCAGCGCAATCTCGGCCTCATGCTGGCCCTGGCCCATCTGCTGCAGCGCAGTCCGACCTGGAGCCGGGCGGATCTGATCCTCAAAACGCTGGTCGCGCCCGACGCTTCGCTCGCACACGAGCGCGAGCGGCTGGAACAATTCGTTCGCTCCAGCCGCATACGCGCGCGGGCCGAAGTTTTCGTCAAGCCGCCGGACGGCGACGTCTTCGACTTCATTCGCGATCTTTCGCGCGGCGCCGATCTCGTGTTCCTCGGCATGCGCGCCCCGCAAGACGGGGAAACCGCGGAAGACTATTGCCAATACTATCGCGATCTGCTGGCCCATACCGAGGGCCTGCCCCCCGCCGCCCTGGCGCTGGCGGCGGAAGAGATGGATTATTACGCGATTTTCGAGCAAGAATAAGCCGCGCAGCGGCCGCGCTGTCCAAAGGAGAGAAACTATGGAACGCTATCAGGCCCCCTGGAACTTTATGGCGCTGCCCGCCGCGCTGGGCGAGCGCTCCCGCGCTGCCGTGTGGCTGCTGCCCGTGCCCTACGAGGGCACGACCTCGTACGGAGCGGGCACACGCCACGGGCCGGAAGCCATCGTCGCGGCTTCGCGCCAGGTGGAATGCTACGACCGCGAATGGGAATGCGAGCCGGTGGAGCGCTACGGCATCCATACCCTGCCGCCTCTGGCGCTGACGCACGAGTCCGCCGCCGCCATGGCCGATCATGTCGCCGATACGGTGCGCGACCTGCTGACCGGCGCTCCCGCGCCGCGCACCTTGGCCGTGCTGGGCGGCGAACATTCGATTTCGGGCGGCGTAGCCCGCGGCCTGGCCGCCACGCCGCGCGGCCGCGACCTGGTCGCAGTGCAAATCGACGCCCATGCCGACTTGCGCGACCAGTACGACGGTTCGTCCGCCAGCCACGCCTGCGCCGCGCGTCGCATTCTGGAAGTCTGTCCCGTCTTCCAGATCGGCGTCCGCAACCTGGCGGCCGAGGAGGACGTCTTTCGCAGGCAGTGCCCCGCCGTGCATACCGTCTTTGCCGAAGATCTCCATGCGGGCGACGCTTGGCTGACCGATCTGGAAACGTTCACGCGCGGCAAAAACGTTTATTTGACCATCGATCTGGACGGACTGGACCCCTCCATCATGCCGGCCGTCGGCACGCCGGAGCCGGACGGCCTGACCTGGCGGCAAACGCTGCGGGCCGTGCGGGCCGTCTGCCGCGCGGCGGCGGACGTTCCGGTATTCGATCTGGTCGAACTGGCTCCCGTTCCGGGTCTTTTGGCGCCCGACTTCCTGGCCGCCCGTCTGGCCTACAAGATCATGTCGCTGATCCGGATGCCCCGCATGTAGCGCCGGCGAAGCCGTTTCCGGTTTAATACTATGATCGGGAACACAGAAAACAACCCTTGCAAAGGCGCGAAGATCGCAAAGACGGATGAAAACAGCATAGACAGGGAAATCTCGGCGAAGGCCGGGATCGAGCGCTTCGTGTCCTTCGTGGTGTAGGGAATTACGGGAAAAGAAGACCGATTTCACCGCGGAGAACACAGAGAGCGCAGAGATTTCCCGGCGATCTTGGCGACTTGGCGAGAGAAAAAGGATTCGAACAGGCGGCTGCTAGGGACGCGCTATCGCGCCCCGCCGCGCCGCGCCGTTCGTCCGGAAAGACACGACAGATGAGACGAAATGACGATTGGCAGATGGCCGAATCGGATCACAGCCGTTTCGAGGATGTCTATGCGCGGCATCGGCGTTTCTATGAAGAGCCGGACGGGTGCTGCCCCATGATCATTGTCAATACACCCGTTCAGGGTCTTCCTTCATGGGAAGATCGCCTCGACGACCCAATGGTGATGCTGCGCGCCGAACTCGACGGGTTGCCCCCCCACCTGGAGATCGGGGACGACCGGGCGCCCACCGTGCGTGTCCAGTTCGGCACGGCCCAGGTTGCGACTGCAAGTTGCGGGGACATCAACCTGACGGGATGGAACCGGATAGAAGATACGGACGGCCCAACAAGATAAATCCAGCGAACGCGGCAGACCGCGCCGCCGATCTGCGGCGTTCGCACAAGTGAAGGGAAAAACGGATGACTCTGCCCAATATTGTATTCGTGCTCTGCGACGACCTCGGCATCAATGACCTCCACTGCTATGGGCGCGAGGATCATAACACACCGCATCTCGACGGGATTGCGGCAGAGGGCGCACGTTTTACTTCCGCCTACGCCTCACAGGCGATATGCTCTGCATCGCGGGCAGGTTTACTGACGGGACTCAACCCGGCGCGACTCCACCTTACGACCTATCTCCCCGGACGTCCCGATACGCTGTCGCAGCGTGTGCTGCATCCGGAAATCATGATGCATGTCCCATCGAGCATTAAAGCCTTCCCGCGCTATTTCAAGGAAGTTGGCTACACCACGGGCTTGATCGGAAAATGGCACATCGGAACGAACCCCGGCCCCGCGGAACATGGTTTTGACCATGTCTACCACCCGGGGGAAGGACGAAATACCGAGCCGTCGGAGACCGAGGGAGGCAAAGCGGAATACGAATTGACCCGGGAGACCATCCGGTTCATCGAGAGGAACAAGGATCGCCCGTTTGTAGCCTATCTCGGTCACTATACCCCGCATATCCCCTATACGGCTAAGCCGCGCCTCATCGACAGGAATGCAGGCGCATTCGAACCTGTCTATGCCGCCTTGATCGAAACGCTGGACGACACGATAGGCGTGCTGACAGATAAACTCGACGAACTGGGCCTGACCGAGAATACCATCCTGGTCTTCACTTCGGACAACGGAGGCCTTCACGTGCCGGAGGGCGGGCATCCAAAGGTGACCCACAACACCCCGTACCGCGCCGGCAAGGGCTACACCTACGAAGGAGGTCAGCGCGTCCCGCTGATCGTACGCTGGCCAGGGCGCATACCCGCAGGACGTGTCATCGATACCCCTGTCAACAACATCGACTGGATCCCCACTCTGTTGGATCTTGTCGGCGCGCCTGTACCATCCGGCTTGGACGGAGCGAGCTTTGCCGACGGTTTAACGGGGGGAGAGATCGCGGCACGAAGTCTCTTCTGGCATTTTCCGCATTACACGAATCAGGGCGGTCGCCCAAGCGGCGCCATGCGCGACGGTGATTGGCTGCTCGTTGAGCTTTATGACGAGGACAGGGCGGAACTCTATGATCTGGCGACCGACGTTGCCGAGCAGCACGATGTCGCCGGACAGCGCCCGGAGCGCGTCCATGCGATGCGTGCCGCGCTGGAAGCTTGGCGCACGGAGAACAAAGTTCAATACAATGTGCCGAACCCCAACTGCGAAGAGGAAGCGTTCAGGGCGCTCTATAAAGACGTGGATCCAAGCCGTTTCGATCCACTTCGCGCCGACGAGCAGGCATGGGCGCGTATCGGCGCATGGAGGGAAGGCATGAACCGAGCCGTACAGGCAAGCGTTCACGATTCACGGTTGAAAACAGTATGATCCCATAGAGTTTGGAATCATGGAATACTGGAGACCGGGAATATGGCAAGCCTTTGACAGGCCATGGCCGGATCTTTGTCTTCCGTTTGCCTTTCACTATGGCCGCAAAATTCGGTTTGATTTACAGTGCGGAACAGGCGTTCCGCCTGTTTTGTCAATACGCAAGCTGGAAGCTTGCGCTACGTTCGGCCACGCCAACCGAATTATGCGGCCATAGGCCTTTCCCGCAGTGCGTTGTAGAATTTCAGACAGAAGGAACGGGCGTGGCGGCTTGCTATCATGGTTCCAGCATTCCCACCGGCCATTATTCCAGGAACTGTGAACCGTGAACGGCTACGCCTGTTTCTATGGTGGCAGAGGCGATTAAGGCATTCATCTGTCATGGCGGTGTTTGGTTTCCGCTTGCGTTTTTCAAGCATGTAGTCTACTGATTTCACGGTTGCAAGGGCGTGCTGTTCCGTCGCCGGGATTTACGGAAGGCGGTCGAAACGCGAGCGCCTGTATTGAGCACAAGAAGAGGAGTCGGAATGAGATCTGCCACGAAGACGGGCGAAAGACCGAATGTCCTGATCATCTATACCGACCAGCAGCGTTTCGACTGTCTGGGCGGCAACGGCAACGCCGATCTGCGCACGCCGCACATGGATCGTCTGGCGGCCCAGGGCGTGCGTTTTTCGCATGCCTTTACGTCGTACCCCGTCTGTACGCCGGCACGCTATTCGCTGGTTACGGGGGTGCCGGCTCACGATCACGGAGGCTTCAACAATCACTCTACGCCGCGGCCCGGGCTGAGCTTCTTCCCGCAACGCATGGTCGAGGCCGGCTACCGCACGGCGGCGGTCGGCAAGATGCACTACACGCCCACCTATCTCGACGCGGGATTCCAGAAGATGCTGCTGGCCGAGCAGGACGGGCCCGGTCGCTGGGACGACGACTACCACCGCTACTTGCGGGAACGCGGACTGGTCGACCTCATGGACATCGAGGATCAGCGAGAGGAATATCGTCGCGAAGCGCCCGAGGAATACTGGGAAACCTTTGGAGCGCGCGAATCCGACCTGCCCGAGGAACACCATTCCACCACCTGGATCGGCGATCGCTGCGTCGAAACGCTGGCGGACTGGCACGGCGGCGGCCACCTGCTGATGGCCGGCTTCGTCAAGCCGCACCACCCCTTCGATCCGCCGGCGCCGTGGAGTCGCATGTACGATCCGGAGAAACTCACGCTGCTGCCCGGCTGGACCGAACAGCCGCTGCAACGCGATCTGGACGCCGGTGCAGGATACTTCCCGCACGTTTCGCTCACCGAGAAGGCGCTGCGCGGCGCCATGGCCGGCTACTACGCGACGATTTCCCAGATCGACCACCAGGTGGGCCGTATGATCGATTTGCTGGAACAGCGCGGTTTACTCGACCGCACCATGGTGATCTTCACCGCCGATCATGGCGAGTACATGGGATTTCACCACATGCTGCTCAAAGGCGGAAATCTCTACGACCCGCTGGTTCGCGTGCCGCTGGTCGTCCGCTGGCCGGGCGCGGCGCGCGCCGGCACGCGCGACGAACGACTGGTCTCGTGTCTCGACCTGCCGACCACCGTTCTCGGGCAGGCGGGAATCCGCCCGCCGGAAACGATGACCGGCATGGATCTGGCCGATCCGGACGCGCAACACGAAACGGTTTGTGCCGAACGACGCGTGGAATCGAGTCCCGACGGCTCGCCGGGGAGCCAGGTCATGGTGCGCTCGCATACGCGCAAACTGATCCGAACCGAACCCCGGGCGAACTCGCTTTTCTTCAATCTGGAGCGCGACCCGATGGAGCTCGAAAACCTGTTCGGGCGTCCGGAGTATGCCGCGGAGATTCGCCGCATGGAAGAGGAGGCGGAACGTTGGCTCGGACCGAATCCGGATTGGCGCATTCATCTCGACGAACGCGCGCCGCGCGTCGCGGCGCCGAACGTGCCGGACTTGGACGAGGCGCGTCGCGAAGAAACCGCCGCCTGGTTCCGCAGGACCGTCACGGAAAGACGAAGCTGTCGGACATGATGGTCGGGCGGTTGTACACGGATCTGGAGAAACTCACGCCTGCACACACGCCGGCGTTCTTATTGCAGCACGATGCGCGTAAAGGATAAGGGGCCGCTCGTAGCATTTGCGAGCAGGTTGACCGGCGCGTCCCAAAGGGCGCGTCGCCAGAGAACGCGCACGGCAACGTCTCCGTAGTAGATTTCGGTCGCCCAGGGCTGATCGCCCGCCTTGCGCGCCCGCCTGACGCGCTTGCCGTTAATCGCCAGCTCGATTTGCGCCCGGCGTCCGTCGGGCGAGACGGAATAGGCGAGTCGCTCCGTTATCGGGCCGCCGACCGGCATGCGCTTGCGCCAGACATACGCATGCACGTCTCCCCAGTAGTCCCGACTTTGATTGCCGTTGTGCCAGCTTTTTCGCTCGCCCTCGGAATCCTGGAAAAACCCGGCCTTGCTGCCGTTGGCCAGCAGCACCTCAAGATGGTTGTCGGCGCCCTCGCGCGCCAGCAAGGCGACGAGCGCGGGGTCTGCGATCTCGATCGCGATCCAGTGGGTATCGACCCCGTTGCCCTGCCAATGGACGGTTCGTTCATGGCGCAAACGCACAGCCATGCGACCGTGCGCGGTGGACACAAACTCCTTGGCGTCCCATTCGTCCAGAAAGCCGTCGATGTGCGTCGGCGGGTCCGAACGCAGCGGCGTTCGTCTGACGCTTTTCTCCATATCCAGGCACAGGTTCAGCATCCGCTCGTCGACGACGGTGTCGTTGAACATGCCCAGTCCGCCGCCCAGGGCGCGCGTTTGCGCGAAGTGCGGAAACGGACGGACCTCCAGCTTCGTTTCGCCGATCTTCTGCAACGCCACCATGGAGGAATAGGAAGGTCTGTGAAAGGCGGGCCAGGTCCACTGGTAGAAGGGATAGACCAAGGTGGAACCGATCTGCATGGGGATATCGAGCCGTCCGGCGGGGCGTTTGACGAAGTCGCCGCGGGTCAGTTGCGGCTCGCCCTTTCCGCCGAAGTCCAGCACGCAGGCGCGGATGGTTCCGTCCGGTCCGTTCTCCAGGGTGTGGATACGCTTGTCCGTTTGCACCCAGGTACGGCGGTCCGAACGGTCGCAGGAGGCCAGTACAGCCTGCCGCCGGGTGGCGCTGTCCCAAAACAGCCACTGTCGGTTTCCACGCGCCCCGTGCAAAAAGCTCAAGACGCCCTGCTGTACGCCGGGAGGGTTTTCAATATCCCATAGATGGCCCTGGCCGGCAATCGGCATGGCTTCCGAAACGCCGTCATCGTCGAAGCGCCGCACGGTGCGTCCGACCCGTTGCGGCACCCAGGTCGTGCCCGACGCAGCGTCCGGGATCAAAATAAACGTTTCGCCGTCGATCCGATACTTGGCCTTGAGAGGATAGTGTCGCTTTGCGGGCGGAGCATCGCGGGAAGACAAGCCGAAGGCATAGACCCAGTAGTTCGGCCAGTAGTTGAAGAAGAAATCGCCGTCGCCGGCCATCACCTTCCATGTGGGCGGCGACTGGGCGACCGGCTCGCCGCGCCGTCCTTCGTCGGTCACGCGATAGCACATGGCTCGCGTCGAGGCGCCGTGCCGCTCGATCGTTCGCGCGAAAAGACGTTCCCCGGACTTCAAAACCTCGCGGGTCGACAACGCGTTGTCGGGCGTAAACGGCGGCCAGCGGCGCTGCCACTGACCGGTCTCGACATCGTAAAAGTCGATACGCCCCAACTGCGCCACCCCGAAAACGCGTCCCAGCGGCCAGACGGGGGTGTGGCGAACCACCGGCAGGCTCCAGACTCGCTGGTTGCGCTCCGTCATAAAAGTCAGCATGTCGCGATGGTTGAGCAGCACGCCGCGCGGCGTGCGCGCGCGCACCAGCGCGCCGCGCGACAAGGTGTTATGTCGGCCGAGCAGCGGCGCCGAAACGACGGGAACCTCCGCAGTCGGCGTTGCGGGTTTGGCGGAGAGGACGACCAGGCGGTCGGGTCTGTCGCGACGGAAACCGTAAACGGCTCGGCCGTCGCAGCGCGCCGGCTGCACGTGCGGGGGCAGAGGCATTTCGCGGACGAGTTTGCCGGCGGCGGAGAAGACGTAAATGCGCCGATCGTCGTAGAGCATGCACCCGTCGTCCAGCGACTGGAGTACGCGCGTTCCGGGCAGCGCGTGTTTGGCGATCAGGCGCAGGTCTTCGAGCGCATGGAACTGCACTTGTTCCCGTGTCAGTACGGCGGCGCTCTGTTCGCCCGCAGCGCACAGGTCCGTCCACTGTGTCGTGGTATCCATCGCCACCTGACGGCCCGTGGATCTGTTCAGCAACAACAGGTGGCGCGATTCGGGCGGCGCCAGCAGCAGGTTGGTCCGCCCGAGCGCCGGAGCGGTCGCCGTTCGGCAAACGGCGGGAGACCGGCTGGTCTCTCTGGCCAGTACGCGCAGCCAGGAGATGCTTTCGTCCGCCAGATGGAAAGCTGCGGCGACGCCGGAATTGGGTTGCAGGAAGGCCACGTCGCCGGCGATGGCGGGTGCGGGCATGTTGTGGGCGTAATCGATGTACGTGTGATGGTAGTGCCATCGGTCTCCCTGGTATTGCTTATGCGTCAGAACGGCGGGCTTGGGTTCGGAGGCGATCTGAAAGCGCCCCGTCTCCCGGCCCGTTTCGGCATCCAGCAGGATGAGCAGCGTCGTTCCGCCGCCATGTCCCGTGCGGCGACCCTGTACGCAAATGCGGTCGCGCCAGAGCGCCGGATCGCTCGATATCACGGCGCCGCGCGGCACATAGGTCCAGACCGGCTCGCCGTCCCGGCGCCGCAGGGCCCGCAGGGCCGTGCCGCTGTCGGTCGCGACGCGCGACACGACAAGGTTTTCGGTCGTCGCGCAGACGCGTGCGCCGCCGAGATAGGTCGGCACGCGCGCATGGTCCCACACGGTGACGCAGGGCATGCCGCGCGTCCAGGCGACGGAGCCGGCTCTCAGGCAGGCCATACCCAGAGAGGTGAAAACGAAAAGCTCGTTGCCGTCGGCCTGCGGCCGGCAGAACGATTCCGGATCGCCGCCGCCCAGGTTGAACTGCGTGTGTCGTCCGCGCAGTTCCAGGACCCCCTGCGGAATATCCAGAAGATCGAGCACGTTCGTCGTTCCGTCCGCCACCGCAATATCGGCCCAACGCAGCCCGGTCGAAGGCAGTGCGTCGCCGGGCGGCGGGGCGGTCAGAGCCATCCGCCGACGATAGCGCGCAGCTTCGGCTTCCGTATAGCCGCCGCGCGCGACCAGCGCCGCGGCGTGGTCCTTCGTGTACGCGGCATAGGTATCGACAACACCGAAAAAATCCCGGAATACGCCTTTGGCGCCGCGAAACAGGCGCGGTGTCTCGGGGTCGCCAACCGTCGCGTCGCTCTTGTCCAGCAGGGTATCCCGGATTAGGCGATGCATCTCGTTGGTGCGCCCATGGCTTTGGGCGCCGGCGTACTTGCCGCGAATCGCCTCGAGATCGCGCGCCTCGACGGCAGGGCCCTGTTCGTCGACCGAGAGCATGAATATCTCGTCTTCGAGACCGCGATAGGTCGTGCTGTTCTTGAGGGCCGGATGCGCCTCGACGGCGCGCGCCAGCTCCGCGTTCGCCACCTCTTTGTTTCCTTCGACGATATAGGCCCGGATGCGCCATACGGCGAGAGATTGCGGAACGGCCTCCTGCAGAGGGTCCTCGTTGGCCTGCAACAGAGCCAGCAGGCTGCCGGAATCGCCTTTTAAACGGGCGGCGAGCACCGCCCAATTCATGATGGCGCTCCATTGTTTCGGGTCGCGAGTCCGCTCCATGGCCTGCGCAAGGGCCGCGAACAGGCGGCTCACCTCTTCGCTGTTCAGAAGCGGCACGAGCTGTTCGCAGAACCTGTGGTGATAGCCGCCCCCCGGCATGTGCGCAAAGTATCCGGCCAGCCAGGGTCCCGTACGATAGTCCTGCGCGTCGCGAGGCGGCAGAAAGGCCAGGGCCTGGGCCTGCCCCAGATTGAGCGCGACATCCTGCTCGGCCAGAAATTCCGTGACCGCGCGCCGATCCTTGACCGCCTGCGCATGCGCGAGCAGCGCGGCCTTATGTTGTGCGCGCTTGGCAGGGTTCTTTTCCGCGACATACGCCTTCCTGATCGCCTCCGGGTCGGCCGCATACGAGCATGTCGCCGACGGTAAAAAAACTCCCAGTGTCAGGCCGAGAACGACGCCGACGAAGACATGGCGTTTGGCGCCGCCCCGCAAGGAAGTGAATCGCGCACCGGCGCAAGCGAAGCCTTTGTGCCTGAATATCAGCATAGTCCAATACATTTTTCAGGGTCTCTCCCAAGGTCTCTCCCAAGGCGGGCTGTGCCCACATTCTGATTTGGTCCATAAGACTAGCATGCTTCGGGAAATCTGTCAACCTCTGCTGCTACTCGGGTATTCAGAATTCAGGCGGACCTCGTGATTTCGCAGGCTCATCAGATTTTTCGAGGGACTGAATATCCAATATCCAACAAGGAATTTCCAACCGACCAAATTTTTGTGTATTTGCCTTGGATATTGGATATTCCTTGTTGACTGTTGGACATTGTTCTCAGAGACAAGTGAAATGCGCGCCACGCCTCAAGCGCCGCAGGCGTTGGCGTTGGCGTGCTCGCAGCAGAAAAACTCGCTTATTTTAGGATTAATGCGTTCCATGGATTACGAGGAGGCCCCAGGGCGTCAGAGGCGGCACGCGCAGGCGCGGTCCGCTGCCGAGTTCGCTTACGCGCGCCAGGTCGCGGTAGTCGCGCGTCTCCCAGGCGTTTTTGTGTGCGGCCGGGTCGTAGGGCGCGGGGGTCAGCAGTTGCACGCGGCCGGGGCGGCCGCCGGTACAGGTCGCGAAAGCGACGGTCACGTCGAACGGCCGCGGCTCGTCGCGCCAGTCCACCAGATGCGCGACGACCGGGGCGCCCGGCGACGACGGGCGCGCCCGCACGAAGAGCGCTACGCCATGGCCGTCGCCGCTGACGGTCGCCGGCGGCGGGGTGTCGCGCCAGCGCGGGTCGGTGATGTCCGTTGCGGCCGCATAGGCGTCCTCGTAGCCGTCCAGATACGGGGCGCAGGCGCGTACGAAGCCGAAAAGATCGGCGTAACGGGCCGGTGCGCCGAAGAAGCGGGGCGCATCGCCGGGCATGAAGGTGTCCCAGGGGACGCGGCCAATGCCCCCGGCGGCATAGGCGGTGGCGGCGCTGCGCCGCGTGAGCCGTTCCCACTCCGCCATTCCGTCACGGTCGCTCTTTTGCGGCATGGTCACCACTTGAAACTTGCCCCAGGCGGCGGCCCGACGCATGGCTTCGTAGAGATGGGCGGGCCGGGCGTCTTCGTAGGATAATTCTCCGTTCAGGAAATCGAACTGTTGCTCGATGGCGGTCCAGCGCCGCGTGCCGTTGTTGCAGGCGACCGGCACGTAGCGACCGACGCGGCGGTTCAGCTCGGCGCGCCACCAGCGGTGAAAAGCCAGCGTGGCGTCGAACTGAAACTGCGTGAAACGCTTCTTGAGCGGATCGGCGCAGGTTTCCCATAGCGCGTCGCCCGCCGGCGCCCCGCGCGAGCGCAGGTACGCCGCGTAGTCGAACGAATCGAGCGGTCCGAGCCGCAGGTCTTCACGTTCCCGCGCGGCGAGATTATCCGCCAGATAGCGCCGAAAGCCGCATACGCAGAATTCGCAGAAACAGGCTCCCCAGCGTACGGAAATGTAGTTGCCTTCCGGTTCGTCGCGCTGCAGAAAATCGGCGCCGGCCTCCACCGCCTCGACGGCGGCCCGCAAATGGCCCGCGCGGTGGCGCGGATTGTTCACGCAGCCCCACCAGGGCGGGCCTTTCCAGGTGCGCATCCAGTGCGGCGTGACATAGCGGCCGGCCAGATCGATGGCCGCCACCGGCAGCGGCCAGTCCGCGTCCGAACAGTCGCCGGCATAGCTGGCGTGCGACAGCGCGCCCTGATACTGGATGCCCAGGGCGTGCAGGCGCTCGATGAAATCGCGTTTGTTGCCGTAGGCCCACACCAGATGCGTGGCATGAAAAGCGCGCACCGCCTCCATGGTGTCGTGGGGATCGTTCGCCGTCGTCGGATGCTCCAGCATACTGCGCAGCAAAACGGCGGAGCGCGGCGGACAGCCCGGCGGCCGTCTGGTTTCCTGCACCCGTTGACAGAGCGGTGAATCGGTCATGCGCGGCTCCTGATGTTGCCCTATTCCCCGGCGGACGCTGGCAGTCGCGCGAAAACGACCAGGGCTTGGACCGTTCCCCGGTACAGTTCGGGGATCGGTCGGCGGGACCGGTCTCCCGTGTCTTCGATTTGGAGCCCAACGCTCCTCCGACGGCGACGGAGGAGGAGCGCCATCCGGAGTCCCCCCGATAATTCGACATGCCGTCTCAGCGCGCGGGGGCTTCGCTCTCCGCGGCCAGACCGGCGTCAATAGCTTTGCGGATTTCGCCCGGCAGATCGAACTCGAACTGGCGATCCGCGACGCCGCCTTCGTCCGCGCTCTTCTTCATGATTGCCAGACAGCGCCGAAAATCCTCGGGCGTGATGTCGTCCTTGAGACGGCGACCTTCTTTTTGCGGCGTGCTGACGATGTTCATCAGATTTTCAAAGGAGTTGTCGTCGATCGTCTTGGTACGCAGGCCTTCGGCATAGCGCCATATCGTTTTGCGGGCTTCCTCCTTTTCTTGCGCGGAGAGATCGCCCTTTTGCATCAACTGCACTTCGAAGGCGCGCATGGCGAGCAAATTCGGCACGACGCTTTCGATCAGAGCCTGCATAATGCGGGCGCCCTGTTCTGCGGAAACCGTGCCTTGGCCGATTTCTTCGCTCAAGTCGAGCAACGGTTGCATGGCCGCCTCGCGCTCCTCCGGCGGAAGCTGGAGCGCTTCGACCATGGCCTCGGCGCCAACCGTTAGCGACTTGGACATGAAAGACCGCAGCAGTTTCTCGCGGTGCGCATAGAGCCATAGACCCGCGATCAGCATGATGCCGAGCACGACCGCGCATCCGATGCCGCCGACTTTCAGACAACCGCTACCCGACTTTTCGTTCGAAATTTCCTCGTTCATCGCATGTTCTCCCTGTTTTGCGGCAACAATGTCACTTCGTCGTCGGTTCCGCGTAGACGTGAATCACCGGATGAGTGCTTCGCGCCGGTTCAATAAAGCGCATAAGGTCGCCCAGTGTCAAATCTAAAGGGGCGAAAACCAAAATTACGTCCAGGCCCGCCTCGATTTCGTCCAGCCGCGCGCGCAAGGCGGCGCCGTCGGCGACCGGATAGGTCTGCGTTTGCAGTTGCGGTTCGGCGGCCGCGCGATCCTTCCACACGGTCTGTACGCGGGTCAGCTCGCCGCGCAGGCCGCCGTTCGTTCGCAACAGGCGCAGTTCGAGCGGATGAACGTAATGCCGACGGCGATCGCGAAAGGCGGGATCCGGCGTAAAGGCGCGGTAGTACAACTGCCCCGGCGGCGGGGCTTCGATGCGCAGTCCTTTCCCCGTGTCCACGGAGGCCAGGAGAGCGCTGACCGGCGGGATGGCGGACAAACGCATGGCGGGGTCGAAGCGCACTGTGACAAAGGGATCGCGTCCGGCCGCCACCTGCTTGGCGGCGTCTTCCAGTACCTGTTCGAATGCGGCGCGCTCGTGCAGCACGGCGCCTTGCGCGTCTTTGACGGTCACCACCACTTGAGGGCCGTCCGCCGCCGTCGCTACGAGCATGTCCAGTTCCCAAACCCGTTGGCGGCCTTTTTCGAGTTCGGGTTTGATAACGATTTCGAGCAGAGCCAGCGGCGCAAAAAGATGGACCGGGTTGACGCCGATGCGCCCGTACACCTCCGCCTGCGGCGCCTGGCGCGGTACGTCGAAGACGGCGGTCGGTTCATTGTAGGCGGCGGCAATCGCGCGCGGATCGAAGGCGTCCGCCGCATAGACGGTCCGCTGCGGATCGGCGGGATCCGGCAGGGTCAGCGACCCGGTGAAGACCAGTCCGCTCCTTTCCAGCGTCGGCCCCCCGGCCCTGGCCAGAAACAGCTCTTCCATGGGGATAGGGTCCGCGGCCGGTGTATCGCCCGTCAGCGCGCGAAACGTGAAAAAGGCCCGTTCGCCTTTGGGCCAGAACTGGAAACGGTCGTGCCGCACGGGATGGCCGGGCGCCATGCCGATGAACTCCATGGCCCGGTGCAAGTCGCCGGGCCGGCAGAAGGCGATGCTCAGCGCTTCGTAGTCGTGTCCGCTTTTTTCGGACACGATGAAGAATTCGGGCGGGTCGCCCTTGCCGCCCAGGCCGGTGGCCTGGGCGTACATGACGACCGTGCGGGCCGTGCGGTCGGCAATCAGGCCGGGCCGGACGAGAATGTCCGGGCGGTCGCCCCGCTCCTTTTGCGCCTGCTCCGTATAGCGCGCGACGATCGCCTTGTTGAGATCGTGCAGAATGCCGTCCAGCGCGAAGCGCCGTTCGCGGGCATTGGCGGTATGTTTGACATAGACCGTTTGCGCCGTTGCCAGGCCCGCTTCCTGCACGACAAAGTCCAGACGCGACCGGCGATAGGCGTTGGCGGGCGCCTCCGGGGGGACGAGCGCCATCATGTCTTCCGTTAAACGCGCCTGCGGGTTTTTCGCCGGGGGGCGTTCGGCGACCGGGTCGGCCGACGGCGGCTCCGGTGCGGCGGGCGGCGCGTTTTCAGACGGATCCGACCGATCCGACCGATCCGTCTGATCCGACCGATCCGTCTGATCCGACCGATCCGTCTGACGGGAGGCGCTATGGCGCAGGGCCGCCCAGAGGGCCAAGGTCAGCACGCAGAGCGCGATCGCCCACAGCAGGTTTCGATTGGCAAAGGCGTTCCTGGATCGCGCGGCGGCGCACGCATGTTTTTTCATGGGGTTTCTCCGGTGGGGGGCGCCGGCGCCGTGCTGGGCGGCAAGGGCGTGTCCGGGCGCAAGAGGCGCTCTTTCCAATGTCGGTATTGGCGGGGATAGCGGGGGCCCAGAAACGATTCGCGGGGGTCGAAGCCGAAGGGGC
>CAZYAW010000043.1:0-6270 GCA_964646045.1 uncultured Victivallales bacterium | reverse complement strand
AGACCGATTTACCGCAGAGAACGCAAAGATTGCCGGAGAATTCACCACGAAGAGCACGAAGGATCACGAAGATTTAAAAAAGAAGGAACACCTGGCTTTTTTTTCATGTTTTTCGCGACCCTGGCCGCTTCGCGCTCTGCGCAAAAACGCGCTTGACGCGTGTACCTAATCGTGTACACTGTCGGGTAACGATGGAGGTCTGTTATGAAATTTCTCAGCGTGCGAGACCTGCGAGGACATTCCGCGCAAGTCTGGCGAACTTTGCCAGAGGAACGCGAAATGGTCATTACCAGCAACGGACGGCCCGTGGCGCTTTTAACGGCCGTGGACGAAGGCAATGTCGAACAGTCGCTGTCCGCCTGGCGACAAGTGCGCGCAACCCGGGCCATCGCCGATATTCAACGCCAATCCGTCCGGAACGGCACCGACCGGATGTCGATGGACGAAATCGACGACGAGATTGCCCAACGGCGACTTGATCGAAAAAAGCGTTCCAAATGAGAGTCGTTTCGGGCAATCTCAAGCATTTCCCGATACGCCGGCGGGCCGGTGTTTCCGTCCTTTCGCCTAAAATGTTCCTGGATCAATACCGAAAACGCCGAACAAGATGACTGCGCGCCCAAGTGATGCACGCAGGTTCGCACGAAAGAAACCGATTTCACCGCAGAGAACGCAAAGATTGCCGGAGAATTCACCACGAAGAGCACGAAGAAACACGAAGGTTAAAAGGATACACCTGCTCTTTCATTCGTGTTCCCGACCCCTTCGTGCTCTTCGTGTCCTTCGTGGTTAAAAAATCCCGACACGAACGGCAGCAGGCAGGCGAACGCTTGTACCATAGAACAAAACGAACGATTACACCACGAAGAGCGCGAAGGAACACGAAGGTTTCAATTAGGAAAAGAAGATAGGCCTGGCCCTTTTTCGTGTTTTTTTGTGACTTTTCGTGGCCAACCCTCTTGTCTGCCCGGCTGCCGCGCCAAGCGCGGCGACCTTCTGGGCAATCGGAGGTGGAATCGCCACAAAAAGTCACGAGAAGCCACGAAAAGGGAAGTAATCTTCGAGATCGAGAAATCTGGCAACTACTCAGCTATCCATACACTGCGAAACACGGGCAACGCCTGAGTCGTTGCGAATAATGATTGCTTTGCGCGGGCGGGACGGGTATTTTGGGGACATGAATAAACGTCATATTGTCGTTGGCCGATGGTCGGATTTTCGCAGCATGGAGGTCGTGCCCGGCACCCCTGCGCAGCGCATCGGCATGGTTTGGCCCCTCACCCGCGAAGTCGCATCGTTGAGCGGCAACTACAATGTTAAACAAAGACTACAGAGACATATTGCTCGCCTTGGTCGCAGAGAAAGTTGATTTCCTGCTCGTGGGCGCCTACGCGCTGGCCGCGCACGGGTATCCACGCGCCACAATGGATATCGATATCTGGGTCATGCCCGCACCCGATAATGCCGATGCCGTCCTGCGGGCGCTCCGTCGTTTTGGAGCTCCGACACAGAGCCTCAAGAAGGCCGATCTGGAGGAGGAAGGCACTGTCTTTCAAATCGGCGTTGCACCCAGACGGATCGACATCATTACCGCCGCCTCCGGACTCCAGTTCGAAAAGGCCTTCGCGCACGCCATCGCCGTGGAAATCGAGGGGATCACCGTGCGCATCCCTTCGGTGGCCGACATGATCCGCAATAAGCAGGCGTCCGGGAGAACAAAGGACTTGGCCGATGTCGAGGCGTTGCAGGAACTCATCGACTCCGAAGAAAAAAATGCGCTCGATTCCTGAAAGGCGCGCCTTTCTGTAGCGAGAGGGTTCCGACCTTCGCAACCCGGAATTTCACCGCAGAGTCGAAGGAGGAATTGCCACAAAAAGTCACGAAAATTCACAAAAAGGCAGACCGGATGGTGTCAGGCCATAGAAAACCCGCGGACGGCTTTTCAAGGCCAGACACCGGGTTGTCAACCGGGTTGTCAAAGTGTGGCTGTTTTACCGGAACCTGAATCCGTGACAGGAAGGGAGGACTGGCGTTTATCGAGTCCCGGAGCGGGGCGGATGGAGGCCGAGGGCTTTGATTTTTCGGAACAGGGTGCATTTGTGGACGCCCAGTTCGCGGGCGGCGGCCAGGCGGTTGTTCCCGCAACGTTCGAGTGCGGCCAGGATGGCCGACCTTTCCGCCGCGCGTTTGTGATCGTCCATGCGGCCGGCGGGCGTTGGCGCGGCCTGCGGGGCGCCCACCAGCTCGGGCGGCAGATGGCGCCGTTCCACGGCCCCGCCCACGCACAGCACGAACGCCCGTTCGATCACGTTTTCCAGCTCGCGCACGTTGCCCGGCCAGTCATGCGCCATGAGCGGGGCCAGGGCCTCGGTCGCTACGCCGGTCACCGTCTTGCCCTGCAGACGGTTGAAGCGCGCCACGAAATGATCGGCCAGGAGCGGTATGTCCTCGCGCCGCGCGCGCAGCGGCGGCAGTTCCAGTTGAATGACGTTGAGCCGATAGAAAAGATCTTCGCGAAAGAGTCCGTCGCGCACCATCGTCGCCAGATCCCGATGGGTGGCCGCCACGATGCGGACGTCGGCCCGACACGTGTGCGTGCCGCCCAGCGGCTCGAAGGTGCGTTCCTGCAGAACGCGCAACAGGCGCACTTGCAGTGCGGGACTGATGTCGCCGATTTCGTCCAGAAAAACGGTGCCGCCCTCCGCTCGGGCGAAGCGCCCGGGCTTGTCGCGCGCGGCGCCGGTGAAGGCGCCTTTGACATAGCCGAACAGTTCCGATTCCAGCAGCGTGTCCGGCAGGGCGCCGCAGTGAACGGGCACGAAGGGCTTGTTCCGGCGCGGGCCCAGATCGTGCAGCGCGCGCGCCAGCAGTTCCTTGCCGGTCCCGGTCTCGCCGCGGATCAGGGCCGTGGCGTCGCTTTGGGCCAATGGCGGCAGCAAATCGAAGAGACGCCGCATGAGCGGACTGCGGCTGACGATGTCGCCCAACTGGAAGCGGCCGGCGAGTTCCTTGCGCAGTTCCTCGATTAAACTCAGGTCGCGAAAGGTTTCCGCGCCGCCGATTACGCGGCCTTCCGCATTGCGCAGGATGGCGGTGGAAACGGAAACGGGAACGCGGCGGCCGGCGGCATTGACGATGAAGGCCGACTGGCTGACGACGGGGCGTCCGTCGTGCATGGTGCGGCGCAGGGCGCAGTCGTTTTCGCACATGCTGGCGCGGAAGACGTCGCAACAGGGCTGACCGACGGCGTCGCGCCGCGCGACGCCGGTGATCTTTTCGGCGGCGCGGTTGAAGGACGCGATGCGCCAGTCGCGGTCGACCGTGAAGACGCCGTCCGAAATGCTTTCCAGAATGCTTTCGGCGCCGGCGCCCAGGGCGTCCGCGCCGTTTTCGAATGACGGGCTGTTTGTCATAGGACTCGGTTTCTAGTTGCGGGTTTCGGTTTGGTGGGCGCGGCCGACGAGGGCGGCCAGGGTCGTGCGCTGTTCGCGGCAGTAGCGGCGCAGGCCGGTGCGGATGCGGGGGAATACGTCCGGGTCCACCAGCCAGGCGGTGCCGATGCCGACGGCGCTGGCGCCGGCCAGAATGTATTCGAGGGCGTCTTCCCAGGTGGCGACGCCGCCGATGCCGATGATCGGGACGCGACCGTCGCGACAGGCGGGGATGGCGCGATAGCATTCGCCGACCATGTAGAGGCCGACGGGCTTGACGGCGGGACCGGAAAGGCCGCCGACGCGATTGCCCAGGGCGAAGCTCTGCGCGCCGATGTCGATGGCCGTGCCGCGCAGGGTGTTGATCATGGAGAGGGCGTCGGCCCCGCCGGCGATGGCGGCTCGGGCGGGTTCGACGATGCTGGTGACATTGGGCGAAAGCTTGACGATCAGCAGTTGGCCGGGTCGTGCATGGCGGCGGACGGTCCGGGCGATTTTTTCGACCATGGCCGGGTCGGCCCCGAACGCGGCGCCGCCGGCGGCGATGTTGGGACACGAGACGTTGATTTCGAGGCCCGCGACGGTTTCGTTCCGGTCGAGCTGCACCAGTTGACGGGTCAGTTCGCCGAATTCGGCGACGCTGCCGGCGGAGATGTTGACGAAGACGGGCAGTTGGAACGCGCGCAGTTTGGGCAGGTCGTGGCGCATAAAGGCGGCAATGCCGCCGTTTTGCAGGCCGATCGAGTTGAGCAGGCCGGCGCGGGCTTCGATGACGCGCGGTTCGGGGTTGCCGGGTCGCGGGCGCAGGGTGACGCCTTTGGTGACAAAGGCGCCGAGCGCGCGCAGGATGCGACCGGATCCGGCCAGCGCGGCCGTTTCGTCGGAGGAGCCGGAGGTGCCCGAGGCGGTCAGCAGCGGGCTGCGCAGGGCGAGATGTTTGAGCCGGGTGGCGAGCGGATTCATGACCAGTCCATTTCGTCGGCCGCGAATACGGGTCCGTCGCGACAGACGCGGGCGTAGCCGTTGCGGGTTTTGCATACGCAGGAGAGGCAGACGCCGATCCCGCATGCCATTCGTTTTTCCATGAAGACAAAGAGGCGGACGCCGTTTTTGCGGGCGATGGCGTGGACGGCCTTCATCATGGGCGTGGGGCCGCAGGTGAAGGCCAGGATGCGCCGGCCGCTTCCCTCGCGGCGCAGGACGTCGGCGTAGAGCGGACCGATCAGGCCGGCCCGGTAGTGGCCGGGCGGCACCAGATGATCGGCTCGGCCGGGGCGGTCGGAGGCCAGGTAGATGCGGTCGGGGGCGATGCCGACTTCCTTGAGGTCGTCGATGTACATGTGGGCGTGGCGGCTGTCGGCGGAGAAATCGGGGTCGTGTTCCAGGCCGGCGCGGCGGCGGCGATCGGTGCGGTAGCGCAGGCTTTCGATGGATTCGAAGCCGATGAAGGCTTTGACGGGCACGTTGCGGAAGCGCAGGGCCTGGACCAGGTAGACGAGCGGGGCCATGCCGACGCCGCCGCCGATGACGTGCACTTCGTCGAGATCCGCGGCGACGAGGGGGTCGAGATCGAAACGGCGGCCAAGCGGACCGAGCAGGCCGAGGCGGGCGCCGGGTTTGAGATCGCGCATTTCGCGCGTGCCCTTGCCGCGCGGCGGGATTTTGCAGAAGATGTCGAAGGCGGCGGGCTGGACGGCGCTCACGCGCAGGGCCATGGCGCGGGGCATGGCGAGGCGGCCCATGCCGACGCGCGGGTCGAAACCGGGATAGAAGGCGCGGTGGATGCCGAAAGGCCGCTTGAGGTAGGTCGCGGGCATGGCGGCGAAGGCGGTTTTGAAGTCGGACCAGGTGCGGGCGGGCGCGGGGCCGGCGGCGGAACGGGGGCGGGTGTCGAGCATGATGAATTGGCCGGGGACGAGGTCGGCGAGCTGCGGGGCGCGGATGCGCAGTTTGAAGTAGGGCGAGTTTTTGCCGCCGACCGGGATGTTCTGCTCGACGGTGGCGGCGACGCGGGCGATGGCGCCGAGGGCGGGGGCGACGGGGACTTGTTCCAGGGCGGGGCAGAGCAGCGGGATGCGGGGCGCGGGCCGGGGCAGATCCGGGTTGCGCAGGTCTTCGAAAGAAGTCATGAAGCCGCGCGGCCAGTCTTCGGCGCGGTCGGTCCGGCGCCAGGGTTCCAAAGCGCGCCGGTTGGGAAAGACCAGCAAAGCGAGCGAATGAAAACGGGAGCCGTCGGCGCGGGCGATGCCGGCGGCGGCGCGCCGCAGGCGGTCGGGGTCCTGGTCGTCGAAATACACGTGCCATTGGCGTTGACCGGTTGGGTCGGCGAAAACGGCGACGGCGCTGCGCGGGACGCGGCGGCCGCCGCGGCGGGGGACGGGGAGGCCGCAACGGCCGGGTTCGGCTTCCCGCGGGTCGAGGCGGGTCAGAGCATAGCCGTCGACGGCCAGGAGTTGCGCGATGTGGGCCAGGCACAGAGCGCGCCAGGTGCGTTGGTTGAGGGAGGCGTCGGCGACGAGGGCGGCCACGGCGGCGCGGGAGAGGGAGCGGCAGGGACAGGGTCGGTCGCCGGCGGCGGCGCTGCGGCAGGGGCGGCCGGGGCGGCGGCGCCCGTCGCCGCGCCGGGTTCGCGAATCGAGATAGGCCTGGGCGCGCAGATGGTCCGCAAAAGAGTCCGCGACGGCGGGTGCGGCGGCGGATTGGCGCGGCGTTTTTTTCATGCCTGTTCTTTGCGGTGGCGGGCGGCGAATTCCCGCATGAAATCGGCCAGGGCGCGGGCGCCTGCGACCGGCATGGCGTTGTACAGCGAGGCGCGGCAGCCGCCGACGCTGCGATGGCC
>CAZYAW010000042.1:0-7916 GCA_964646045.1 uncultured Victivallales bacterium | reverse complement strand
GCGAAAAGTAGGTCGGGCATTCCTGCCCGACCCCGAGGCGTTGGAGGGTCAGCCAGGAATGGCCGACTTACCGAGGCTTCCTGAGCAGTTACGTTTTGGAAACACGGGCGCGACTCCCGTGCCGCAGCTTGGCAAACACGGGGGACGCCTGCGCGGCGAGGGACAGCCTGGCGCGGCGGGCGCGCCGGGGTCTCGTCAGGGGTGGGCCATGGCAATGACGATGAAACGCTTGACGAGAATGACGCGGATTTGCGTGCTGGGCGCCGGATTGGCGGCGGGCGCCGCCGGGACGAGCGCGGAAACGGCGCTGCTGCGCGGGGGCGCGTCGCTGACGGCTCCCGTTTTGCGGCTGGACGACGAGGCGGCCATCTTCGATCTGGGCCACACGCTGTTGCGCGTACCGCGCGCGCAAATTGTGGCGCTGCGCCCGGATGCGCCGGCGGCCGAGGAGCCGTCCGCGGCGCCGACGGCCGCGGCGGAAAGCGGATCCTATGTGGTATCCGACGCCAAGGTGCGGCTGGGCACGGAAGAGGCGGTGCGGCGCACGGCGCCTTCGGTGGCGCTGGTGCGCACGCCGCGCGGCATGGGTTCGGGCTTTTTCGTGAATCGCAAGGGTTTGCTGATAACCAATTTCCATGTCATTGCCGGTTCCCGTCGCATCGCGGTGACGCAGTTCGTGCCGGCCGAGAAGGGCTTGCGCCCGACGCTGCACAACGATGTGGAGATCGTGGCGGTGGCCCCCTTCTACGATTTGGCCGTGTTGCGTATTAAAGGCGGTGAAATCGAGACCCGCCCGGCGCTGTTTCCACGCCAGGACGATACGCGGGCCGGCGAGCGCATCTTCGTGATCGGCAACCCCATGGGCTTGGAACAGACGGTGACCGAAGGCGTTGTCAGTCAGCCGCATCGGCATTATGCCGGCCTTTTGTATCGGCAGATCGACGCCCCGGTCAATCCGGGCAATTCGGGCGGTCCGCTCTTTAACGGGAGGGGCCAGGTGGTCGGCGTCATCAATGCCCGCATTCCGTATATGGACGGCTTGGGCTTCGCCATCCCGGCGCGCCATGCGCAGTATGTGCTCGACCACCTCGAGGCGTTTGCTTTCGATGTCAACAATCCCGAATCCGGTTTTGTCTATCCGGATCCGCCGCCTCCGCCGGGCGGCGCGTCCGCCACCGCGCAGAATGAATGAGCTACCAGAAGGAGCGATAAGCTATGAATAGATGTATGAGGGTTGGAGCGGTTGCGCTGCTGTGCGCGGCCTGGGTTGGCGCCGCCGCCGGACAGGATTTGCGGCGGCGGGACCTGATGCCGGAAGACGCGCCGCTGGCGCTGGAAATCTCGGGGGCGCAAGACGTCATTAAGGCGCTGGGCCGCTCGTCGCTGGGGCGCATCTGGCAGGATGCGCAGGTGCGGCGGATGTTCGGCAAGGCCGACCCGTCCGAACTGCTGCGCGATCTGATCTTCGCCGACGCGAAGGAGAAGGACGCGAAACTGCTGACCGAGTTGTTCGGTCTCTTCCAGGGCGAAATTCTGGCGGCTTTCAGGCTGCAGGATGGCGACGACCCCGACTTCTACCTGGCGGTCGCCATGCGGGAGGCCGACTATGCGCGCCTGCGCGAGATTTTCAAGAGCCTGGACAGCGACGGCAAAGACATCGTGCGCCGCCATCGTTTTCAGGATGTCGATCTGTATCAGCGTTACAGCGCGGGCGAGGACGAGGAGGCGCAGGAATCGGCCGCGAGCTGGGAAGCGTTCGCGGCCGACACGCTGGTGGTCGGACCCAGTCGCGACTGGGTCGAGAAGTGCGTGGCGCGCTTGCGTCGCGGACGGCCGGCCGAACCGCAAGAGCCGGCTCCCGGCGTCTGCCTGCGCATGAATTTCCCCCTCTTTTTCCAGGAACTGTATCGGCGGGAGGAGAAGGAGCAGAAGGCCCTGGCCGCCAATATGGATCCGGAGATGGCGCAAATTATGCAGGCGACGCCCAAGATGCGGGATGTCTTCGACGCGATGGGCTTTTCGGCGCTCGGCAAGACGGCGCTGCATGTGCGACTGCATGCGGACCGTACGGAATGTCTGTTGACCATGCCGATCGCCGACTGGTCGCAGGGCCTCTGGACGATCTTCGACACGCAGCCGACCTCGCTGGACCTGCAGTCGCCCCTGGTACCTCTGCACGCCTGCTCGTACGATGCGGGACGGATCGATCTGCCCCGCTTTCTGCGCCATTTGCCGCAGGCCATCAAGCGGGCCGCACCGGCTTCGGCGGCGCAGGTGGACGCCGCGCTGGCGCAGGTGGACGCTCTGCTGGGGATCAGCCTGCACAACGATTTACTGGCGCATCTCGATACGCAGTATGTCAGTTTCAGCAGTCGCGTGGAGGGCCAGGCGGCCGATCTGATGGCTCTGCGGCTCAAGAACGAGGGGCAGGTCAAAAACGCGCTGGCCAAGATGCTGGGGGAGGGCGCGACGCTGCGCATGATGCTGGGCGCTTCCGCCGGCTTGCGGGTCGATGAAATCGCCGGCGAACAAATGTATTCCTTCGGCGCCGCCGCGCCGGAAGCTTCTGCGCCCCTCGTAAAGCCGCAACGTCAGGCGCTGGCGGCGGCGGCCGGCAACCTCCTTTTCGGCGCCGAAGGGGCCGTGCGCGAAGCGCTGCTGGCCGGTCAGCGCGCGCCCGCCGCCGGGGGCGACAGCTTCTACGCGACCCCGTTCGCCCGCCGTTTGCGTTCGCTGACGCCGCCCAATGCCTTTCAGTACAATGCCGTCAACTGGCCGGAGCTGTCCAAGGCCGTGCTCGACGAAGAGATACACAGGAAATTCCAGGAGATGGCACGCGAGACGCTTCAGGAGGGTCGGGCCGAGCAGGCGGACGGACCCGCCGGACGCGCGCTGGCGCAATTGGACCTCTCGCGTTGGCCCACCATTGCGCATCTGGCATCGTTTCTGGGGCCCTCCTTCAGTTACGCGATGAAAACGGATCAGGGTATGCAGATTCGCTTGCTGCTCTACTACGAACCGCTGCGCTGATTAAGGGAGACGATATTGTGACAGCATCGGCACGGTCGAAAGCCTTTGTTACCGCGTTGTACGTTGGCGCCGGACTGCTGTGCGCGGCGGTCGTCACCTCGGGACGGGCCGACGAGGCGGCGTCCGCGCGCGATTTCGGCTTTCGCGGCCTGGAAATCTACGAGTTCCGGCATGGTACGACGGAGTTGAACGTCCAGGACGTCAACGGCGACGGACGCGACGACGTGGTCTTCGTCAACAATCATGCGGGGCGCATCGAAATTCTGCTGCGCAAGGCGGACGGCGGACGCGAGGCGACGGCGCTGCCCGCGCTGTCGGATCGCTTCGACAATGTCGGCATGCTGGTGGACCAGCAGATTCTCTTCTGCGAACTGGGCGATTTGGACGGGAACGGACGGCAGGATGTGGTGGCGTTCGGGTCGGCACTCGGACTGCAAATCTGGCGGCAGACGGCGGCGGGACAGTTTGCCGCGGCTGAGCGCCTGCATCTGGATCGGCTCCAGGATGTGGTGGGCCTGGTTCTGGCGGACGCCTGCGGTGATCGGGCGCTGGACATTGCGGTTTGTCGACGCGGCGGGGCCGAGATCCTGCGCAACGACGGGCAGGGCCGTTTCGCGCGGCGACAGACGGTCGACCTCTCCGAGGAAACCTGTACCGGCCTGGAAATCCTGGATGTCACGGGCGACGGGCGCCCCGATCTGCTGTTTCATTGCCAGTCATCCGAAGCGCCGTTGCGCTTGCGGGCCGGTCGCGCCGACGGGGAATTCGGTCTGGAGACCCTCTTGACCCTGCCGCCGACCCGTTTTGCGGCTTTGGTCGAGCGTAAAGAAAGCCCAGTCCCGCTTTTGGGCGGCATCCTGCATAACGGGCTGGGACTGCGGCTCTATCGTTTTGCAGAGCAGACCTTGGAGCCCCTGTTGCAGGCGCAGGAGCGCTCGCCGCAGCGTCTGCCGTTGCAGGGCGTGGACCGCCGCGGCGCGCCGGTCTGGCTGGCGGACGATTTCAACGGCGACGGACGCGACGACGTGCTGGTGGCCGCGCCGCAATTGAGCCAGATTCATTTCTATTTCGGCGCCGACGACGGATTGCGCGGAGCGCCGCTGAAAGTCGATTCCCTGGCCGGTATCAACAGCCTGTCGCGTACGCGCGACGGACGCGTGCTGGCGGTCAGCAAAAGCGAGAACGCCGCCGTGCTGCACGATGTCGCGCGCCCGGACGTCTTCCCGCAGCCGGTGCGGCTGCCCGGCGCGGTCCATCTCGGCATGGCGCAAGCGGGTACGAACCGCCTGCTGTTCGTGTGCCGCGACGAAAATCGCCAGTGGCGGTTGGTCGAGTGGCAGGACGCGAAGACCGAACCTGTCGCGCGCGATTTGGATCTGCGCGACGAGCCTTCCGCCATGGTCGCGGTCGATATGGGCGACGGCGAGTACGGCTTGATTCTCTTCGTGGCCCATGCGCGGCCCGTGATGATGCGAGTGTCCCCGACCGCGATCCGGCCGGTGGCTTCCGCCGATTTCAGCGCCCTGGCGGCGGACTTGACTCCCGCGCAGATCACCGTGCTGCCGCGCGCTGACGGGCCGGACGACATTTTGGCGGCATTGGGCGGCACCGTGCGACTCTTTCGGCGCAGCGCCGCCGGCTATGCGCCGTTGCGGCAGTTCAATCCCGGTCACGCGCAGGCCCGCATTGACGCCGCCGTATCCTATCGCGGGCCGCAAGAACAGCCGGGAACGCTGCTGTACGATCGCCATGCGCGCAATTTGCTGTGGTTTACGGACGATTCATCTGCGGCGTCCGCTCGTGTACATCTTCGCCACGCGCCGTCCGCCGTTAACGGGATGGCCGTCTTGCGGCATGCCGAGCGGGAAACGCTGCTGCTGGTTACGGGCAACAGTCTCATGACGGTGGCCGGTGGCGGTCGTCAGGCGGATCTGGAGCCCGGCGCGGAATACATGACGGCCGCCGAGAAGCCTTCACTGCAGTATTTTCGCACCGTCGCCCTGGGCCGTCCGGCGCGGCCCATGCTGGCCGTGGTCGACGCCGCCAACCGCGCCGTCGAATGGATCGGCTGCGATCCGTTCCTCCGGCGGTATCTGGCCTTCGAAGTGTTTCAGGACTCCGGGTTTGCGGGAATGGCCGGCATGGGCGGGGCGGGCGGTACGGAACCGCGGGCGCTGGCCGCCGGCGACTTGGACGGCAACGGGGCGGGCGATATGGTCCTGCTGGTCCACGACAAGCTGTTGATTTATTTGGGGTCGTAAGAGGCGGCACGGTGGGCGCAGATTGCGTCAATCCTGTTTTTTAGCAACTTATTTGCGTGCAAGGGCGCAAATCGAATAATGCATAACTATTTGAAGTTTATGCTGTTACAGAACAGATCAACGTTTGGCACGATCAATGCTGTTAAATCGTCGATCACAAGGAACCGACAAACCAAGGAAACAAGAGATGAATGATCCGAACAGGCAGGAGATTTGTCCAATGGAAGCCGATAGCCAGAGCGTAATGCGGGAAAAAACGGATGCGGAAAGGGGCAAGGCCATGAAACGGAAGACGAAACATGGTGGACAAGGGGGCTTTTGGCGCCTCCCGATCGTGGCGCTGCTGGCATGTGTGGCGGCGCTGAGCGGCTGGGCCAAGGACGAGGAGCCGAACCATCGCTTTCTGATTTTCCCGGCCGAACTGAAGGACGGCAATCCGCGCACGCATCCCGAGGAGATGCTGGCCGGTCGCATCCGCAACATCTGGGAGAACTATATTGAAGGCTACTGGCGCGAGGTCAGTTACTATCGGGCCGATCCGGACACGGGCGCGCATCGCCACGGTTTCTGGCCGTATGTCAACACCTACGGCTATTCCCAACTGCCCTGGGCGGGCACGACGGCCGGCACGCCGGAGAGTCCCGACGGCCGGCCACGACCGGACGCCGGTGGGAGCGACGCCGGGGGCGACTATCTTTTCACATTTGAAAATCCTGTCATTGAGCAGCTTTACGGCGGCAACGGGCCGTTGATGGACATGGTCTGGACGCCGGGCGAGCGCTTTCTGGACGAAAATTTTACAGCCGTCTGGAACGACGCCATTTTCGACGAGCCGCACTGGGATGTCTTCATTACCAACGCGGCCTACGCCCATCTGGCGAGTCAGCCGGTCAATCACTCTCACTGGAGCCGCACGCGCGGCGAGTTTTTCGCGGACTATACCGGGTTGGGCGTTCAGTACGAGCCCACCATTGACGGCGAAGGCGAGCTGCTTTACGAAAACCCCGATGCGCCCAACTACGCTACGCGTTATACCCGCTACATTAACAAGGGCGCGAACAATGGCGGGTTGCGCTACAGCGACGGCGCCTTGATCTACATCGAGCATCCCCGTTTTGTGGGCGGAGTCGCGACAGGCGTCAGCTCGAACATACCGATGGTTGTCAACGAACTCAATCTCGAACCGACGCGCACGCGCGACATTCGCCTGGGCATTCAGGCCGGCCCCGAGCCTCTGCCCGGCGACCAGTATCATCACTACAACAATTTGAACAACGGGGCCATTGGCGGGCGCCCGGGACCCGGCCCCGATCCGGATATACCCGATCCTACGACTCCGCTGGACATTGACACCAACGGCGTGCTGGATTACCAGTTGCTGCCCAACGGAATGCCGTTGGTGCATCGGGCCTATCGCTACGACGGCACCAACGACAGCGACCGCGTCTTCGTCGAGTTTTCGGCCTGGGTTTTTATCGACCGCGACTATCCGGAAGAAGGCTTTCCCGAAACCGTCATTTTCTACAAGGGCACCAATATTGTTTCCGATCCCTATCCGCTGGCCAATCAGGCCGAACTGCGCAAGATAACCACCGCCCTCGACTGGGTCCGAAGGACCGTCAAGGTGCCGGTCTTTCAGTCTTCCGAAATTCTGGGCGGCGAGCTGGTGACCACCCCGCATCCGCTGGAAGGCGGCAACGCCTACCGGGAAAGAACGACGGGCGTACCCGACAACTACGCGGATCGGTACGACGGACAGTGGAATCGCGGGCGTCGTCAGGAGCCCTTCGAGGATTTCATTAGCTTCTTCATGCCCTACACGCGCTGGTCGGTTCCGGCCGGCGGCATGTGGCTGGGCGGCCTGCACGAGCTGGCGGACGATCGCAAGCCGAATGCGACGGACTTCAACCAGATCAGCTTCGCGGAATACCGCGACTACATCTTGCAGAACTATCCCGGCGACGCCGAAGCGGTTGTGGCGCGGGCCATGAACGACACCTATGACGGACCCGATTCATGGGTGCAACGGGTGGGTAATTCCAAAATGAGAATTGCGGGCGTTCGCCTCAATCCCGAGACGGATGTCCCCATTCTCACGGCGCCTCCGGGCATGCGGAAACATTGGGATCCGCAGGGCCTGTACGGTTCGGCCGCAACGGTCTGGGATACTCTCTTCGGCCGCTATGGAACCCCGCCGGCCTGGGATGTCTCCATTCCGGTCGTGGCGGGCACGGCCTTCAATAATGCGCCGATCTCGTCCACGCACCAGGTGACGAGCACGACGACGATTCCGGGGTACGACACGATCACCACGAATTGGGTTCTCGTGGGCGGCATGCTGGTGCAGCAGGTCGAGACCAACTCGGTGCCCGCGCAAACGATTACGGTAACCAATACGGTGGCCAGTGACCCGGTCTGGATTCCGCGCCTGAGCAGCACGTGGGCCTACAACAGCACCCGCGAGTTTTTCGACACGCCCAAAGGCTTCCATTTTCAGTTCGGCGATCTGGGTCGCGGCGATTACGACGAAGGTCAGCCCGGGGCGGGCGCCGATTTTCGGCTCGGCGAGGGGACCTCCCCCCCGCCCGGCGGCTACCGGGGTTCCCGCGCCGACCCGGGCGGGGG
>CAZYAW010000041.1:0-3943 GCA_964646045.1 uncultured Victivallales bacterium | reverse complement strand
CCGTTCCGGCCTACGTTGGCGGATGCGGCTACATCCAAGGCAGTTTCGACGGTTATGGCCGCACCTACGACCGGGTCGCGATCTGGGGACAAACCCGATGACCCTTCGTGTACGCGCGACGATTTCAGATACTGGCGGAAAGAGTGATTATGGACGGACAAATGTTATTAGTGTTTACCCTGGGTACGGTTATGGCAGGAATGGCGTGTGGAGAAAAATCTGTGTGTTCGCAGTGGAAAGTGGAACAGTCATGGGACATTGCCGAAGTGCCGTCCGAATTCCCCGTCGGTTTTTGCCTGCTGACGCATGGAAATCGCCAGTATGTGGCTTACTTCGACAAGGCGCGGCAGATGTCGGTAGCCTTCCGGACAACGGATTCGGATGAATGGCAATATCGAACCCTGCCATCGAAGATCGGCTGGGACTCGCATAATTATGTCACGATGGCCGTCGATCGCGACGGGCATCTGCATGTGTCGGGCAACATGCATTGCGTGCCGCTTGTCTATTTCCGTACCGAGAAAGCCGGCAATATCGCAACACTCAAGCCATATTCAATGACCGGCCGGCAGGAAGATCGCGTAACCTATCCAAGCTTTCTGTTCGATCACAATAACGAATTGATTTTCACCTACCGCAATGGCGGCTCCGGCAACGGCATTAACCTCTATAACAAGTATGACGTCCGTGAACGTTCATGGTCACGGTTGCTTGCAAAGCCCTTGTTTGACGGAGAAGAACAACGCAACGCCTATCCTCACGGTCCGATCCGAGGTCCACGCAACTGGTTCCATGTCGTTTGGGTCTGGCGCGACACGCCGGACTGCGCCACCAACCATCATCTCGGCTATGCCCGAAGCCGCAACCTGCTCGACTGGGAATCGGTCTTTGGCGAACAAGTCGAACTCCCGCTGACGCTGGGTGAAACGAAGTTGTGGGTTGACCCGATTCCGAGTCATGGCGGCATTATCAACGGCTGCCAGAATCTGTTTTTCGACGCGCACCACCAGCCGATTATTACCTACCACAAGGCCGACCGGGACGGGAACATGCAGATCTATGCCGCCCGTCCTGAACACGGGCAATGGAACATCCGCCGCCTGACGGAATGGAATAAACATATTCCGTTTAGCGGTGGCGGATGCATGGGGTTTATCGGCATCAGCATTAGCGGACTCAGTCGGGCGGAACCCGGCATCCTCACCATGACCTACCGGCACCGCGACTACGGAGGGGGCCGGCTAGTCATTGACGAAAAGACGCTGCGCCCGCTAAAGAAAACGATCAAGGTTGCGCCGAAGTATCCCACGGCGCTGAATGTTGTCGAAAGCCAATTCGATGGCATGCAAATCAGACGTTCGCTGGATAGCGGACGCCCCAGCCAGAAAAGTGTGCGCTACATACTCCAATGGGAAACCCTGGGTGCAAACCGCGACCTTCCACGAGAACCTCCCCTGCCGGCGCCCAGCACATTGAGATTATACAAACTTGTCGCGAACGCAGAGTGATAAGGCAGGCGACCGGACTGTTGAACCACGAATCCACACGAATCCACACGAAAATAGATGCGATGTAGCGATACGATGCAACCACTGGAAAGAATACGAGAAATGCAGAAACAACCGAACATCCTGATTTTGATGCTGGACCAGATGCGCGCGGACTTCACGCCGATGGAGGCGCATCCCTATGTCCAGATGCCGAACCTGGCCGCGCTCGCGCAAAATGGCGTGTATTTCCGCGATGCCGTGACCGCGTCGCCGATTTGCGTGCCCGGTCGTCAGGCCATTCTCTCCGGGCAGTACCCGCAGAACTGCGGCTGCCGCAACTGGGGGCAGGACATCGCGCCGGATGTGATTACCTACCCCGCCTGGCTGGCCGCGCACGGTTATTTCACGGCCACGGCCGGCAAAATGCATCTGCAGGGACCGGATCAGATGAAGGGCTGGAACCGACGCATCGGTTACGACCAGGTTGCGCCTACACGGCCTGTTGTCGCAGTGCGGGCCGAGGACCGCGTCTCCGGGCGACCGTATGTTCCCGGCACCGGCAAGTGGGTCTGGGACGACGAAATGCGCAAGGCCGGTTACGGCGAGGGCTACTGGAACCGCCACGATCGCTACGCGGTGGACGGCGCGCTGATGTTCCTGGACCAGTATTTCGCCGACCCGGATTACGACCGCATCGGCTTTCAACCCCTGCTGCTGCAGGTCAGCCTGCTGATGCCGCATTTCCCCTACATATGCCGCGAAGAATGGTTCCGCTACTACCTCAATCGCGTCGAACCGATTGTCGAGAACCCGGCCGATACGCATCCCTGCCACACGGGCCGGCGCGTGATTATCGGTGAAGACGTGTCCGCCAGGGAACTGCAGCGAACCTGGGCCGCGTATTGCGGCATGATCAGCGAGGCCGACGAGTTGTTCGGCAAGGTCCTGCAGCGACTCAAGGATCTCAATGTCTTTGAGGATTTCATCGTGGTGTTTCAGTCCGACCACGGCGACATGCTGGGCAATCACGGAACCTGGGAGAAATACGTTTTCTTCGAGGAAGCCATGCGCGCGCCGCTGATGATCAGCCATCCGGCGGCCGGCTGGCACCCGAAGACCGTGCGCGGGCCGGTCAGTCACCTTGATCTTTACCCCACCCTGTGCGACCTGGCGCATATTCCGCAACCCGACGAATTGGACGGCCAGTCGCTCGCACCCTGCTTGACCGACAACCAAACCGCAGCCGAGCCGCGCGTGATCTACAGCGAGCTGGACTGCTATTCGCTTCTGGACGAGAAAAAACGTCATCGCTGGGGTCAGGGCCGTCAGCTTTCGATCCGCGAAGGCAACCTCAAGTTCAACACTTACGAGATGGAGGACTGGCCCGACCAGTTGTTCGACCTGCAGGCCGACCCCGCCGAGCGGAACAATCTGGCTGCGGAGACGCAACAGGCCGCCACCGTCCACCGTCTCCGCAAGCAAGCCGCCGATTTCTGGTCGCAGGCGCGCCGGCCGGCTTTGCCGGTCAAAGATGGCGACTGGTTTTTCGCGAAGAGATGAGGTGTACCATCCAATCCAGGAGATCATTATGACCGAGCAGAACATTTTGTTGAGAACCGGAAGCAAGCATGCCCCGCGGGGCCGTCAGGATAGCGCCATGAACAAACTGGACATTAACCCGGAGGGAGAATTGCATCTACCGACCGAAAACGATCGTGCGCATGTGCATCGTGGCGCAACCCGCATAAGCATTGGTGGCCTGCTTCTGTGCGCCGGATTGGCCGCCGCCGAAAGCGAGGAAATTGTCATGAAAAGCCTTGATCCCCCGGTCATGCTGTCTGAAAACCTGGAATTCAAGACTTGGGAAGCGCCGTCCCGATGGTCGCGGACGTATTACGTGGCGCAAAAGCATGCGGCGGCGGCTGACTCCAATCCGGGCACGCGCGAGCAACCTTTCCAAACCATCGGCAGGGCGGCCGAAGTGCTGCAACCGGGGGAGCGTGTGGTCGTGGCCGAAGGTATCTACCGGGAGCATGTGCGCGCGCCGCGGGGCGGGACCGGCCCAGGAACAATGATCGGCTACGAAGCCGAACCTGGCGCGCGCGTCGTAATTCGCGGCTCGGAGATATTCAGTGAACCGTGGACGCCCGTGAAGGACCGCAAGCAGGTCTGGCAGACGACGTTGGCGCCGAAATACTTCAAGGGCTATAAACCGTTTGTTGCGGACTGGCGCGCGAAGCCGATTCCGGAAGACCAGGCCGACTACAATCCCTTTGCCCTCCTCAATCTCGTCTTGGATACCAAGGGAGCTGTCGAGTACTGGTCCAGGCTGAAGGGTCAACGTCCTTTCAACCTTACGCGCGGCCTGGTGTTTCAGAACGGCAAACGCCTGCTGCAGGTGAAGACCGACGGGGAACTGGATGCCGGGGACGGGCGTTACCGGGTGGATATCG
>CAZYAW010000040.1:0-2581 GCA_964646045.1 uncultured Victivallales bacterium | reverse complement strand
CCCCGCATGTCGCAGTCGAGCTGCGCGAGTTCTTCCTGACCACGGCGGACGATGTCACCCTCACGCTCCACTGGCGCGACGGCACCAATCAATGGGGCGCCTGGGCGCCCGACCCCGAATTCATGATTGCCATGGAGAGGGTGGCGTCCAATGCGCAGTCGGTCACCTATCGCACGATCTCGCCCATTCCCAGGCGCGCCATCGACGCCGTCGTGCAATACTATGTGGAGGCGGAATTCACCGGGCTGTACAGTGAACAGAGCAGCCCGAAAACCTACCGTATTTTTACCAACCCGGCCCATTACGAGCCACGCGATCTCAATGCCGAACTGGCTCCGGTCGGCACCAACCGCATACCCTACTACTTTGTCTTCTCCTGCCTGCCCGGCCAGGTCTGGATCAACGAACTGACCGCCTACGGCTACTACGACTGGGATCTTAATGCCTATGTCCCGGGCCCCTACGTAGAACTGTGCGGGGTGGAAAACGTGCAAATCGGCCAATGGCAACTGAAAACATACGACACCACGCCCTCTCTGCGGCAGACCTACACCGTCACCAACGGATTCCGGCTGGCCAACTGGGAGGATTCAGGCTTCGGTTTCTGGGTACTGGGCGATCCCGCCACCATGGCGTCTCCGCCGCGCAACGCCAGTTTGACCTCGCCTCTGCGGCAGGAAGGCGGCGGCATCAAGCTCTTCCGCAGCATGGGCGCTCTGGAAGAAGCCGTCAGCTACGGAAGCGCCATCAGCGGCTTCGCCTACATCGGGAACGAAGATGAATTCATGGGAGCAAGCCCGCTCTCGCTGGAGGGCACGGGCAGCAATCGGCAGAGTTTCGCCGGATGGCAAACCGAAACCTACGCCTTTACACCCGGCGAGGGCAACTCGGCGCAGACGCTGGTCGCCTGGCCGCACCGCTACCTGTACGACGATCCGCCGCAAATCGCGCTGTACGGCATCTGGCTGGAGAACAATCGGGTGGCGGTGGCCGCCTCGGATGCTCCCGGCTGGATCCAGGCGCTGCTCTACACCACCAACCTGCAGTCCGCCTGGTCGAATGTCGCCGACATCGCGACCGTAACAATCGAAAGCCAAAACGGCACCAACATCTTCAGCGTCAGCCTGGACGATCTGCCGGCCGGCCCGGTCTATTTCTACCGCATCGGCGCCTGGTCGGAATAGCGCAACGGCTGCCCGCTGGCGGCGCTGGCGTAAATGGCGTCCAGCAGCCGCTGCACGGTGAGCCCTTCCTCGGCGGTCGCCATGTGGGGCTTGTCCGTCAAAATGCAGTCGGCGAAATGCGTCATGGCATCGGGAATCAGGTCGTAGCCGCGACCCGGTCGCAGATCGCACTCGATGCCGTGGCGTGTGACGTACACTTCCGTTTCCAGACTGTAGTCGTTCTTGGCATCCGGATTGCTCTGCCGCATGCCGCCGCGCGTCCCCAGAATATGGGTTTCGATCTGTTCGCGCCGTTGGATATGGCCGGCCCAGGAGGCTTCCAGCGTCAGGGTCGCGCCGTTGGCGAACTTGATAAGAGCCACGGCGAAATCTTCCACGTCAAAAGCTTTTTTCTGCTCGCGCGCCAGCGCCGACGCCAGATGATCGCAGGCGGACGCCATGACCCAGACGGGCTCGGGATAGTCCATCAGCCACAAGGCCAGATCGAGACGATGCACGCCCAGATCGATCAGGGGTCCGCCGCCCGAAAGCTCTTTGCGGCCGAACCAACTGCCGAAACCGGGCATGCCGCGCCGCCGCAGCCAAGTCGTGCGGGCATAGTAGATGTCGCCCACCGTACCGGCTTCCACTTCACGCTTCATGGCCCAGGCCGAGGGATGGAAGCGCGACGAGAAATTGATCATGAGGCGGCGGCCCGTGCGCTGCGCGGCCGCGATCATGGCGGCGGCTTCGTCCGCGTTCATGGCCATGGGCTTCTCGCACAAGACATGGGCGCCGCTCTCCAGCGCCTGGATGGCCAGCGGCTTGTGCAGCGCGTTGGGCGTGGCAATGGACACGATATCGAGCTTCTCGCGCGCCAGCATTTCCGCCCCGTCCCGATAGCGCCGCGCCACGCCATGCTCGTCCGCCGCCTGCGCCAGACGCGTCTCGTCCCGATCCGCCAGAGCCGTCAGTTCCACGCCAGGATGCGCCGCCAGCCGTCGGGCGTGCCCGCTGCCCATCCCCAGCCCAATGACTCCCGCTTTCAGTTTTTTCATATCGATCTCCTAAGCTAAGGCGGGCTGTCGCCCGCAACCCCGATCCTCGACTTCCGCCCCCCCCGATCTATCCCTGCACAATTCCGGCCTTGCCGAACTGCGCATCCTTGGGCGTAATGGTTTCCAGCGGCGGCGTATTGGGACAGCGGTCCGCTCGTCGCAGAGTCGGACGCGCCCAGCGTACGGCATTGGCCAGAACCCGCTGCACGGTCGCGTCGTGAAAGATCGGATAGGTTTCGTGACCGGGTCGGAAATAGAAGATCCGTCCATGACCGCGCCGCCAGCAGCAGCCGCTGCGGAAAACCTCGCCGCCTTCGAACCAGGAGAGAAACACCTGCTCGTCGGGCTGCGGAATATCGA
>CAZYAW010000039.1:0-6845 GCA_964646045.1 uncultured Victivallales bacterium | reverse complement strand
ATCGGGTTTGTCCCCAGATCGCGACCCGGTCGTAGGTGCGGCCATAACCGTCGAAACTGCCTTGGATGTAGCCGCATCCGCCAACGTAGGCCGGAACGGCGGCGGGGCGCCCCTGCAGGACGGCTTCAAGCGCCAGCAGCGCGAGCGGCTCGATCGCATCGAAATTCGCGTTCAGGCGGGACTTGTCGGGCACGAAAAAGCCCTGATGGAAGCGCTGTTCGAGCATGTTGTCTGCGATGCGCTCGGCCAGTTGCAGGTAGGCGGGGGTGGCGCCGGCACGATGCATTTCGATCAGAGCGAACAGAAGGACCGGGTCGGAATGGGCGGTGTCCATCGCGAGCGCGACATCGTGGCCCGGTGTGCGGCCGATATCGCCCAGCCCCAGGCCGCGCGCCATCGCGCGCGCGGTGTCCCACAGTCCGTCGCGCCGGGTCAGGCGATACGCGCGGGCATAGGCCGCCACATGCTGGAATGTGGCCGGAAATGCACGGTAGGGCTGACCTTGCGAACCATAGTAACCCGTCCGCGGGATGGTCAACCCGCTCAAATCGGTGCCGTCGGCCCACATGGGCCGGAAATGATTCGTCGCGGCGTCATAGGCGTGCCGTGCATGGGCCTCGAGATGATCGGCGGCGTCTTCGGCCAAACCGCGAGCTTCCGTTCCCATGGATTCGGCCAGGTACAGTTGCAGCAGCGCATAGTCGGGAAAGCCCTTGCTGTCGAACCACTGCCAGCCTTCCCGGGCCACCGGCAAACCGTCCTCGGCGATTTTGCCCTTGATCGGATTATAGAACTCGTCGGCTGGATCGGCGCTGCCCGACTGCGCGTACTGGTTCTCCATTCGATCTCCGTACATGCTGTACGTCAGTCGGTCCGTCAGCGGACCTTTCGCGGGCGGTTGCTGCCGTCGTTTTGCCTTGGTGAACTGGAAACCGCCCATGCCGGTTTTGGGATGGCGCGCCCGGGTATAGAGATCGGACAGACGCCGCGCCCACGTCAACGCGGGTTTCTCCCCGCCCAGCCGATACAGCAGGGCTCCGGCGTGAATCAAATCGGATCCGCAGTTCAGAAAGGAGAGCCCCACGCTTTCGAAGAACGGTTCCGGTTTGGCAAACGCCTGCTCCCACAGCCGCGGGGAGGGGGGAGAACCCGTCCTGTAAGGCGCGTGGCGACTCAAGGCCAGCGTACGCCAGTCGAGAATATGGCCGCGCCATATCGCGCGGAGGCAGGTCGCGGTCGCTTGCGGATCGGTTTCCCACATCAATTCGTAATAGGGAAGATTCCATTTGAGCTCATGCTGGTTGATGTCGAAATCCCCCACCGGAGTCAGCGTGCGCAAATCGATGAACTGGTGTCCGCCCCAACGCAGCAGGCCGCAATCCGAAACAAGATGCTTGAAATGATAGCGAATGGCCGCCTGCGCGGCATTCTTGTAGCGCGCGTCTCCGGTGAGGTTCGTCAGGGCGGTCAAAACGCGGAAAAGGTTCTGCTGACTGGCTAAATTGTGAATGATAGATTCCCGTCCTTTATGCTTCCAGACGACCGGGGCGCCGGTCTCGATGTCGATCCCGTCGGCCAGGAGCGGCGTCTCTTTGCCGCTCCAGCGGTCGCGCCCCTTGTTCAATACGTTGTCGGCAAAGGTCCGCACCGCCTTCAGGCGCGGCGTCGCTTCGGCCCCGTCCGTAGCGGGACAGGATGCGAGCGACAAGGCGCAAGCGCAAGCGCAGGGTCGAACGGTATCGCGAACGTGTTTCATCTGCTTCCCTCCCTTGATTCCATGTTCAGCCAAGTCGGTCGACGCATAGGACGAACTCCGCTCGTAAGCCGTTCGCGCCGACCGACTCCCCGTTTTCATATCCCATGCTCGCGGGCGGTACGATAGAGCGTCAAGATGTTTTCCGTCGAGGTATTGGCCTGCAAGTTGTGACAGGGCGCGCAGATGTAGCGCGTCGGCCAGGCGAAAATCCGCAGGTTCTCGACGACCTCGGCCTCCACATCCGCAGGGGTTCCGAATGGTAGAGTCTGCTGGTTGTCCACCGCGCCATGAAAAACGATCCGGTCGCCGAAATCTCGCACCAGGCCCTCGCGCTCCATGCCCGGACAGCGCCACTGGATGGGATTCAGAACCTCGATTCCCGTTACGTCGATCAGATCGGGAATGACGTCGCGCGCCGCGCCGTCGGTGTGATAAAAGATATGGATGCCATGCTGGCGGGCCAAATCGGCCATGCGCTTCTGGTTGGGGAGAATGAACTCGCGAATGGCCTCCAGGCTCATTAGCAGGCCGCTTTGACTGCCGAGGTCCTCGGCCACATAGGCGATATCCACCCGCCCGTCGGCCAGATCCCACATGCGGGCGTTGACGGTGTAATAGAAGTCGAAGATATGTCGGAATATCGCGCGCGCGATGTCCGGCTCCGTCAGCAGATCCATCATGGCCTGCTCCATGCCGCGCATCTGGCAGTAGAGCAGAAAAGGTTCGTAGCCGCCGCAACGCACGGCGCGATCGCCGGGCAACTCGCGAACGGTTTTCTGGAAAGCTTCCCAATCGTGGCTATCGGAGTCGGGCCATGCGAAGGCGTCGATTTCCTCCACGGTGGTCGCGTCCGCCAGGGGATGCGAGACGGGTTCCCAGTAGCTGCCGGTTTCGTACTCCACGCGGCGCTTGCGGACACCCCACATATTGGCTTCCGGATGCGAAGGATGATTCGTTACAGTCGGACGCGCACCGATGCCGCGGAGCCCGTCGATCTCCAGTTTGTCGTAGAGCGCATACGGATCGGCGCAGCCCAGCTCGCGGCAGAGCCGCTGCGTGACTTCGTCGGTGGCCCAGTAGTCGGTCGGCACACGGTCCGGTTTCTCTCCGTTCAACAAAGCCAGCCAACGTTCGCGCGGTGTCATCATGGCGATTTCCCTTTCTCGCTTGTTGTAGCGCCTTATCGTCGCGTTTCCGCCCCAAAAAACAAGAAAACGCTTTGTTGTCCACTCGACTGTTCTCCCTCTCCCTGCGGGAGAGGGCCAGGGCGAGGGTTGGCGAAGCCATTGGACGGTTCCGTCTTAAGATGCGTCGCATCCTTATTCGTGTGAATTCGCACTGCTCCCGGCGTAGTCCGGCCTTTGCCGGACGAAGACAGATTCCTTCGTGGTTCAACAGTTCGGTTGCCTGCCTGTGCGTGCCTGCCTGCCGCGCCGGGCTCGGCGCAGGCAGTTCCGCACGCAGACAGGCGGGCGAAGCCCGCCTTGGGGATCAGGCCTGAGGGCAAGACCGTCACGGAAGCACTCCAACCTCCTCGCCGGGCTGGAGCCGGATCAGCGGCGATTCATAGCGGGGAAAGGCTCCGACGTCTTCGCCGTTGGTGTAGCGAGAGACTCGGCTTTTGGCTCCGTCCCAGACCAGCCGCAGCGTCGTCTCGCCGTCGGCCCAGGTGATGTCGCGCGTGGTGTCGGTGCGCCGTTCGGTCACGGCCCACTGGGCGGCGGCCTCGCTCAGCTTGGCCAGACGGCCGAACGCTTTGACCGTGCCGAGGTGGATGGCGAAGCCGCAGCTCAGGTGGTTGACGGCGACGGGCTTCTTGGGCCGATAGCACACCAGTCCGTGCAGACACAGGCCGACCTCCGCAGTGGGCGCGAGCGCATAGCCCGCGGGCGCCAGGGCGTTCGGCTCCTGGGCATCGACACCCCAGCCGTCAAGCAGGCGAATGGCGACGAGCGTCTCGGCAACGCGCCAGGCGATCACATCGCCGGACTTCAACTCGCGCCGGGTCCGATCGTAGGGCTTGCCGTTCCAGAGGATCTCATGCAGCATGCCGCCCTTTTCGTTGGGCTCGATCACCAGGCGAAGGTAGGCGCTCTCCTGCCGTCCGCGCTGATTGGCCTCGTAGAGCACGATCGCGCGCGGGCCGACCTGATGGTGCGCAAATTGAATGGTGGCCTGCTTGCGCGACCCGTCGTGTGCGGGAACCGGCTGGATGAAGCTGGCCCGTTCCTCGACCGGCGAACCGGCGTAGGTGATCTTGAAGGGCAGCGCCTGATCCGCCGTGGCCCGATAGCCGGTCTGCGTGCCCAGTGTGAACGCCGCCGCGCGATAGAGCGTCCGCTCGACGCGCCGGTCTTTAAAGGTCCAGACCGGATGCGACGCTCGCAACTCGAACGGCTCGGAGATGCCGAGAGCGTAGGCCCGAATGCGCTCCGGCACCGGGTAGTCGTTGGCGACAAAGTTGTATTCAAAAGACCGCATCCGTTCGTGCGGGATCGCATGGCCGGTGTGCCGGTGAGCCAGCACGCTCGCCAGGCTGTAGCTGGTGCTTCGTTCGCGGGGATAGGCGCGACTGTGCGTCCCCGCGCTGATGCCGGATTCGGGGTGCCAGTTCATGAACAGGTCGGCATAGCAGAAGTCGAGCAGTTGTCGGGTCTTCTCCCGGAGCGTTTGGGAGGTTTCGGGAGCGTGTCCCCAGATAAACTCCAGCGCGTAGATGTTGACCGGGGCATAGGTGGGGCTGTTGAATTCGTTGATGCCGTGCTTCGCGGCATAGGCGATCCATTCGTCGAGCCGCGTTTCGGCCTCCTTCAACAGACCGGGCTGGTCCAGCGCGAGGCCGAGCATAGTCAGCGAGGCCGCCTTGAGGAACCAGATATTATCGTAGTGGACCGGGCCGCTGTGCGAGCGAACCGCTGTCAGGCAAAGCGGAAGGGCCTTGTCGAGCCGGGCGGCGATCTCCTCGGTCAGCCGGTTGCGGTGGCGGATGCGGTAGGTGCATAGCCAGGGCGTCATGAAGGCGACCGCGTTGCGGTCCTCCGGACGCTTGGCGTCGCCCCACCAGATGAAATTGCCGTACCGCCAGGTTCCCTTGTCGCCAAGCCATTGATGATCGAGCATGGCCCCGATGATGCGATTGGCCCGGTCGATCCGTTCGCCGGCGTCCAGCAGCGCCGCGGCGTACTCCGGGCTGTGCTGCGCAATGTTGATGCGGCCCTCGAACACATCGTCGGTCCGCCGCACCAGGCCCGCCTCGTTGTCGTAATAGCGGTCGCCGTATTCTATCACGGTCCGCCGCATCGTCTCTGGCCTCGTCATGAATTCGTCTCCTCCCGCAGTCCGGCCCGTCAGAGCCAGCATGCCCGCAAACAACATCGACAGCAACGCGCCGGAGCGGGACTTCCCCGCGTTCCCGGCGGCTCTCCGCTGTTTCGCCTCCATGAGATTCACGGGCCATACCCCTCCTTGGGCGTCCGCTCTGAGCGTTTTGATTTCGAACGGCGCGAAACGCAGGGTGCGGCGCGCGCCCAGGACCGGAAACTCGGCCCGGACGGACTGCTTTTGTCCGGTCGTGTTGAACAAACGGACAATCCAGTCCGCATGGCTCGCGGCCTGCTTGAGCGCCGAAAGTTCAATGGCGGGATTGTCCAGCAGAACCATCGGCTTGACAGACCGGCCACCGCCTTTGGGAAAAAAGGACAGAGAGACGAAGCCCTGGTTCTTCTCGCACAATTCCGCCGCCACGCGGAAGGTCGAAAGCGCTTCGGCGGCCCCTTCCTGCCACTCCCACAGCCAGACCGGATCCAGGTGCGCGTTGCAAATCAGATGAACCTGTCTCTTCATAAGCCCCCGAGATTCCGACACAACCCATGGCTGCCCATACCGGAACCATAGTCTTCTCACGAAATCAAGAGAAATTTTCACGAATGCGTCCTTGACAGAACGAGAGGAACGAATCTAGTCTTTTCGCGGGTGAAGATGGTGACGGAACTCCTGCCCTGCTAAAAGCGAGACGGGCGCCGTGCCTGAGGCGGGTTGCGCCCGCAACCCAATGTCCACAGGGAACGTCCAAACGAACGAGTTTGGGAAGCATTTGCCTTGCATGTTCCGTGTTGGCTGTTACGGGATGGAATGACGCCTAGCTCAACAACTATACACGGGGGGGGAGATTATGAACATGACCGTCATGCCTTTGCGGAAGTGCGCGAGCGTCCTGCTGGTCGCGGCCCTTTGCGGTTCCGGGGCCGGGGCGCAGGAACTGGAACGCCTGCGTGTGCAGCGCAAGGAAGTCTTCGAGTTCGCCAGGAAGCCGGAGGTGACGGTGGACGGCGACCGGGTGACCGTGACGTTCACGGTCAAGGACTACTGCGACGCGACGGTGGCGATCGAGAACGGGCAGGGCGAGATTCTGCGCTACCTGGCCAGCGGCGTGCTCGGCAAAAACGCGCCGCCGCCGTTCCAGACGAATTCGTTGAGCCAGACCGTGGTGTGGGACGGCAAGGACGAAATGGGGCGCTACATCGACGACAAGGACAACTGCGCGGTCCGCGTCTCGCTGGGGCTCAAGCCGCGTTTCGAGCGCAACCTGCTGTGGTCGGCCAAGCGCCGCATTTCCCGCTTGCCGCCGGCCATCGCGCCGGCGCCCGAGGGCGTGTACGTGTTCGAGGGGCACACCTTCGACCATCTGCGGCTCTTCGATCACGACGGCAACTACCTGCGCACGATCTTCCCGTTTCCGTCCGACAAGGTCGCGGAGGCCAACGGACTGTTCTGGAAAACGTTCCCGCAGGACGGCAGGAAACTGCCCATCAAGGCCAACTTCTACCAGACCGCCATGCTGACCTCGGGCGACAACATGCACGGAGGGGTGGATTTCGATCCGAAGAAGGGAATCTACCGCAATTCGGTCGGACTGGGATATCACGAACTGATGTGGGGCACGGCCGGGACGATGCTGGCCGTGCGCGACGGCCGCATCGCGCTCGGGCACCTCAGTCTCAACCGGCTCTCGACGGACGGCGCGACGGCGCGGGCCTTCGACGGGAACGGGCGTCTGCCGCTTTCCGGACCGGGCCTACACCAGACGGCG
>CAZYAW010000038.1:0-8525 GCA_964646045.1 uncultured Victivallales bacterium | reverse complement strand
CGATTCTCGCATATTGAAATATGGGTGAAATGCGCGCCACGCCTCAAGTGCCGCAGGCGTTGGCGTTGGCGTGCTCGCAGCAGAAAAACTCGCTTATTTCAGGTCTAGCGCCCGCCGGAGAAAACGCCGCAGCGGACGAAGGTGTCGTAGGCCCATTGGTCCCATGCGGGGTCGACGCCGATGCCGTGCAAGTCGGGATAGTTTTTGGCGATGAAGCCGCCGCGGAAGGTTTCGACCAGACGCCGCGTTTCGCGTTCGATGACTTCACGGTCTCCGGTCGGCAGCGCTTTCTGGATGTCGCAGGGCGAGAAGAGGCCCACCCCGTGCCCGCGCAGCTTGGCGGCCAGCGCCGGCTGATCGTACACCGCCGGCTGATCGAACTGCAGGCAGTCGATGCCGGCCTCGCACAAGTCGTCCACCAGATCCCAGTTGTAGCCGCAGGAATGCTGAATGACTTTCATGTTGTACTGGTGGGCGCAATCGGTCAGGCGCCGGTAGAGCGGCGCGAAGATGTCGCGCCACATGGCCGGACTCATCAGCGTGCGATCCTGCACGCCGAGATCTTCGCAGAACATAATACCGTCCAGTCCCGCTTCCCCGAAACGGACGATCACGCGTTCCAGCAGGCTGGTGACACGGTCGTGCAGCACATCCAATCGGTCGCGATTTTCGATCAGATCCATGAAGTAGATTTCCATTTTGCGCATGTAGCGGCAAATGCTGAAAGGCCAGCCCGGGAGGCCGCCCACCCGGAACTTGTCGTTTTCCGCCGCGCAGCGTTCCGCCGCGTTGCGATAATAGTCCGGATGGTCCAGGTCGGGCAGGACCAGACGGTCGAGCGCGTCCCAGTTTTCCAGAACGGGCCGGAACACCTCGCCGCCGCTCGACAGACCGATTATGCGATGCCAGACATTGCCCCAGATATCGGTCTTGAATTCGTATTTCCCTTCCTGCCAGACTTCGGGCCGAAACGGATGTTCCATGCCGACCTGCAGAAAATCGTTGCGCCGTTCGGCGTTGCCCGTGAAGACGAATCCGATGCGTTCCGCGCAACGGCATTCGATGTTCTGAACAATGGCTTCCCTGGAACTCAAACTCATGACGGATTCTCCGGTTTGCCTGGACGAGTTAAGCTTGTTAAACGGTTTCGACACGCTTGTCAAGACGACAAGCCGTCGTCGGGACGGGTCAGCAAACGTCGCGCGAACAGATCGGCTACCGGATTGTCGCGCACCCGGCCTTCCAGCGCCACCTGGCAAACCCGCAGGGTTCCGCGACCCACTCGCTTTTCGGCCGCGGCCAGAACCGGCCCCCATTCGCTTCGCCAGAGTCCGTTGCCGCTGGTCAGGATCGGCGTCCAGTCCGGAGCGACGAACACGCGCTGCAGGAGCGGCGCGATGCGGCGCCGCTTCGGATCGTACCACAGACGAAAGTCTTCCGGTTCCAGATCGGCGGTCATGGGATGCCCGCATTTTCTCGACACGAAATGACGCGGACCCATGCCGCAGTTTTCGACCGCCACGCGGGAGCCGGCCAGTCGATGTTCGCCGACAGGCAAATCGAGAAAGACGAGAGTGGCGCCCTCGCGCAGTTTACGATCGAATTCCCGGCGCTGTTGGCCGTAAACAGCGGGGTCGTCGAAAACATGAACCGGCTCCGTCTCCGCCGTGCGCCAGCCGAGCTGACGCACGAGACGGGCCGCCGCGCCGCCGGCGCCGGCAACGGCAACAGCGTTGCGCCGTCCGCGAGCGGGCGGGGCGGGAAAGATTTGCAGCGCGACCGCCGTGTCGTGAAGCGCCTGGCCGCTGGCCGCAAACAGGCCCAGACGCAAGACGACGCCTTGCCGACGGGCGACAGCGGGCGCGGGCAGGTCCAGGAACCCCTGGAAGACGCTGCGACAGGCTTCGATACGGGCCGGCGCCTTCTGCGCGAACACGATGCGGCCGTTCCGCTCGAGCTGGTAGCGCAACTGTGCGCCCGTCGGCGCTTCCGCGAGATCGTTGCATACGCGGAACTCGAAGCGCATCGTCTCGCCGGCGCGGAAGGCGTAGCGGTCCGTGCGAATGTCGGCCTTGAGCGGAGCCAGCGCGTCGCGATAGGCGAAGAAAGCCGGTTTCGGAACCCGCTCGGCATCCATAATGGCCTTCATCCAGCCGGCCGGCCAGGCGTCGATGAAAAGATGGATGGCGAAGGAATTCATGCGGTTGTCGCGTCGAAACGCTTCCGTCGCAAAGCGCGTGGCCCAGGCCTGATGCCGCTGACTGGCCCGTACCCAGTCGCTCACAGTGCGTTGCGTGTCGAAGAACATGTAATGGAAATTCCCGGTCTGTGCGCGTACAATGCGGTCCGGATTCCAGTCGGACTCTTCTTCCCGGTCGGTCGCGGGCAGCCATTGCGACGGATAGCGGCGGCGCATGAGATCGACCGGATCCAGACCTTCCGCGCCGAATTCGCCGCAGCCGTAGAGCCAGCCCGGCTTGACTCTTTGCCAGTATCCCTTGTGCATCTTGCCGATATCGAGTCCGTGTCCGTTGTACCAGGCGTTGTAGCAGTGATTGTCGGGCAGGCCGGGCGAAGGCGGGTCGTAGTCGCCGTCGACCGGTTTGATCACCCGGTCGGGATTGTGCAGCCGCACCGCCTGCCGCGCGGCCACGAAAAAAGAGGCGAGTTCTTCGCGCGAACAGTGACGAATCGCTTCCTTGCTCGGATTGCCGTCCGGGAACGGCTCGTTGATGAAGCTGGCGACCAGGGCGCAAGGGTGGCCGCGCGTCAGCTTTTCCATTTCGCCGGCCTGGCGCACGGCCTCGCAAAACTGGCGGCGCGGCAGAACGCCGAACAGCGGCAGGTCGGTTTGCGTGCCCATGCCGAGCCGATCGCACATGTCGTAGATTTCACTTTGTACGGGGCGCTGCGTGAGACGCAGGAAATTCATGCGGCACACGCGGGCCAGCAAAATGTCGTCGCGCAGGCGGTCGAGATCGCCGTTCATGACCGCCTGCTGCTCGAAACCCATGGTATTGGCGCCGCGCAGGCGAATCTCGCGTCCGTTGAGGCGCAGACGACCGCGCACCGGGCCTTGCTCGTCCATGGTAAACGTGCGCATGCCGAACGAGCGATCCATGACATCGCCATTGGCCAGCGCGACCCGCATAAGATACAGCCAGGGCGTGGCGAAATCCCAGCGCCGCGCGTCGGGCAGGTCGAACGACAGACGGAAGCGGCTGATTCCGGGGTCGACCCGGGCTCCGCTCGCGAACGGCCGCTCGCGAAACAGCGTTTTTTTGAAATTGCGGCCGAAAAGGGAAAGCTGCATGGCGATCGGCTGCGCTTCCGGCGCTTGGTTGCAAACTTCGATCCAGGCTTCTGCACGCGCTTCGTCGGGGACGGGACGGACGAAGAGGTCGGTCAAATGCACGGCGGGACAGGCTTCCAGCCATACCGCCTGATACAGGCCCATGCCGGGCGGACAATGATGCCAGCCCAGTTGCGGGTCGTCCCAGCCGGGGCCGGTGGCCGCGTACAGTTTGTCGCCGCCGACGGTATCGCCCCAGCCCGCGCCTTTGGCGATCGGCACGGCGTCGTTTTCCAGCTTGACGACCAGTGTGTTGCGTCCCCGCCGCAGGGCCGCGCCGCAGGGAAAGGAGAAGGGCTCGAAGAATCCCTCGTGCGAACCGAGGTGCATGCCGTTAAGAAACGCATGCGTTACGTAGTCGGCCCCGCGAAAGCGCAGATGCCATGCGAAGTCGGCGGGCGGCGGCTCCGCGACATCTATGACCGTGCGATAGTAGGCGACCGCGCGACCGGTGGGACCGGCATAATGGGGGATGCGCACCTTTTGCCAGGCGCCGCGTCCGCGCGCCACGCGCGAAAAGTCGCGGCGATCCTGTGCGGTTTCCAGGCGCCAGTCGAATTCGGGAAGATGGATGCAGCGGCGTATCGAAGGCGCCGGCGGCGCCGATTCACGCAAAAACGGAGCGCAGCGCCGTCGTTCGCGTTCCAGTTCCGCCTGAAGTTGGTCCGCAGTATCCATCCGCGGCAGCGGCCGGAACGCCGCATGCGGATCGGAGCGCCGGGCCGGCAACCGTACGGGCGGCAGGCGGGGCGGCTGCGGTTCCGTCAGTTTCGCGCGAGCCGTCGCCAACGTTGTCGCCGCGATATCCGCGAAAAAATCTTTTTTGGGACCGCCTTGTTGGGCTTTCATAGGCAAACCGACGTTGCCGCCGTCCCTGCGCTTCCCCGGCGGCTTGTTTTGCGGAATACGTCGCATAACAAACCGGCAAGTGCAAGGGGAATTTTCTCTCTAAATCACTGCCATCCCCTGTAGATGCGAAATGATGGAATATCGGAAGGCTGGAAATAGTGGCGTGCCAACCCCCTTGCGGGGCGGAACTCTCGTGCCATAAACACGGACAGCCCCTACCTGCCGTGCCGCGTTTGACGGCCGCAGGGTTTTGCAAAAGCCTCAGTAGGCGCCGCGGGACAGGAAAACGGCTTGCGCGGTCCGCAGCAGAATGGCGACGTCCTGAATCCAGTCGCGGTTTCTGAGATAGTAAATGTCCAGGATGCACATGTCCTCGAAATGAACCAGACTGCGGCCGGAGATCTGCCACAGACAGGTAATGCCCGGCAGACCGGCGTGACGTCCGTAATGCCAGTCTTCGTAGTAGTTCTCGAAATCGCGGCGCGGCAGCGGACGCGGACCGACCAGCGCCATTTCTCCACGTACCACGTTGACCAGTTGCGGCAACTCGTCCAGGCTGAATCGGCGCAGAACGCGACCGACGGGAGTCACTCGCGGGTCCTGGCGGATTTTAAAAAGAGCGCCCTGCGATTCGTTCAGATGTTCCATATCGGCCTGATCAGACTCGGAGCCGGCAAACATGGTGCGGAATTTCAGTATCGTGAACGGTTTGCGGTTGACGCCGATGCGTTCCTGCCTGAAGAGAGCCGGACCGGAACTGGTGAGGCGAATACACAACGCGACGAGGAGCAAAACCGGCGTCAGCACGAGCAGCCCCAGCAGACACGCGCCGCGGGAAAGCAGGTGAAGCGGACGGTTGAAGCGCAAACTGAAGTTCGGCGCCTCAAAATAAACCAGCGAGGCGTTGTAAAACATGTCGGCCTCGATGCCCGCCCGTCGGGTCAGCGCATCCAGCTTGTCGGAGAGCACATGCGCGGACAAATCCATGGCCGCGGCGATTTCCAGAAAGCGCATGATGTCCCCGGTGGTCTTGTTCTTTTCCGCGAGAATGAGGGTGTCCACTCCGTGTTCCACCGCCCGTTGGCGAATGTCGCGCAGGGTGTGTTCGAAAGGGGGAGCGGCCTCCGGACGATAACGCGCGACGACATGCAGTCCGTGCGGATGGCGCCCTTGTATGAGGTCTCCGATGTCGTCCGCTTCCGCGCCCGCTCCGACCAGCAGCGCCGCGCGGCCTTTGATCCGGCGCGTCCGGCGCAGCCACTGGAGTCCGCCGTGGAGCGCCGCGCGTAAAGCCATGCCGTAGGCGGTATTGAAAACGATCAGAGCCAGAAAAAAGCTGCGGGGATGAAAAACGTTCCGGCTCAAATACCAGTAGGCGTAAAACACGGCCAGCGCGGCGGCGTTGGCCACCAGGATATGCCACGCGACCGGACGCGGCTTGAGGAAGCGATGACCCGGATACAGGTTGCGAAAGGCGTAAAAGAACCAGACGGTGACGCCGACATACAGAAAAAGGCGCGGCGCCGCAGTGATGTAGAATATCTCGAAGCGCTCGTCCAGAGCGCCCGGATGGCCCACGCCCAGCCAGCGGTTCATGTTGACGAACAGACGCGAACCCCACGCGCTGCCGAAACGCAGCCAAAGTGCGGACGCATAAGCGGCGGCCAAGGCCAGAAAGTCCGCGGCCCAGAGCAGAAAATCAATACGGAGCGGATCCGTGCTGCCGAAAAAGCGGTGACGATACATGTCGGACGCGTCTTCGCGCTTATTGCGGATCGAGCGGCATGGGATTGCACAAATTGCCTGCGCAGTTCGCTACGCGTCCGCAATTGAAGCAAATATACCGCGGCTCGTTCGCCATCTTTTTAATGGCCTCGAACTTCTTTGCGCTGACCAGTACGCACAAATGACCGGCATGATCCCCTTTGCAAACGTGATCGCTCATATTTCTTTCTCCCGATTATTTCCATTAACTGACGCTCTTGCGACAGGGGCGCCCCACCCATGATGAAACTCGGGTAAAAAGCCCGAACCGCATTGGTCGGACCAAGGTTTCACCGTGACCTCAACTGAAAACATCGCACGGTAGCGCTCGGCGGATCCTTTGTCATGCAAATAATGACGAATATGCAATTAAACGCTTGACCTGTGCGGCGAAAGCCGATAGAAAACGGCGGGCAACAGGATTGCTATGGCGTTTGTCGAAGCCTGTTCTCTCCGGCGCCCGTTCCAAGGGGTTTGCCGAGAGCTTGGCGGTTGGGCTTGGAAATCGGGAGAAGATCGGCCATGACGACGAAGAAACCGGTGGATGTGTTTATGGAGCGTTTTCCCGGCGAGGGGCTGACGTTCGACGATGTCTCGCTTGTTACGCGCTATGCCGATTTTCTGCCCGACGAAGCGGATACCCGCAGTCGGCTGACAACGCGCATCGGGCTGAGTCTGCCGTTTGTCAGTGCGGCCATGGACACGGTGACCGAGGCGGCCATGGCGATCGCCATGGCGCGCATGGGCGGCATCGGCGTCATTCACAAAAATCTCTCCGCCGCGCGGCAAGTCAAGCAGGTGCAGGCCGTCAAACATTATCTGAACGGAGTGATACAGGACCCGATCGTCTTTCGTACGCGCGACACGTTGGAAACGGTCCGCCAGGAAAAACAGCGCCGCAACATCGAATTCAACGGATTCCCCGTACTGGACGACGAGGATCGCCTGGCGGGCATTCTGACTTCGCGCGACATCAAATTCGCCTCGCCGTCCCAGGGCGGGGAGACGATCGACGGCATCATGACGCGCGAGGTGGTGACGGCGGCGCCGGGCACCACGGTGCAACAAGCCTACGATCTGATGATTAAAATGCGCATCGGCAAACTGCCGCTGGTGGAAGACGGGCGCCTGGTGGGACTGTACAGCTTGAGCGATGTCAAGACGCTGGTGGAAAATGTCCATCCGTTCTACAATCGCGACGAAAAATACCGCTTGCGGGTCGCGGCGGCGGTCAGTCAGAACGATCATGCGCGGGTCGAACGCCTGGCGCAGGCGGAAGTGGACGCCATTGTGGTGGACAGCGCCCACGGCCATTCGCGCGGCATCCTGGAGATGGTGCGCTGGATCGCGCGCCGCTATCCGGATCTGGATATCGTAGCCGGCAATGTCGCCACGGCCGAGGGCGCCCTGGCCCTGCGCGAAGCCGGCGCGCATGCCGTCAAGGTGGGCATTGGACCCGGTTCCATTTGCACGACGCGTGTCGTCTGCGGAGTGGGCGTTCCGCAAATCACAGCGGTGTACGACTGCGCGCGCGCGCTGAACGGTGAAATCCCCGTGATCGCCGACGGCGGCATTCGCCATTCCGGAGACGTGCCCAAGGCCCTGGCGGCCGGCGCGGAAACGGTCATGCTGGGTTCCGCCCTGGCGGGCACCGAGGAAAGTCCCGGCGAGAAAATCCTGCACGAAGGCCGCCAGTACGTGGTTTATCGCGGCATGGGCAGTTTGGCCGCCATGCAGCAGTCCACCGGCAGTCGCGAACGATACGGACAGGATAAAACCCGACTCAACGATCTGGTGCCGCAGGGCATCGAGGGCATTGTGCCCTATGCCGGAACCGTGGAGCGGGTCATGACCCAGTATGCGGGCGGCTTGCGCTCGTCGCTGGGCTACTGCGGATGCCGGACGCTCGGAGAACTGCGCGAAAACGCCGCTTTTGTAAGGGTCTCGCCCGCCGGTGTCAGCGAAGCCCATCCGCACGATGTGAAAATCATCAAGGAAGCCCCCAACTATCGAACATGATCTTTTCTGGATGAAATCGGCGCATTGCAGCCCCACCTCCAAGTGAAGCTGATGCGCGTACTGCAGGACAGGGAAATGCAGCGAATCGGCGCGGAAAAACCCGTCCGGGTCAATGTGCGCGTCATGGCCGCCACCAATCGTCCCGTCGAAGACGAAGTCGCGAAAGGCCGCTTTCGCAAGGACTTGTTTTACCGGCTCAGCGTGGTGACGCTGACCGTTCCGCTGTTATGCCGCTACCAGTTTCTTGACGTGTACCTTTGAGGGGCGTTGCTCGGCTTCCCAGAGATCATGCTGAACCTGCTGATTCAGCCAGCTTTCCGGGGTGGTGTCGAAGGCTTTTGCGAGACGAATAGCCATTTCGGGGCTGATGCCTGAGTGGCCGTTAAGAATGGCCGAAAGGGTCTTTCTGGCAACGCCAAGCGCCTTGGCCGCATCGGTTACAGAAAGACCCAACGGCTCTAGACATAGCTCCCGCAATACTTCGCCCGGATGGGGCGGATTGTGCATTCTCATAATCATTTTCTCCTAATGATAATCTTCG
>CAZYAW010000037.1:0-3498 GCA_964646045.1 uncultured Victivallales bacterium | reverse complement strand
ATCGGCTACGAAAACGAAGTCGTCATCCCGTTTTGGATGGAAATCGCCGAGGACGCCGGCCACATCGAAAGCATTGCGCTGGAACTCCGCTGGATGATCTGCAAGGACATTTGCGTCCCGCTCAAGGAAGAAGCCGTGCTGCACTTTCACGACGGAACGTTCGGGCGCCAGGAGGCTGCTCGCCACGCGCAACGGCTCAAGCAGGCACAAGCCGCTCTTCCGCAAGCGGACGAGCGCTGGCGCTTCGAAGCGCTGCTGGACAATTCCGCGCTGACGCTGCGCGCCTTTCCGCCGTCCGACATCCCCGACAGCCTCTGGGCCAAGGCTCTCTTCCTTCCTTTGGCGGCGAACGTTTGGGAACATCGCGGCCCCGGCTCCTGGCATGCGGACAAAAACGGAGGCTATTCCATGCAAACGCGGCTGGCCCCGGGCGCCGATTTCAACATGCCGTATGTCGAAGGCCTGCTCGTCCTGGAAGACCACGAACCGTACCGCGCCCTGCCAATCAAGGCGCCCGTCAAGACGCAACCCGTACCACCCCGCAACACAAAAGAAGGCCCGGCCGAAAAATGAACGCAAAATTCCCTTGACGATCCGCATATCTCCCCGTACATTGCCGGTTGCAATTTCACTCATAATGCGTTCATTTTCACGGGTTGCTTCTTGCGGGACGAGACGATAAATGAAGGAACACGCTGCCGCCAACGAAACGGAGAAACGCAGGAACCCGATTGTCGGGCGCTTTGTTACCACGGACACGCCGCTCATAGAAATTCTGCGCAAAATGCCCGCCGCCATGCTGGACGGCACCGCCCTGGCGTTACTGGGCATTCTGGAGTGCCTGCACGGACAGCGGCTGGCTCGTGAAGCGATTGAATCCGCGCAGCAAGTGTCGGTAAAGGACGCCGATCACGAGATATTGACTCTCATGCTGGCGGCCTGGGCCGAGCTCTGCTGCCGTATCGGTCGTCCGTCGGAAGGAGAGGCCTTTCTGCAACGTGCGCGCGCGCTCGTATCGGATCGCACCCATTGCGAAGTGCGCGCCTATGCCATGATGGTGGAAAGCCTCGCCGCCAGTACGCAAGGCAATCAGGCCCTGCGCGAAAAAACCCTGCAGGACATCCTCGACATGCTGCCCTCCTTCTCGCCGCGGCGCAAGTTCTATCTGTGGGAAAAAGCCTTTCTGCTGGCGCAGCAGGGACGCGGCTCCGATCTGGGTACGCTGGTCAGGGAAATGTCCTGGCAATGCAACGAACGCTTTCCGCTATACCGCGTGCATCTCATTCAGTTCATCGACAACATGGAACGGGGCCATCTGGAACAGGCGTCCCGTTTGCTGCCCTCCGTTGCCATGCAGGCCAAAGCGCTGAGCGGGGTCGAACGGATCGCGTTGCGTGCCTATGAGTCGTTGCACAAACTGATGAGCGACGGGCTCGATCCGGAACTGATGCCCGGCGTCAAGCGCGGCGCGGACGTTTCCAACGCCATACGCATCGCCTACGCCCTGATTCTCAAGGACAGCCATGAGGCGCTGCGTCTCGCGCGCATTGAAGCCCAGAAGCTGCGCGGCTCCATTATGGATGTCGGCTTCGATTCCTACAGCCTGATTCGCGCCGAACTGGCCGCCCGCAACGCCGACAGCGCCATTCGCATTCTCAAGGCGCGCGAAGCGCGCGGCAACCGACACTATCTGGACGATTTTTTCTACTCCCGCGCGCATCTGCTGCTGAACGAGCGCAAGGAGGCCGCCACGCGCTTCGCCCAGGCCCTGCATTCGCTGGCCCGCTACCACGCCAGGGCCAGATTGGACTTCGAACTCAAAATGGCCTGCGAACTGGAGGACGGCAACGTCATCTGGCTCACGCAGGCCGCCGACCACATCTTGCTGAAACAAAATCCCGCGCAGACGGAGAAGCCTCTGGTGGCGTGCGACGATCTTAGAGGCGTATCGCCCTTCCCGCATGACGCCGCCAGCGTATCGCTGCCCGGCATGAACATGATTCTCGGCAGCAGCACGGCCATCTCGGCCATCCGCGAAACGATCACCCGTTTCGCGGACATCGACGCCCCGGTCCTCATTACCGGCGAAACGGGAACCGGCAAAGATCTGGTCGCGCGCGCCCTGCACGAAGGGAGTCGCCGCCGCAACCATCCGTTTACCCCGGTCAACTGCGGTTCTCTGACGGAAACGCTGCTGGAGTCCGAGTTGTTCGGACACGAGCGGGGCGCTTTTACCGGAGCGGACAGAGCGGCCAAAGGGCTTTTCGAGGAAACCGGCCAAGGCACCATCCTGCTCGACGAAATCGGCGACATTACCCCGCGCCTGCAAGCGACTTTGCTGCGAGTTCTGGAAACCGGCGAAATTCGCGCGGTCGGCAGCGCCAAGACCCGTAAAATACACTGCCGCATCCTAATCGCCACCAATGTCGATCTCGAACAGCTCACCTACGAGAACCGCTTCCGCAAAGATCTGTTCTTCCGCTTGCAGCGCCTGCTGATTCATACGCCGTCTTTACGCGAACGCAGAGGCGACATTCTGCTGCTGGCCCGCCATTTTCTGGATTCCGGCAGACGAATCGGCGTGCATGCCACCATGGCCAAGGACTTGCGCGACGCGCTGCGCGCCTACGACTGGCCCGGCAACGTCCGCGAACTTAAAAACGTCGTCGAACGCATGCGCCTCATGCATTCCGACAAACTTTCCTATCATCTCGACGACATCGACGCCAAATTGCTCAAAAGCGTCCGTCCCCCCCTCTCCCCGCTGTCGGGTCCAACGCCGTCCGAAACATCGGCGCCCCCCTTCCCCGACGCGCGAGAACCGCTCCGCGAATTTTCGCCGCCGACCCGTTCCGCCAATCCGCAGAAGCCGCCGGACGACAACGCCCGCAAACTCAGGAAGGGGAAGTCCATGCTGCGCCGCCTCGACCAGTTGCGGGCGCTGTTCGACCGGCACAAAAAACTGACGCGCGGTGAAGTCGCGGATATCATGGACGTATCGGCCAACACCGCCACCAAGTACTTGCAGAGTCTCTGCGACGACCGCTATATTCGCCGCATCGAACCCAGCGCCTCGACCCGCTCCCACTATTTTATCCTGGCAGAGCAGGAAACACGACTCTCCCCATGAGCCTCGCTGTTGCGCAACGGATCACGACGCTTGCCGCCCTGGGACTCGTCCTGGCCTCGCCCCGTCCGGCGGCGGCCTGCGCGTTCGGACAGGCCGGCGTGGACCACTATATCGTGGCCTTCCCCACGCCGGCGGGAGTGGAAATCGACTTCGACGCCAAATTCGGCGCGCTCCCCACGGCGGCCATCCGGGCGCGTCACGACAGGAACCGCAACGGCATTCTGGATCCCGACGAGATTCTGGACTACATTGAGCGTGTGCAATCGGTCTATCTGAAGCGCATCGAAGTGCAGTTCGTCCATAACGGTCGCCGTACGGTGGCGGCGCCGCGTTTCCCGTACGCCGCTATGGCGCGCAATACGCAAAGC
>CAZYAW010000036.1:0-7427 GCA_964646045.1 uncultured Victivallales bacterium | reverse complement strand
TATACGTTCATACCAGATTCGCGCCACGAGATGTTCCCGCCAGCCCGTTTCTTGGTCCGTTGCCGCCCGGGCAAGAAACGGCAACGCATTGGTTCCTTTGCCAATAACCTGTTCCCGAATCTGCAGATAGGCGTCCCCATCCTCCTGCACAGCCTTGAAAATAGCCGAATAAATTTCCTTTTTCCCCACTGCCCAAACCTGCGGGGAAAGCAGCATCAACGATAGGCTGATTTTCCATATTAGCTTCATTTCCCCTCTCCCATGTTGTAATTCCTTGCCACCATGGCGTTGGCAGATCCAATTCGCGCCTCGCCGCCGTTGCGCAATGGATCTCGCCCATTCCGCAATGCAACAGGTCCCACAGATCACAGGCTCGCGCGTTATCAACCACGGTGGACACGTAGTTCAAAAGCGTGCTGTTACCTGTGTGTGAATAATAATATGTATCATTCTGCGCTATCAATCCGTTCACCACATTGGCTGTACCGGCAACATAGCCCCATCGTCCGTTGCTCTGCGTATACATGAACAGTACCGGCATGGGAATGAACTGAACCTGTGAGACGTAAGACCCGAGAGCGATGGCCAATTCATTGGTGGCGGCCGCTATCAGTTTGACCACGCTGTCTTCCTTCATTCCAGTTACCAGATTTTCTACCATCACCGCGCTGTATGCATAGACGGCACTACCTTTTGTATGCGCTGCGGCAGAGCGTCCTGCCTGGGCGCGGCTGACGGTCACACTTGTGCCATTAATCGAGGTCACTTTCAATATCTCGTCATCCACCCGCAGATAATCATTGACAGCGAAGATGGCGTTGGTGAAGTCAATCGTCACCGAATTCGTGGAATCGTCCAAGGCTGATGGCAGAGTCGTGATTTTGAAACCTGCTCCATCATTGTCAATAACAACTGATCGGACCGTATAGGCTTTGCCACCCTGTTCGCCACGATATTTGCCCCACCAGAGAGTATTAGTCCAACCACCTGAAACGATTTCGCCGTGCAGCAAATCCGCAGCTTTCCAGGGGTCGGCGTACAGCACCTTGTTGGTAGCCGCCCACATGAGCACTTCATCCACATGGCCTACCAGTAGCCAGTCGGTCGTAATATCCACCACGGGCTGGATACCCTGTCCGGCCCAGTAGGCTTTCTGGTTCACATGGGTCGGTAGCGTAGAACCGATCATCAGTTTGCCGTAAGGCGCGTCAGGAAGCGGAGGGGTCGCCATGATGTTCCCTCCGTTGCCTCCCATATATACCGGCCAAATGAAATTGCCCCCTGTACACGCCTGTTGACTGACAAGATTGGAAGGGAAATCATATTTGAGGTGATGGTTCAGATCGACAAAGATATCTTCAACCTGATTAGTGCGTTTTTGGTATTTCACAAACTTTACCATGTCCTGAGCCCATCGCTCGGTCTCCGTATCACAGTTCACTTCGGTTATCCCGGGTATCCAGTCGATACACGTCGAGTAGATCGCCTGCGGCGGATTGCATTCCGGCGGCAGGATCATGGGCGCGACGGTCAGACGTATCGTGTCGCTGAAGACCACGTTGGTGGCCAGATCCACGATCTGCGCCTCCAGATCGAAATAGACCGGCCAGTCGTTGGTCGCCAGCGGACGGGCGTACTGCGGGGAGACATACAGCGTCGCCGGCGTGTTCGTGGGCCACGCAAACGTCCATATCTGGCTGTCGGGATAAACAAGACCGGTAGATCTCGCCACTCTCAGCGTGTTGCCGGCAGGCTGATGCGTCTTTCTCAGCCTAACTTTCAGGTTGGTTACTACCGTCCGTTGCGGCCAGACTTCCAGCCGGATTTGCGACAAACCGGCCATATTTTCGATGGCGCCCGGGACAAGGGGACGCAGAGGCGATGCTTGAAACACGTTTTGCTAATTTTGATCTATATCTATTTCAACATCTGTCCCGATCACAGGAGGCTCTTTCTGAGGAACCGAAGTCTTGCCGTTATGCATAACGCGGCTAAAAACATGCGCCCCTTGTTGTTCAAGACACAGAACCATGCAAGAGAGGGCTGTAGCCGCAATGGAATCCTCGTTAGGTCTAACAGCGATAGAGCCATCCTCTCGCTGATTCATCGACAATAATTTAATCATCCGTGTCCTATGTTTGTTCCAAGTCTTGTCCCCAAGCCGTCTCATGCTGTTTGAAATAAGGAACGAAGTTAGAAAGTCGTCCAGCGTGTCAATATCGTTGATTTCGAAAGACGTAAATTTCATTAATGTTCTTTCGCTATAAACCGACCATTGTGGACGAATCTCTTCATTAGGGATCGAAATCATTCCGAATAGATCAGACCACTTTCCCTGGTGTCTGTCTTCTAAAGATACTATTAATTCCGATATTCGGTCAGAAGTCTTGCTGTCACGATGAGTCTGCCAATAGTCCGAAAGTCCGATGATCACAGCTAATTTATCGTCCATGTTCTCTGGATTGGCCAGAAGCAGCCGTCGGTGCAAGGCTTTGATACTGTCGCCAAACATAAACGACGATTCCACTTCTCCATACCGTATGAAAGCCGAAAGCACAAGCGAAACGCTTTTCATTGAAACGTTATCTTGCTGGTAGAATTTGTTTTGAACTGTTTCCTTCACAAGGTGGTCCAATGCTTTGCGTAATATACGGGCTGACATAGATGTTTCGTCAGTTGCCGCCGCAATAGTAGATGGTTTTGAGTCAAAAGTTCCCAATTCATCTGCGTAAGACGCAAGCACAAATAACGACGCACAGCACAGAACAAAGAAATGAAAATACATATGTTCCTCCTACATGGTCATTTTACTGATTAGGTGCTATTTTTCTGGTGTTCGATGCACAATGGGCATGCCCTTTAAGGAAATGCAGCGAATCTGTATTGATCCAACCTGCATTTGATCCCAAAAAACTCAGTCTACTGGAAATGATTTCACGAAAAGGATGGAATCTCGGATCCGGGAAACCAACCTTGATAGAACCGTCAACGTTTGCAACTACGGCGTTAGCACTATTAGGGAGAAAAGTGGCGCAGTTACCTGTCGCATAGTCCAATGTAAAGGCGACAGGTATCCGTACAACAGTAACGCCTAATTCATTACTCAGTATGGTTGCTGCCTGATCAAGATAGCCCTGAATAGTTTGAACGGCTGTTGCGTTGGCAGGATTGGTGTAGATTGACAACAATGTGGCCCTGCTAAGATAATCCAAGCCCTCGACAGAGCATTTTTCTACTTGCTGCGTGGGATAGTTGTTAAAATCGCCAAGAATATCTATGGCCGCCGCAAGATCTGCAACGGCTACGATAGATGTGTTGGTTACGGGAATGATGACCATAATTTCGTCGACATGCCCAACTTTAAGCCATGTAACCGGCAAATAGACGGGTGGCCACTGCACCCTTTGTTTTTCAAAAAAAGAGGCGCCTGGCGTCCCCTCGTAATCGTTTGCCATTATTAATCTTCCAAACGGATGATTCGTTGTTGGCAGAGACAGATCGAATCCTCCCCCTGCCCCATCAAAAAGGATGCGAACACTTTCATCCCAGGAAAAGTCAGGCGATAGCAACCCTTTGTAAAAATCGGATGACGCGCTCATGTCTAATACAGCCGCTCTCGCAAAAAAAGGAGTTTGCATGACGCCACTACACGCATAGCCGAAAACACCTTCGTCTTGGCGCCAGACAGTTCCATTTGCCCAGTTTATGTTGTCTTCGCCAAACAAATTATTCATGTCGTTTTTAAATGGGGTGACGTCCCCGAATCCACTGTAAATCTTATTAACAGGGTGAGCGTTGGATAAGCCAATCCAAGGAGCTATCAATAAGCGAATTTCGTCTGAATCTATTTCATGGCCGTCAACGATCAGAGTTAGCTTGACCGTAATTTCTTCTCCGAATCTGCGGCCCTCTATTCCCAAATCGACAGTGCCTTCCCCTCCGAAAAGAAATTTGGTAGAATTGGCAGAAAACTCAACCAGATTGTAACCCCGTTGTCCAACTTGTCGAATAGGGTATAACAATGCTGCTAGGCTAATATTTGTTTTACCTGGCTCATATACCCCGACGCGCATTTTCATTGTGTCCGGCATCGAGTTCGTTGGAACACCTAAACGTGCAAAACGGAGGACATGTATGTCTGCTAAATCCGTTTCGCACTCAATTTTATAGGCGGGCGGGTCGCCGCTCATCTGCCAATCGGGCTTACCGTCGCCTGTGTTGTCGTTATTGTTTGGAGTAATTATCATTCCTGTCGGACCTTCGAATAATACGACATCATTCTTGTTGGAGTGATCGATGTGGGTACCGTCACGATTGTAATCTGAAAACACGCAAACCTTGGCAAGCAATCCCAGTCTGACCGTGTCGGTATCGGCGGAAATGTCGTGCGAGAGGGTGGCCAAAACGCTGTCGACCCAGTTCGTCCAGTTGGCGCTGTGCGTGACGACGAAGTCCTTGGGCCAGTCGTTGTCGCCGGCGCAGGGCACGACCAGCGGCGAGTTCTGGCCGTCCACCTTCAGCCATTTGCCCGGCGGATTGGTCCAGGCGACCTTGAAGTCGCCGAACACGCCGCCGGGCGCGTTGCCGGGCCACGGATTATGGATGCGCAGTTTCGTCACGCCGTTGGACACAACGACGCCCGGCTCGACTTCCTCGTGCTCGGGAACTTCGGCTCCGCCGGGTTCCACGCCGGCCAGATTCACCGCGATGGCCGGAACCAGGCGAAACAGGGCGAAATCGTCGAACCAGTCGTCCGGACGGCCGCCGTAGACGCCGAACAGTCCTTTGGGATCGTTTTTTTCGACGACGAAATACGGGCTGGCGGAGGCGACGTCGGCCTTGTAGGCGTTGTCGGCCGGATCGGCGGCGTGAAAGCGGGCCATCGGCTCGATGCGCGCGCCGTACCAGCGGTAGGGCCGGAACTGATTGTACACGCGGCTTTCGCCGGGCCATCCGGAGAAGCTCTGCGTCGGCTGATGCCGCAAGAACTCGATTTCGGACGCATCGTCCCAGACCACCATGCGGTAGCGCTGGCTGGGCCGGTCGCCTTCCGGCTGCACGGCGGCATGGTAGCCCAGGGTCAGCTCGGCGTCCACGGCGTATCCGTCCGGATCGGCGTCCGATACGACGTAGCGGCCCGCCGCCGCCTCGTCCCCGTCGTTCATGCCGTCCATATCGGTGTCGGGGTTGTCGATATGGCCGCCGTACAGAAATTCCTCGAGGTTGCTCAGGCCGTCGCCGTCGTAGTCCAGCGCCGCGTCGGCCGCGTTGAGCGGATTGAGTTTATAGTGTTGCCGCTCGATGCCGTCCGGAATCAGGTCGCCGTCGGTGTCCCACAGGTTCGGGTTCGTTCCGATCTGGAATTCCTGTCGGTTTGTCAGGCCGTCGCCGTCCGGGTCGGCGTCGGGATCGGGCTCGTTCGGGTTCAGCGCGGCCGCCAGGCCGAAATGTTCGATCTCCCAGGCGTCGGGCAAACCGTCGCCGTCGGTGTCGCTGCGCAGCGGGTGGGTGCCGTCCCGGTATTCCTGCAGCGCGTCGCGGCCGTCGCCGGTGAAATCGGTTGCGGCGTCGGTCGCGTCGGACGGGTCCAGGCCCCGGCGTTCGGCGCGCGCCGCTCCGAGCAGGCGCAGCTTGTTTACGGCGCCGCCGTAAGTCGGGACGGGATAGCGGATTTCGAACCATTGGTGCTCCGGCTCGCGCAGAGCGGTCACGGAAACGGTGTCGATTTGCTCCTGCCCGCTCAAATCGCGGTAGGAGAAGCGGTAGGAGACGCGCCCGTCGAAGACTTCCAGGCCGACCGTGCCGGAGGCTTCCCATCCGTTTTCGTGCCACCACCGGCTGTCGTAGGCGTTCACCTGCTCCCAGCGTACAATGCGGGATGAACTGGAGCCGGAAAAGTAGATGCCGTCCTGCCGCAGATAGCTGTTCACGCGGAGGCCGGCGCTGGGGCCGGTCTCCGGATATGCCGACGAGTACACGATCAGCTCGACGTCTTCCGAGAGCCGTACGGAGAAATTCGGCGTACCGTAATCGATCTGCTGCGCGGTTCCGGGTATTTGCTTGTAGGCCCACTCGAACTCGACGTTGACTCTGGACTGGGCCGAATCGAAATCATGGCGCAGGAAGGCGACTGCGCCGGTCGGCGCCGCCAGAACGTGGCGCTCGGGCTCGGCTGCGTGCAGTATCCAGTTCTGCGAATGGTCGCTCCATTGGCTCAGGCGCTGGTTCCAGACGGCGAGGTCCTCGAAGAGCGTCTCGCCAGAGTGCTCCATCTCGTACCAGTCGGGCAGGCCGTCCCCGTCCGTGTCGAGCCCGATCGCGAAGTCCACGCCCACGACGCGGCCGGCGACGGCGATGCGCTCCTGCGCGTACTGGCCGCCTTCCTCCAGATGCGTGTACCGGCCGTCGCCGTTCGCGTCGATGAAGGCGCGGATGTAGTAGTCGCCCGGCGGCAGCCCGACAATGGCGTAGTCCATCGGGAACTCGGCGTAGATCGGGTTCATGTTCTCGTCGTGTCCGCGGACCCAGGGCAGAAACGCGCTGTAGGCGGCGTCCCAGCCGTGCTCGGACACCGCCACCACGTACACGTCGCCGGTCGCGCTTCCCGCGTAGGCGACGGTTCCCCAGACCGAGGGCTGGTCCTCCAGCACGATGTCCAGACCGGAAACGTCCTGGGTCGGATGCAGCGCCGTCTCGCTGTGCAGTCCCCGCGGCTCCCACTCCGACCATTCTCCGTCGCCGTCCAGGTCCATGAAGGCCTTGAGCCAGATGTCGCGCCGGTTGCCGACCACGTTCGTGTAGACGCCGGGTTCCGCCAGAACGGTTTGCCAGGTCCTGGCCCGGCTTGCGGCGTTGGTGACGGCCAGCACATGCACCGGGCCGCTTTCCGAACCGGAATAGAGGACTGCGCCGGAGAGTTCGACGCCGTGCGAGTCGGCGTCCTGCGGATCGGTCTTGAGCACGAGCCGCTCGAAGGCGTCGCTGTAGCCGTCGGCGTCGCTGTCCAGATCGCGATTGCCGACCATGAAGAATCCGGTGCGCGCCGTCCGCGCGTCCGGGCAGGTGTTGCTCCAGACCATGGCGTCGAGACCGGCCGTCGGCAGGGGGCCGGCGATGCGTCGCCAGTCCCGTTCCACCAGATCGGTGGCGAAGTACACGTCCAGCCGGTTGGTGAAGCCGTCGGGCCAGGCGATGTCCAGAGCCGGATCGTCGCCCGCAAAGGCGAGGCCCGCGATGACAATGCCGGTCGGACCGCCGCCTCCGCCCATAAGCGTCATGAGCCCGCCGTCGTCGGAACTCTCGGCGGCCATGGCGTCGGTCCGGTCTTTTGCCGCGGCTTTGATCAGGCAGTAGGCCCGCAGGGCCGGTTCCGAGATCAGGCGGTACGAGAAGGACACGCGGGAGGGGTCGCGCAAGGCGGGGTCGGC
>CAZYAW010000035.1:0-17361 GCA_964646045.1 uncultured Victivallales bacterium | reverse complement strand
GTCAGGCTCTTGGCTTTGACCGGAACCAGTTCATGATACTTCACCAGCAGGTGATGATTCTGGACGAAGGTTTTGCCCTTGAATTGCAGTTGCGCCATGTCAAGCGCCTCCTTATGCGGAATAACAATGGTTCTGTGCGCTGACACGCAGTGTTTTCACGGACGAAAGCTCCTGATACAGGTTTCGTACGAATGAGAAATCTTATACCGGAAAGCGCCCGGGGTGTCAAACCATTGAACGGCTCCGTCAGCAATTCTCATTTTGGCCGTATGGTGTGCGGTCGCGACGAAGCACGACCCTCCAAAACGTTGAATCGCCGTAACTACTCAGTCCACCTTGTAAAATCGGTCAAATTTAGAATTGCTGCGGGTCCGTGCATGGGGTTAAAATTTGCGCAAGTCAGTATGCGTACGATAGTTGCAGTGATGAGTTGTTGTAGCCGTTCACGGTTCTCGGTTCACAGTTCACAGTTTTCAAGACATCTTGAGCGCTTTTCTCGCAAGTTTCCGGCCAAGCCGCCACGCTTCTATATCTTCAAAACGCTCAATTTTCATTGTCACATTCTTTTTTCCAACCGTGAACCGTGAACGCTGAACCGTGAACGCTTACGAAAGATCAATCCCCGCCGCGCCCGACGGAACCGGAAAAGCGGCAGCCGAACCGGAACCGCGGGCGGGCAGGGAAATGGGAGGTGTGTCGCTTTTTGGGGAAGTCGGCTTTGACAGCTTTTCTGGAGTTTGGAGCCGCGTGTTTCAATCGTGTAAGTTCCGCGACGCGCGACGGGTTCCTCGCGACGGCGGCGTTCGACTGCGAGTGGCGGCGACCCGAGCGTCTGCAACCGGAAACCGGGCGCACTTCATCCGCTGGATAATTCGCTTGTCAAGGGCGCTGCGAAAATGATACATAGGTGTTTTACGTTGCAGGAGTTCTCGGGCGTTGCGGAGCGAAGGGCGTGCGGGCGCAAACGGATGTGCAATATGGCGTACGAAGTGTTGGCGAGAAAATGGCGTCCGCGGCAGTTTGACGATGTCGTGGGGCAGGCGCATGTCACCGAAACGTTGAAAAACGCGATCAAGACCGACCGCATTGCGCACGCCTATCTTTTTGTGGGGCCGCGCGGCATTGGCAAGACGTCGGTGGCGCGTATTTTCGCGAAGGCGTTGAACTGCGCCGAGGGACCCACGGCGCAGCCGTGCGGCCAATGCGATTCGTGCGTGGAGATCGCCCGGGGCTCGAATCTGGATGTGCTGGAGATTGACGGCGCGTCCAACAACGGCGTCGAGCAAATCCGGGATTTGCGCGACACGCTCAAATACGCGCCGGCCAAAGCTCCCTACAAGATCTATATCATCGACGAAGTCCACATGCTCAGTTCCGGCGCCTTCAATGCGTTGCTCAAGACGCTGGAAGAGCCGCCGCCGCATGTCAAGTTCGTCTTCGCTACGACCGAGCCGCAAAAAATTCTGCCTACCATCATTTCGCGCTGCCAGCGTTTCGATTTGCGGAGGATTCCGGTTCCGCTCATCATGGAACGGCTGCGCATGGTGGCGCAGGCAGAGGAGGTGGCCATCACGGAGGATGCGCTGCTGGCCATTGCGCGGGGCGCCGACGGCGGATTGCGCGACGCGGAGTCCGCGCTGGATCAGTTGATTTCCTTTAAAGGCAAATCCATTGACGAGCCGGATGTTCTTTCGGTGTTCGGTCTGGTTTCGCGCGAGGCCCTGGAAGAGTCGGTTTCCATGATTCTGGACGGGCGCGTGGCCGAATTGATCGTGCGGGTGGCGGATCTGGATCGGCAGGGCAAGGATCTGCAGCGGCTGGTGTTCGATTTGATCGATCATTTCAAGAATCTGCTGATTTGTCATTATGTGGAAAAAATGGACGACGGACTGGATCTGGCGGAAGTGCAGATCGCGACCCTGCGTCGGCAGCTCGATCGCACGACGCCCGATCACGTGTTGCGCATTATTCGGATTCTGATGGAAACCGAGGACCGTATGCGCTACGCGCTGTTGCGCCGGACGCTGCTGGAGACGGCGCTGATCCGCTGCGCCCGGGCCGCGACGACCGTTTCGCTGGAGCAAGTGCTGGAGCGCATAGAGAATCTGGACGAAACGGCATGCGAGTCGTCCGCTTCGCCGGGGTCCGCGCCTGCGGCGCGCACGGAAAAGGCTGCGACGCGTCCGCCGCCGGAGGAAGCGGCGCCTCCGGTCGCGGAGCGCAAAGTCGCCAAGAGGAAGGATTCGGCCGGGGCGGTCGCTCAAGCGCCGCCCGAGCGTGCCGAAGCGGCGTCGCCGCCCGAGCGCGATGAACTGGCTCTGTTGCGCGAGAATTGGATGAAGGTGCGCGAGAAGGCGGGGAAAGCGTCGCTGGAATTGCGTAGAATCCTGGCCGGCGCCGTGCCTTTGGCCGTGGAGGGCGACTGTGTGGTGGTGGGGTTCGACCCCGAGTTTGCCGAGGAAATCGAGATGGTCGGGCGCGGCCGCAATCCCGACGCGCTCAAGCGCGCCTTGCGCAATACGCTGGAGCGCGATGTGGTCTTTGAAATGCGCGCGGCGACGGCGGAACAGTTGGCGCAGGGGGCGGCGCCTGTGCGAGCGCGGCCAGGCGGGAAGTCGGCGCCGAGAGCGGCGGACGACGACGAGTCGGATTCCACCCCGCCGCCGTCCGACCGGAAGGTGGCCGCTCCACCGGAGGCGCCGCCGCTCCTGGACGACCCGGCCATTCTGAAAACGATGGATATGTTCGATGCTAAGATACTGGATGTAAGGAGTTAATGTATGGCGAACCCGTTCAAGATGGCGAAACAGGCGATGGGCATGCGCACCGAGATGAAGCAGATGCAGGACGCCCTGGCTAAAATCGACGTGGATTACACGGCCGGCGGCGGCAAGGTCAAGGTCGTGGCTTGCGCCGACATGACGATTCGCAGTATCGAGATCGATCCGCGCTCGATCGATCCCGCGAAAGCCGAGCGGCTGACCGAACTGCTGGTGGCCGGGGTAAACGGCGCTCTCAAAGCGGCCAAAAAACGGGCGGCGGGCGAGATGTCCAAAATGAGCGGGTCGTTGGGCAGTCTGTTCGGCTCCTGACGGCGTCGATATGGAAGCGCTGCGCAATCTGTCGCGAAACTTGGCTCGCCTGCCGGGCGTGGGGCGCCGTTCGGCCGAACGGATGGCGCTGGCGCTGGTACGGGACCGTTCCGGGTTGACGCTGGAGCTGGCCAATGCGTTGCGCGGTGTGGCGGAGCATATTCGCTGTTGTTCCCTGTGCGGCAGCGCGACCCCGGTCGAGAGCGACCCGTGTCGGCTCTGTTGCGATCCGACGAGGGAGAACCGCGTGCTTTGCGTCGTGGAGGATCCCGGCGACATTGCGCTGATCGAGGCTTCCGGCGGATATCGGGGCCGCTATCACGCGCTGATGGGCAAACTGTCGCCGCTGCGCGGGGAAGGCCCGGCCGAGTTGCGCATGAAGGCGCTGGTGCGGCGCATTCGCGAAGGAGCTTTCGAGGAAGTCGTGCTGGCGCTGAGTACGGACGGAGCCGGACAGGCGACGACGGGCTTTTTGACGGAGCTGCTGAAAGACGAGAAAATTAAGGTGACGCGCCTGGGTTTGGGATTGCCTAGCGGGAGCGCCATCATGTATGCGGATCCCGCGACACTGGGGCAGGCCCTGCGGGGCCGACAGTTGGCGTAAGGGTTCGCGCAAAAATACGTTTGCAGATTGGGGCGTGTAGGCGCCCGCCCGGCAAGGCACGAAAACGCAGGAATATTCCCGATAAAAGGAGACGGTATGCGCGATTCCGGCGCAACAGACGAAGCGGGCGGCGCCGAGGAGCGGCTGGAGCGCTTGCGACAGCGACTGGCGGCGGCGTGCGCGCGGGCCGGACGGCGCGCGGAGGACGTGCGCGTGGCGGCGGTGTCCAAAACGTTTGGACCGCAAGAGGTAACGGCGCTGGCGCAGGCCGGGCAAACGGTTTTCGCCGAAAGCCGCGTACAGGAGGCCAAACAGAAGATTCCGCTGTGTCCGGGCGGACTGGAATGGCATATGATCGGACACCTGCAGAAGAACAAGATCAAGGATGTTTTGCCGTGGTGCGCCATGCTGCATTCCGCCGATTCGGCGGCTCTATTGGAGTCTTTGAACGCGGCTTGCGAACGCGCGGGCCGAACCCTGCCCGTTTTGCTGGAGGTGAACCTGGCGGGCGAGGCCAGCAAGTTCGGGTTTGCCCGGGAGGAAGTTCCCGCCGTGCTGGAACGTTGCGCCGGATGGACCTATCTGGACGTTAACGGGTTGATGACTTTGCCGCCGGCGAGTCGCGACAGCGAGGACGCGCGACCCTATTTCCGGCTTTTGCGCGAACTGCGCGACGGTTGGCGCGCGGAATCGGGCTTCGATCTGGCGGAGTTGTCCATGGGCATGTCGGGCGATTTCGAGGTGGCCGTCGAGGAGGGAGCCACCTGGATTCGGCCGGGAACCTGTCTGTTTCGGGAAAGAACATGAGTTCAGCCAACCGCAGCAAGGGAGCCGAAATGAAGATGGCTGTGTCCGACGACGGCGTTTTCGGCCGATTGCGTCGCTTTTTCGCCGCATTGGGCGCCGTGCTGATCCTGGCGATGATCACGGTTTTTTTCGTGGCGCGGACCGAGTGGGCGCGCTCTGTCGCGCAAGATCGGCTTTCCGATCTGCTGGGAGTGACGGTAACGGTGGGTCGCACTGCGATAGGCTGGCCGTACGAACTGGTGCTGAGCGATGTGGCGGCCCAAGACGCTTCGGAGGCCGCTACGCCGTGGCTGGCGGCGGAAGAGATTCGCGTTGCGCTGGGTCTGGATCCTTTGTGGCGATTGACGATTAACCGGCCGACCGTGCGCGTGGATCGCGGCGCAGACGGCCGCGACCGGCCGGAAGCGGTGCGGCGCCTGGACGCGCTGCAGGATTTGAGCGATGTGGCCGCGATCTCGCGGGCCGCGCTCCCGTTGCGCAACCGCATGGCGCTGCGCATCGAGGGGGGGCGCATCGACTGGCTGGGCGCCGGCGGGGAAAGCGCGAGTTGGGCGCGGGGTGTGACTTTCCGCATGCAACCCCTGCTGTTGCCCAGTCGCAAAATGCAGTATCATTTCTTGTGCGTGTACGATTATCAGCCGGAAAGAGGCCCGTTGCAGCGCGATTTTTCGCGGGAATGGCTGGCCGATCAGCATCGCGAGGCCATTGATATCGGGCCGGAGCCGCCGCCGGACCGCGTCGCTACGCGGGAACGGGCGTCACGGCCCGCGGCGCCCATGCGTGAAGCGGGCGAGGAGCTGCGCGGCGAGCCGGCGGAAGGGCGCGGCGAACCGGGAGAACCCGTGCCGTCCCGCATGAAACGGAGCCGTACGGATACCGCGGGGTCCGAATAATGCGGTCGGTTGCGCGACGGGCTGCGGGACAGAGCGTTTCGCGAGAGCGGATTTCGGAAGACCCTCTTCCGGCAGACTGAACATGGAACCCCGCAATCCCCGCGTGCAAGGGTAGGGGGGTATCGGCGGAGGTCCGGTTCCCCAACGAAATGGAAGGGTGCGATGGACTTACAAGGCGCGCGTCGTTTGCTGGATCGCATGCGAAATCGAAGAATTTTAGTCGTCGGCGATGTCATGATGGACGAGTATCTGACCGGAACGGTCGAGAGAATCTCGCCCGAGGCGCCGGTTCCGGTCGTGCGTGTGCGGGGGCGCCAGTATCGGCCCGGGGGCGCGGCCAATGTGGCTCTTAACGTGCAGGCGCTCGGCGGCCAGGCGCGGCTGGCCGCGATTGTCGGACGCGACGCGACGGCGCAAAAACTGGCCGAGCTGCTCGCGGCGCGCGGTGTGGACGCTTCCGCGCTGACCGCTTCGGACAAGGTGGATACGACCATTAAAACCCGCGTAGTGGCCGAGCGTCAGCAGGTGGCGCGCATCGACTGCGAATCCGATGCCGTCGCCTTGCAGGAGGCGCTGCCGCCGTTTTGCGAAAAAGTTGCGGGCTGCCTGGATGCGGCCGAGGGTTTGATCATCGAGGATTACGGCAAAGGCCTGATTACCCAGTCGTTGCTCGACGCCGTCTTGCCGTCGGCGCGGGCGCGGGGGATAACGGTGGGTTTCGACCCCAAGGACGGCTGCGAATTGCGAGTGTCCGGCATTACGGTGGCGACGCCCAATTATCGGGAAGCGTGTTTGCTGGCCCGCGTTCCCGAAGCGCCGTTGCATGATCCGGTCGCGGGGGAAAAGCGCTTGCGGGCGATCGGGGAACGTCTGATGGCGGAGTGGGGTCTGGATCACCTGATGATTACGCTGGGACCGCACGGCATGTATCTGATGGGGCGGGACGAGGAGCCGGCTCTGATCCCGACCAAGGCCCGCGAAGTTTTCGACGTTTCCGGCGCCGGCGACACGGTGGTGGCGACCGTGGTTCTGGCGCTGGTGTCGGGCGCCACGTATCGCGAGGCCGCCTTGCTGGCCAACTGCGCGGCCGGCGTCGTGGTCGGCAAACTGGGTACGGCGGTTTGCGAGCCGGAAGAATTGCTGGCTTTCATTGGAGCTTTATGAATGTGATTGGCGTAATTCCCGCGCGCTGGGGAGCGCGGCGGCTGCCGGGCAAATGCCTGTTGCCTCTTTTGGGCAAGCCGCTGGTGCTATGGGTGGCGGAAGCCGCGCGCCGCGCGTGTCGCTTGCAGCGACTGCTGGTGGCCACGGACGACGAGCGTATTGCGCGTACGGTGCGCGAGGCGGGGTTCGAGGCGGTCATGACCCGTGCCGATCATCCTTCCGGCACCGACCGCATGGCGGAGGCTTTGCACGCGACCGACGCCGATATCGCGATCAACATTCAGGGCGACGAGCCTCTGATCGATCCGGCTTTGATCGACCGCCTGGCCGAAACCCTGTGCGGCGATTCGATCTGGGATATGGCCACCGCCGCCACCGCGATCGAAGAGGAAAGAGACCTTCGCGACCCGGCGGTGGTCAAGACGGTTTGGGATCGGCAGGGACGGGCTCTGTACTTTTCGCGCGCGCCGATTCCCTTTGCCCGCGAGACGACCGCCTTTGTCGGCGGTCGCCACTGGCGCCATATCGGCGTGTACGCCTACCGTATGCCGTTTCTGGAAAAGTTCGTGGCCGAGCCGCCCTGCGCGTTGGAGCAAGTCGAGAAGTTGGAGCAACTCCGCGCGCTGTATCTGGGCGCGCGCATCGCGGTGGTGCAAACCTGCGATCGCGGTGTCGGGGTCGATACCCCCGCCGATGTGCAAAGGGCGGAGGAAATGCTGCGCGCTCGCCAGGCGGTGGGCCAAGAGGAGGAAACATGAGCAGGCGTTTGAGCATTGGGGATTTCAAGGCGGGGGCGGGGTGTCCTCTCTTTCTGATTGCGGGTCCTTGCGTGATAGAAGGTCGGCAGGCCTGCCTGAAACTGGCCGGGCGTCTGGCCGATCTGGCGCGGCGGGAGAAGGTGCCGCTGATCTTCAAGGCGTCCTACGACAAGGCCAATCGGTCCTCGGGTGAATCTTTCCGCGGTCCGGGCCTGTTGGACGGTCTGGAAATCTTGCAGGAAATCAAGGAAAAGTACGGCTTGCCGATCCTGACCGACATCCACAGCGAGGTGGAGGTCGACACCGCCGCGGACGTGGCCGACGTGCTGCAGATACCGGCTTTTCTGTGTCGGCAGACCGATCTGCTGGTGGCGGCCGGGGAAACCGGACGAATCGTCAACGTCAAAAAAGGGCAGTTTCTGGCGCCGGCAGACGTGCGCCACATTGTGGCCAAAATCGAGGCGACGGGCAATCGCAAGCTGATGCTCACCGAGCGGGGCGTTTGTTTCGGATACAACAATCTGGTGGCCGATATGCGCAGTCTGCCGATCATGCGCGCCTTGGGCTATCCGGTCGTTTTCGACGCTACGCACAGCGTGCAACGGCCGGGCGCCGGCGAGAACGGAACGGGCGGAGACGCCTGCTGGGCGCCGGTTCTGGCGCGCGCGGCGGTGGCGGCCGGGTGCGACGGAATTTTTGTCGAGACGCACCTGCGACCCCGCGAGGCCCTTTCGGATCGCGACAACTGTCTGGCCTTTGCCCGGCTGGCGACTCTGTGGAGAACGCTGACGGCCATTCACAAGCTGACGGAAGGCGGCGGGGCATGAGCGGACACGGACCCGGCAAAAGCCCCCGCGCCTGCGGAGCGCGCCGCCGTTTCCCCGGCGCCGGGCCGATCACCGGTCGGCGGATTTTCTCCCGGGGCGCGCTGGGCTGCGCAGCGGCCGTGGCTTCGTTGCCGGTCGGGGCGCAGCCGACGACGCGGACGAACCCGATGGCGGCGCCGATGGAGGATGTGGTGTATGCGCTCGATCATCACGAGAACGGAGTGATGAAAACCGAATTGCATGCGCGCCGCGTCGATCCCGGCGATGTGCTGCGGGCGCAAGGCGTAACACTGGAGCTGTTCGACGAGCAAGGTCGTGTGGAAGGTCGGCTGACGGCCGAGGAATGCCGGGTCGATACCGACCAGCAGCGCATTTGGTCCGAAAACGGCCGCGTTCGCATGGAGCGCAACGGGGCGGTCCTCGAAGGACGCGGGTTCCGGCTGGGTATGCAGGACCGTATGCTGAAGATTTTCAATGATGTTCGGCTGACGCTCCCGTCAGCGACCTTGCCGACCCTCCTGCCCGGCGGGTACGGAGACGGGAGCAGGGAAAAGGAGAAGAAATGAAGCGAAGGCGTAGACTCGCGTGTTTGATTCTGTGGGGGGGAATCGCGTTGACGCCGTCGTGGGCGGAGAACGCGCCGCAGGTCGCGTCACCGGCGGCCGCGGCGCCCGCCCCCGCGACGGTGGTGACCTCGGATGCCATGGAATACGACTACGCCAAAGGCCTGCTCGTTTTTCAGGGCAACGTTCTGGTAAACGATGCCGCCCTTAAACTGTGGGCCGACCAATTGACCATCGAAATCGAGGGCACGAACTCGGTTCGTTCCTTTGTGGCGCAGGGGAACGTGCGCTTCGAGCAGCCGGACGGCAATCGCGGGTCGTGTCGCCGAATGCAGTACTGGCGCGAGGGCGAGAAGGCCGAGATGAGCGGGGATGTCATTCTGTTCCAGGGGGCGCAGGGGACCAGTGCGGACAAGATCGTGTTTCGTTTTCTGGACGGCGCCATTCAATCGGCGCACGCCATCGGCAATGTCAAGGCGATTCTGCCGGGCGGCGCCGCGGGCGAGGGCGGGCCCGCTCTCTTTCCCTCGACGCGACGGGCGAAGGGGCGCAACCCATGACGGAGCAGCGTGCAACGGTGCTGGCCGCGCGCGGAGTGTGCAAGGCCTATCGCGGCCGCGTGGTGGTCGATCATGTCGATCTTGAGGTCGGCCGCGGCGAAATCGTGGGGCTGCTGGGGCCGAACGGGGCCGGGAAGACGACTACATTCTATATGGTGGTCGGTCTAATTCGTCCCGATCAGGGAAAAATAATTTTTCGCGATATTGACGTGACGGCCAAACCGATGTATCAAAGAGCGCGGTTGGGGATCGGCTACTTGTCGCAGGAGCCGTCGATTTTCAGGAAACTGACCGTGGAGCAGAATATTCTGGCGGCGCTCGAAACGATGTCGTTGTCGAAGGCCGAGAGAAAGAACCGGTTGAACGCTCTGCTGGAGGAATTGGGGCTGACGGTTGTCGCCCGACAGAGAGCCTACACGCTCAGTGGCGGGGAACGGCGCAAACTGGAAATCACGCGCGCGCTGGCGATGAATCCTACCATGATTATGCTGGACGAGCCCTTTAGCGGCGTGGATCCTCTGGCGGTGGGCGATATACAGGAAATTATCGGACGTTTAAAAGAAAAAGGACTGTCGATCCTGATCACCGATCACAGTGTGCGCGAGACGCTGTCCATCGTGGATCGGGCCTATTTGCTGTTCGAAGGCAAGGTGTTGCGCGAGGGGGCCGGCGAATTTCTGATTGGCGACGAGGTGAGTCGTAAACTGTATTTGGGCGAAAAATTCAGAATGTAGGAGGTACTATGTCCATAGAAGTGACGGTCAGACACATGCACGATGCGGATGACGCTCAGGCTCTAGCGCAAGAAAAGGCGCAGGCCATCAAAGACGAATTTCCGCGGGTAGAACACGTGCATGTGATTCTCGACCATGAAAAGCATCGCTACAAGGCCGAGTTTTTCGTGCAGGCCAAAAACCACATTCGCGTGGAGGCCGACGACATGTCCGACAACATGCGTGTGGCGATTGCCAATGCAGCCTTGAAAGCGGAGAAGCAGTTGCGAAAACTGCGCGACAAGGTGCTGGACCATCGTCCCAAGGCGGTTGAAGCCGTCGGTCCGACGGAAAAGGAAGACGCATGAAAGCCGAGGACCCTAAGCGATCGGTGACGGTATCCGGTTTTCTGGAGGCGGGTGGCAGTCTGTGCGAAATGGCTCTGGCGGCCGGAAAATCGTCCGTGGACCGCCGTATTCGCGAAGCGGCGATCCATCGTCCAGGTCTGGCTTTGACGGGGTTCTACGACTACTTTCCTCAGGATCGCGTTCAGGTGCTGGGCCTGGCCGAAGACCGTTATTTGTCCTCGCTGACCGGACCGGAACGCAAGCAGCGGCTGGAGCGGCTGTTTCGCAAGAAGATTCCCTGCGTGGTGGTCTCGCGCAATCGGCGCCTGCGTCCGGAACTGGTCGCGCTGGCGGAAACCTGTCATGTGCCGGTGATCCGTACGCGCATGATTACCAAACACTTTGTCAATGCGGCGACGATCGTCATGGAAAATCTGATGGCGCCGCGCATGAAGGTGCAGGGCACCATGGTGGAAATCATGGGAATCGGCGTGCTGATCGAAGGCAAGCCGGGCATGGGCAAAAGCGAGGCGGCCCTGGAACTGATCCGGAACGGTTCGGCGCTGGTGTCGGACGATCTGACGGAATTTCGGCTGGACAGTTCCGGCGCCATCGTGGGTTCTCCGATCCATGTGACAAGATACCACATGGAACTTAAGGGCCTGGGCATCGTCCATATTCCCAGTCTGTTCGGGGTGGCCGCCATTCGCGAGGTCAAACGGCTCGATCTGGTGGCGACGCTGTGCCGGTCCGACAGCCAGGAGGCACAGGACAACGCACCGGACGAGAGCAAGGTCTTTCGTATTTTCGGGAAAGAGATTCCGCGCGTTTACATACCGGTCGCGCCCGGACGCAATTTGGCCAATATCATTCGGACGGCGGCGCTCGACCAGAAACTGCGGCGGCTGGGTCACGACGCGGCCAAGGAACTGGACGAGCGTTTGATCTCGATCATGAGCAGGAACTCCTATGCCGGCGAATAGTGCGCAAACTGGAAACAACCGGGTGGAGCGCGAATTTGAAATTCGCAATACGCTGGGCATTCATGCGCGGCCCGCCTCGCTGTTTGTCAAGGTCGCATCGCGTTACGATGCCGATGTCACCGTGGAGAAAGGCGACAGCAAGGTTTCCGGTAAAAGTATCATGGGACTGATGACGCTGGCGGTTTCGTGCGGCGCGCGCCTGAAAGTGACGGCGGTCGGCGACGACGCCGAGGAGGCCCTGGAGGAATTGGGCCAGTTGATCGAAAGCAAGTTTGACGAGGAATAGAGCGCATGTCGAGTCCATCCAAAACCGCGGCGCCGCAAACGTTTCAGGGCATAGGCGTATCGCCCGGCGTGGTTGCCGGACAGGCGTTCATGGTCCGCGGCGAAACGCTGCGCGTCGAGGACCGGGAAATTTCGATGCGGGAGATCAAGCGCGAAATCGCTCGACTCGAGGAGGCGCTGATCGAAACGCGCCGGCAGATTCTCAAACTGCAGCGCGATTTGGCGGCGCAGGCGGGCGCCGGGCATGCCTCGGTGCTGGACGCGCATCTGATGACGCTGGACGACCGTTCCTTTATGGAATCGGTCGTCAAGGTGATCGGGGAACGGCGCTGCAATGCCGAGCGCGCCCTGTTGGATGTCAGTCGGAGCTATGCGGAACTTCTGGAGTCCGCCGAGGACCAGTATCTCAGAGAGCGGGTGGCGGACATCCGGGATGTTTCCCGGCGCATTGCGCGAAACCTGACCGGTCAGCATGACAGTATCCTGGACGGGCTTACGCGTCGGCACATCATCGTCGCGCACGATCTGACGCCGTCGGAGACGGCCGGGCTGCGCAAGGATATGGCGATGGGTTTCGCTACGGATCTGGGCAGCGCCACGTCCCATACCGCCGTGATGGCGCGCGCGCTGGAAATTCCGGCCGTAGTGGGACTGGGCGATATGAGCCGCCATATTCGCTCGGGCGACGCCATTCTGATTGACGGTAAGCGCGGCATTCTGGTGCTGCATCCGCCGCCGGAAATGCTCACCCGCTATGGCGCCGAGGAGTCGGCCCGCAAAGCGGTGCGCCGGCGACTCAACCGCCACCGAGGACAACCGGCCGAAACGCGCGACGGACGCCGCATCGTGCTTTCGGCCAATATGGAGTCGCCGGACGAACTGGCCGCCGTCAAGCGTTACGGCGCCGACGGCGTGGGTCTTTTCCGCTCGGAGTATCTGTTCCTGATGAAACAGGGGGTCGTGGACGAGGAAGAGCAGACCGCCGTCTATCGCCAGGTGGCGGCGGCGCTGCGGCCGGCTCCCGTGGTGATTCGGACGCTGGATCTGGGCGGGGACAAGGTTTTGCCCGGCAGCGAGTTTGAACGAGAGGTCAACCCGTTTCTGGGCTGTCGTTCCATTCGCCTGTCTTTGCTGTATCCCGAAAGTTTCAAGAGCCAGTTGCGCGCCATTCTGCGCGCCAGCGCGGAAGGCAATGTGCGCATCATGTATCCAATGGTCGGCAACGAGCGCGAAGTGGTGCGCGCCAACGAGTTGCTCGAAGAGGCGAAATCCGAACTGGCCGCCAGAGGGGTGGCCTTCAACCGCGACATCGAGGCGGGCATGATGGTAGAGGTTCCGGCGGCGGCGCTGACGGCCGATACGCTGGCCGAACACGTCGCCTTTTTCAGTATCGGCACCAACGATCTGGTACAGTACACCCTGGCGGTCGATCGAGTCAACGAACGGGTGGCCTACCTTTATGAACCTACGCATCCGGCCGTGCTGGAACTGATGCGCCGCGCTATCGATGCGGCTCGCAGTCATGGTCGGCATGTCGGGATTTGCGGCGAGATGGCGGCCGATCCGCTGTTGACGATGCTGTTGGTGGGGATGGGGGTCGACGAGCTGAGCGTTGCACCGTCCGCCGTTCCCGTTGTCAAGGCGGTGATCCGCGAAACGACCCTGGCCGACGCCCGCACACTGGCGGAGGAGGTGCGTGTGTGCCGGACGGCGGACGAAGCGCTGGCCTGTTGCCGACGAGCCTTGCGGACCCATTCGCCCGAAATACTGGAGCTTTTGTAACGGCGCCGCAGGTCGCGCGGGCGATGGCGCCGGCGTACTCGCAGCGGGAAAACTCGCCATTAATAGGACATAAGGAACAGGAGAAGGACGGACATGAGAAAGAAACGTTTTTTGTTTACCTCGGAATCGGTTACGGAAGGGCATCCGGACAAGATGGCGGACGGCATATCGGACTGCATTCTGGATGCGCATCTGGCGGGCGATCCGAAGTCGCGCGTGGCCTGTGAAACGATGCTGAGCACGGGCATGATCGTGATCGCCGGCGAAATCACCAGCGAGGCGAAGGTCGATTATGCCGACATCGCCCGCGACAAGGTGCGCCGTATCGGCTATGTGGATTCGCGAACCGGATTCGCCTACGACACGTGCGCCGTACTGGTATCGCTGGATCGCCAGTCGCCCGACATCTCGCAAGGGGTTACGGCCGGTCGGGGCCTGTATCGGGAACAGGGCGCCGGCGATCAGGGCATGATGTTCGGCTACGCCTGCAACGAAACGCCGCAACTGATGCCTCTGCCGATCATGTTCGCCCACGCCCTGTCCCGCGAGCTGACCGCCGCCCGCAAAAAGGGACGGCTGCCTTTCCTGCGGCCGGACGGCAAGTCGCAGGTTTCGGTCGTGTACGACGACGGCAGGCCCGTGGCCATCGATTCGGTGGTGATCTCCTCCCAGCACGATCCGGATGCGACCCATCGCCAGATTCGCGACGGAATCATCGAGGAAGTGGTCAAGCGCGTCATTCCCGCCAAGTGGCTGTCCGCTAAAACGCGCTATCTGATCAATCCGACCGGACGCTTCGTAGTGGGCGGTCCGCAGGGCGATTGCGGACTGACCGGCCGCAAGATCATTGTGGACACGTATGGCGGCATGGGGCGGCACGGGGGCGGCGCCTTTTCCGGCAAAGATCCCTCCAAGGTCGATCGCAGTGCGGCCTACATGGCGCGTTATGTCGCCAAAAACGTCGTGGCCGCCAAACTGGCCTCGCGCTGCGAGGTGGAGCTGGCCTATGCCATCGGTTATGCCGCGCCGGTTTCCCTCACGGTGGACACCTTCGGTACGGGTACGGTCGAGCAAGATCGACTGGAAAAGGCGGTACGCGCGACCTTCGGCCTGAAGCCCGCCGAGATTGTCGAGAGCCTCGATCTGTTGCGGCCGATCTACGAGAAAACTTCGTCCTACGGACATTTCGGACGCAAGAGCGATCTGGCCTCGTTTACCTGGGAGAAGACCGATCGCGCCGAACCGCTTAAAGCGGCGCTCTGACTGTATCGACTGAAAGGAGCATGCGGAATGGCAAAAAAAACGAAGAAATCAGGGCCGAGCGACTATCGCGTCGCCGATTTGGCTTTGGCGGAATATGGTCGTCGCGACATAGAACTGGCGGAGAAGGAGATGCCGGGGCTGATGCTGTTCCGCGAGGAGTACGGCGGCGCCCGGCCGCTGAAGAACCAGCGCATATCGGGATCCCTGCACATGACCGTGCAGACGGCCGTTCTGATGGAAACGCTCCAGGCGCTGGGCGCCCGTCTGCGCTGGGCCAGTTGCAATATCTACTCCACGCAGGATCATGCCGCCGCCGCCATGGCGCAGGCGGGAGTGCCGGTATTCGCCTACAAGGGCGAATCGCTGGAGGAATACTGGGAATATACGGACCGCATGCTGGACTGGGGCGACGGAGAGGGTCCCACTGCCATCGTGGACGATGGCGGCGACGCCACGTTGTTTGTGCATTTGGGCGCTCGCGCCGAACGCGACCCCGCCGTCCTCGACCGACGACCGGGCAGCGCGGAGGAAGCCGTCCTGATGAAACAGGTGCGCCAGGCCCTGCGGCGCAGCCCGGGCCGCTTTCAGAAAATGGTCCAGTCCATTCGCGGCGTTTCCGAGGAGACCACGACGGGCGTGCATCGCCTCGCGCGCATGCACGAACGCGGCGAACTGCTCTTCCCCGCCTTTAATGTCAACGACGCCGTGACCAAGTCGAAGTTCGACAATCTCTACGGCTGCCGTCATTCGCTGGTGGACGGCATTGCGCGGGCGACCGACGTCATGATCGCCGGCAAAGTCGCCGTGATCGCGGGCTACGGCGATGTGGGCAAGGGCTGCTGTCAGGCCCTCAAGGGGCAGGGCGCGCGCGTGATCGTAACGGAGATCGATCCCATTTGCGCGTTGCAGGCCGCCATGGAAGGCTATCAGGTCATGCCGATGGACGAAGCTTGTCGCCTGGGCGACATCTTCGTAACCGCCACCGGCTGCTGCGACGTGCTGCGCCTGAAACATATGCGCGCTATGAAGGACATGGCGATCGTCTGCAATATCGGACATTTCGACAGCGAAATCGAAATCGAAAAACTGAGTCGTATGCGCTGGACGGAAATCAAGCCGCAGGTGGATAAAGTGACCTTCCCCAACGGCCGCAGCATTGTCGTGCTGGCGCGGGGACGGCTGGTCAATCTGGGCTGCGCGACGGGACATCCCAGTTTTGTGATGTCCAACAGTTTTTCCTGTCAGGTCATGGCCCAGATCGAGTTGGCGCAGCGCGACTATCCGCTGGGCGTTCATCTGCTGCCCAAGACGTTCGACGAACGGGTCGCCGACATGCATCTGCGCAAACTGGACGCGCGTCTGGACCGTCTGACGCCCAGGCAGGCCCGTTATCTCGGGATATCGCGCGACGGTCCCTTCAAGCCGGAAAGCTATCGGTACTGAGTCGATGAGGACGTTGCACCGGTATTTGTTCGGCGACTTTCTCGCCTATGCCTTTGCGACGGCGCTGGTTCTGATTTTCGTGGTCTGCGTGGCGCTGGTCTTCGGGACGGCGGATCTGATGACGCGCGGGGTGGCGTTGCGCGCTTTCTTCAAGGTGTTCGCGCTCGGCATCCCGTCCATATTCCCGTTCGCCATTCCGATCAGCCTGCTGACGGCTACGCTGCTGCTGTTCGGCCGTCTTTCCGCCGACAGCGAGATCACGGCGATGAAGTCGTGCGGCATCAGTCTTTGGAGCGCGCTGTCGCCGCTGCTGCTCTTCGCGCTGCTGGCCGCCATTCTGTGCGCCTATCTGAACAATCGTACCGTTCCCGAGAATCGACGTCGGCAGCGCATGCTGCTGCAGTCTCTGACGCAGGCTGCGCCGCTCGATTTCCTGCCGGCCGGCCAGACGATCGACGAGTTTCCCGGCTTGACGGTCTGGATCGAGCGCATCGAGGACGATACGCTCTACAATGTTCGCATCTACGATCGGCGTGAAGACCACGTTGCGCGCGATATCACGGCTGCGCGCGGTGTGGCGCGTATCGAGACGGGGGGCGCCTTCTGGCTCGATCTTTACGAGGTCACGATCGATCCGTTCGACGGGAAACGGCCCGGCCCGGCGCTGGTCGGCAAATGGGCGCTGCGCTTTCCCGATATCGGCGCGAACCGGATCTACCGGGAGCGTCCGCCCGATTTCTCGTTCGAAGAATTGCGGGCGCGTATGGCCGCTCTCGACCGGCCGCCGCCCGGCCTTTCTCCCCGCGATCTGGCGGTGGCGCGCATGCAGTTGCGCGTGGAGTTCCATAAGAGACTGGCTTTGGCCGCCGCCTGCTTTTCCTTCGTGCTGCTGGGCGCGCCGCTGGGCGTCAAGGCGCATCGCAAAGAATCGTCGATCGGCGGCGCGATCAGTCTGGCGGTACTGTTGGTCTTCTACGTGTTTTTGCTGGTGGCCGAATCGCTCGGCAAAACGCCGGGTTTCAGGGCGGATCTTGTGATCTGGGTTCCGGTGCTGCTGTCGCTGGTCCTCGGCTGGGCGCTGATGCGCAAGGCGGATCGCTGAGGGCGAGCATAGGGTGAAGTTCCGGAAAGGGACCCATCTGTAAATCGGGAAATCGGGAACAGATTCCGCTTGCAATCCCATGGCGGATGTGTTCCATTGACCGCGAGAGAGAAGTCGCAAGCTTTGGGGAGAGACGATGGGAACGATGAACATCGAGGAAATCATGGCGCTGTTG
>CAZYAW010000034.1:0-16017 GCA_964646045.1 uncultured Victivallales bacterium | reverse complement strand
GATATAGAAGCGTGGCGGCTTGGCCGGAAACTTGCGAGAAAAGCGCTCAAGATGTCTTGAAAACCGTGAACTGTGAACCGAGAACCGTGAACGGCTACGCAAATTTCCTGTTTTTGCCCCTAATATCAGGCATTTTTGCATGTTAATAATATGTTGGCTGCAGAGAATGAAGAAGAATGCACTCATCGCTGCCCTGGTGCTTGGGGGAGTTGCGCTCTGTTTATGCCTCGTTTACCCTCAGATTCCGGGACAACGAGCAAAGCGCCTCAACGCGAGGATGTACGGCACGCATATGGGCGAAGAGTGGTTCGCACTGCTCCTCGACCTTTCGGCTACGGTCGAGAACCCAGAGGATTACCTTCGCTCTCTGGACCGCTCATGGCGCAAAACGAGCGAGGTGGAACTTGCCCGTCGCCTCCTCCATGACAACGCCAGGGAGTTTCTCCCCGGCCTGATCAACATACTGCGCATCACCCCGCCAGTCGGAGACGACATTCCGGAGGGTTACCGCGGTCGACACGCGGCACTGGTCGCGCTGAGTTCCGTAGGCAAGCAAGCTGAGCCCGCATTGCCCGAACTCGTAGAGGCGGTGAAAAACGACCCGGAAAACGCACAGTTCGCAATAGAAGCTGTCGGAAATATCGGCAGCACAAACACGGCAGCTCTGCTGGCAGCCTGTTTGGACCGGGATGATTTGAAGTACTGGGACAAAGATACAGCATTGCGCGCGCTGAAGTACCAGCTACCCGCACTTCCCTCGGATGCCCGGGACATACTCATCCAAGTGGCACAGACTTCAGACCCGGAAACCAGTCGCCGGGCGGTTGTTGCCCTCGGCTGGCATGGGGATATCAGGGCAATTCCCAAACTGATATCTCTTCTGCGAGAAGACCTCCTCTATTTCAGGAAATCGGAGATATCTGACACCCTGAAACGCTTCGATCGTCTTCCTGACTGCGCCATGGTGGAACTGCGCGCACTCCATGAGCAGAAGACCACGGAGGTCTCGAAGTACGCCGCGTGGGTCTTGCAGGACATAGAGAAAAAGGAACATGCAGCCAACAAAGCAATCGACAACGACAAGAAATAGCCGCGCTTCGCGCGGCCATTTCTTGCGGCATTGCGACGTTGGGCGGAAGCAAAAAAAAGACAGAAAAGGCTGGCATGTTCCGGGAGAACCGGATAAGAATTCGGTCGTGAAATCGGGAGCGGTCGCCTGCCGGAAACGGCCGGCGACCGCACAGCGGCTCAAGGATGACGCTGGAAGACAAAATGAAAAATATACCGAACATGGTGCCGGTGGCTACCGTTTCACAACCTATGGAGGCCATGCCGATCCAGGTGAAACTAGGTTCCTTCGGAATAGAGGCGCAACTCACGGACAATCTTACTGTCGCGGCAAATCCGCTCCTCTCCAATGCCATAGGCGGCATCCGGATTTTCGTCGCTGCGGCCGATGCTGTGCGAGCAGCTGAAATCCTGACGGAACATCGCCGTGCCGAAGCCGAAGAACAAGCTGAACTGGCGCGAACTTGTCCGAAGTGCGGGAACAAGAACGGCGTCATTGTCAAGCGGCCTGTACTGGTCGGCATTCTTGCGGCAGTCACTCTCGGGGCGTTTTGCCTCCTCTACCCGTGGCCAAGATATGAATGCCATGAGTGCCGGCACAAATGGAGATAGAAACGGATTCAAGCTGTCAAAGGCGACGTTGCGTCCGAATACACAAGTTGACAAATCAAGTCATAGGTCATACTGCGACAATGCGGAAATGACACTGTCCATACCCGGTGCAGCGGCAAGCGTTTGACGACGGAATCAAGGAATGACCGAGCCGCCCGTCAAGCGAGGCGAGGTTTGGCGAATCAGAATGGATCCCGTAAAGCGGTCGCAACCATTCTCGAGGTCCGGCGGGAAAGTACACAACATAGGAGAAGATTATGCAAACTGGAAAGACGCTTATTCCGTTCGGACTCACGATGACCGTTGCGCTTGTGCTCTCCACATATCTTGTCACAGACGCTATGCGTGACATTAGAATGTCGCATCAGATTATCAAAGTCAGAGGGTATGCTGAAACCCCCGTTCGCTCCGACTTAGCCCAGTGGAACATCGCAGTGAAATCATCGAACAGGAATATTGCGGAAGCATACCGCACCCTCGCAGAGCACCGCACGAGTGTGCTTGAGTTCATCCGTTCCAACGGACTTCAAGACGCGGATGTGCAAATAGGATCCGTATCCGTATCCGAACAAAGAAAGCGATCGGAAAAAGGGCAACTCACAAACGAGATCGAGAGCTATGAGCTTTCGCAAACAGTCAACATTAATCATACGAATGTAAACAGTGTAGCCAAGGCATCTCCACAAATCCAGAAGCTTCTGGGCCAGGGTGTAGAACTTCATGCCGGCGCCCCGATGTATTTCTATACCCGCGTCAATGAACTGAAGAGCCACCTTTTGACGGAAGCGACAAAGGATGCCAGAGAAAGAGCCAAAACATTGGCCGAAGGTAGCGGAACCAAGCTTGGCCCACTGCGTGCGGCACGCCAGGGCGCATTCAGCGTGAGAGCCTCGGATGCCACGGGAATCTCCGAGTACGCTTCGGAAGACACATCTTCGATAGGAAAGAAAGTGGCCGCGGTAGTAACGGTTGACTATGCAATGAAATAATCCAAGATCCGATGGAGCCTGCGACATCACGAGGCGGCGTTGACGGCGGTCAGCCAGCCGTCAATGGTAAAGTCGGACCCCCCCGCGTTCCTGCGGTGGCAACACCGCCAGTGATTCACGCGGAATAGGTTCCAGGCCTGTATCCGGCAAAAGCGCGCCGCGATAATGTCTCTCGACGCCATAGAGTGGTTCGAGCGGAATCCCGTGTCGGTCGTACCAGTCGCCGTAGCGCAGATCGGGAAGGTCCTCGATCTTCTGCGCCCTCGCGGCGGGGGTTCCGAATTGCTCGTGTATGAAGCGCATGGCCCGGCGGGCGCCGTGATAGGGCCGATGCCAGCCCTGCGGACAAAACCAGGCCCGCAAGCGACGATGCTCCGCATCGAGGCCGGCCAGATGCGCCGCCGTATCGCGCCAGGCAGCACCGCTGCGGTCATGGTCGATGATGTCGTCCGCATCGCCGTTCAGCGTCAGCAGAGCGCTGTGTTCCTCCCCCAGCGGATCGGCCAGCAGGCAGGCCACCCCGGCGGCGGCATAGAGACGAGCCACATAGACGTTGCGCGGCGTACTCTTGCTGCCGCCATGACCGCAGGTCATGACGACGGCCGGCAGGCGACCGGTCGCCTGGCGCGGCCGATACAAAGCGAGCGGAATGCGCGATCCGGCTTCGGCCCGAATCAGCCATTTCTCCACGACCGTATCGCCCAAGGTCAGTTCCCCTCTTTGCTAGGGCTCCACCGTGCCTGCACGCAATCCAAATCAAAATCAAACGCGAACACGGAGTCGGCGCCCGAGTCGGGATCGAGACCTGATCGCGGCGGAACGATCTAAGCCTGAAATAACACGCCCGCGCAAAAAACAACGTGAACCCTAAGAAACAGCCTGGCGCAAACGTAATAGAACATAAATAGAGAAAGGAGAGCGCCATGCGATACAGGAAAATCAAGGCGGCCTTCGGCTCGGAAAACCCGCGACTGGAACTGACCTCCATGATCGATGTCGTTTTCCTGTTGCTGATCTTCTTTATTGTCGCCGTACGGCAGGAAGACGTTCTGGCGCACTTGGACGTGGCCCGGCCGGAGGCCGTCGGCGAACCGCTGGAAGGCCTTGTGGACGTGGTGATCGGACGGGGCGGAAGCGGACTGGCCATGAACGGTCGGCGCATGACCTTGCCCGACCTCGACCGCAACATGGGGCGGCTGGCCGATCTCGACCGCAACGTGCCGGTTTCGATTCGCTGCGAGAGCGCCACCCGTCATCAGAAGCTCGTGGAAGTGCTCAACCTATGCGCCAAACACAAACTGGGCAATCTCTCGCTGCACAGTCTGCGTTAGCCTTAAAATAACCGAGGTTTCCCGCTGCGAGCACGCCAACGCCTTCCGCCTTCGTCCTGGCGCCCCCCGAACTTCAGACTTCCTGACCTCGACAGAGGATTGGGACTGTTCTTCGGAAAATGAGTTGACACATTCTTAGTAGCATGGGCGTCCCGCCCATGAAATATATCGAGATAACACGGGCAAGATGCCCGTGCCACAATTTGAAAGTGTGCCAAAGCATTTTCCTGAGAAATCAGGAAGTCTGAAATTTGTTGTCTAACGGTATCGGCTTATACGCAAATCTCCCGCTTGGCCGAGTTTTGCGTATCTCGCTAAAGCAAAGTGCGTGCCAACGGTTGGTCGTAGAAACGGTAGGGGAAGCAACTCTTTATTCAAGAAAGATTTACATGTCACCCCGGGGCCGGCAAGCCAGTCGCGCTGAGTTAGAACGGTGCGTCAGCATGGCGCGTCCGTATGCGAGCCTGTGTCATGATGTCACAGGCGTCCGGGTCGCCGAGCGTTCAGCGTCACTGCATGCGGAAAAGGGCTCAGATGCGCACTATTGCGACGAAAAACTCGCCTATTTCAACCCTGAGTTGTCTGCTCGCTTGCTTTCATGCGCTAATTCGAACGCGATACCTTTGTGAGCGATTGGTCCGCCGCGTCAGCCTGATGGCCGGCGGCACGAGCCGTTCCAATCACAGCGAAGTCGGCTCCTCCTTCGTCCATTTCAATTTCACCCCGCGCCAGGACAAGGCGACCCCCTCGCTCTTCGGCGATGTTCCCGGCGGCGTACTGCTGGATCGGCTCCCGATCTTTCTCGGCGGACAGGGCGGCGTGGCGGGGCCGGTGCGCATGGCGTACGGCACCATCCTCGCGGCGGGTTCGATCTGTCGCAAAGATGTACTGGCGCCGGGAACGATTATTCAGCCTCCCGCTCCCGACATCCCGTTGCGGCGAGAAGCGCGAGGGCCCGGCCGCCGCGCACAAGGCGAGCGCGCGAGGACGGCCCCCGCATGAACTGGAGGCGTATCTGGCCGCGGCGCGGCACGCCTCCTATACGGACGGCATTGCCTCCATGCCCGCGCCCTGCAAGGACGCCGCGCGCGCCTGGCTTCAGTCTATGGTCGATCACCTGCATCAAACCTGGGAGAAAACAGCTCATGAGTAAATTGTTCGGCACCGATGGAATTCGCGGCATTGCCAACGTCTATCCCATGACCGTGGAAATGGCCGTTGCCATCGGGCGGGCCATCGGTTTCATCTGCAAGCGGCACGACAAACGCCACCGCATTGTCATCGGCAAGGATACGCGCCTCAGCGGCTACATGCTGGAAAACGCCCTGACGGCCGGCATTTGCTCCATGGGCGTGGATGTTTACCTGCTCGGTCCCGTCCCCACTCCGGCCACCGCCTATATTACCCAGAACATGCGGGCCGACGCCGGCATCGTCATTTCGGCCTCCCACAATCCCTACGACGACAACGGCATCAAGATCTTTACGCGCGACGGCTACAAGCTGTCCTACAAGATCGCCCCGATCATTTTCCGGGAGATGGGCGCGGAGGTGATCGCCCTGCACAGCAGCCCTAACGGCATGAACATCAATGAAAACTGCGGTTCTCGGCATACCGAGGATCTGCGCCGCGCCGTCGTCGAAAGCAAAGCCGACGCAGGGCTGGCCTTTGACGGCGACGGCGACCGCCTGATCGCCTGTGACGAACAAGGCTGTGAAATCGATCAAACGCGGGTTTGCCTTGACATTCGACCATCACAGGAACATTTTACCCTTCCGTTAATGGAGGCTCCTGCAACACCCGCGCCTGTCAGTCGCGGCACGGGCGCCGTACCCGTGTTTATTGAACGAGACTTCCGTCTCGCAAGGGGGGGTGCAAGCGCCTCGATGGAATGACAGCGTTTCACGTAAAGGAAAGACGGATATGTTTATCTCTGTATTTACGGACGAATTGAATTGCGATTTCCCGGAGGCGCTGGCCACCTTGCGGTCCTGGGGCGTAGACTACTGCGATTTAAGGATCGGGCGTCCGGCTACAGGAACCGGAAAGTCTGCAACGCGTCATGGAGTTGTTTGCCCCCCTGGCCGAACGCGCGGCGCAGGCCGGTCTGACGCTTACTTTCGAGAACTGCGGTCAAACATCGGAAGACGCCCTGACGGGGCTGGATGCTTTTGGCAACGCGAACCGGGGCCTGGCGGGACCAAGCGCCGCAAAGAGCCGGACGTCCCTGGCTCAACTCCATGGACAATCTGGCCGCCGCCATCCGCACCGGCGCGCCGCTGGTCTGTTCGGGTCGCGACGGGCGGCGCAGCCGGATTGTACTCGACGCCATGTATGCCTCGTCCGCCGACGGAGGGCAATGGCGGAAAGTGGATTCGGACTCGTGAGAACAGAAGCGAGTGTCTTATGACGGCGGTCGCCGACCCGGAAGCTCTTTTCGCGAGTGCGCATGACGGCGTCTGACGAACCAATAACGTGCGGCGCGCGCGGGGACGCGACGGCGACGATGGCGCAGGTCTTGCGCGTGGCGTTGCCGCTGATCGTGGCCTCGTCCGGCCACGCCCTGCGCCTGTTCGCGGATCGGGTCATGCTGGCGCGCTATTCCCAGGCCTCGATCGCCGCCGCCCTGCCGGCGGGCCTGATGAGCTTCGTCGGCATGAGTCTGTTCATCGGAACGGCGGGCTATGTCAGCGCGTTCGTGGCCCAGTTTACCGGCTCCGGCCAGAATCGGCGAGTGGGACCGGCGGTTTGGCAGGGGCTGTACCTGGCGCTGCTGGGCGGATTGGCCATGCAAATCCCGGCCGTTTGGGCGCCGCAGATTTTCGCGTGGGCCGGCCATGCCGCCGACGTGCGCGCGGAACAGGTCGTCTATTTTCGCGTGCTGAGCCGGTTCGCCTTTGCCGGCATTGCCCTGGCGACCCTGAACGGATTCTGGAGCGGACGCGGCCAAACGCGAACGGTCATGATCATCGAACTGTGCTGCGCCCTGGCCAACGTGCTGTTCAACGCCCTGTTCATTTTCGGCCGCGGCGGGTTTCCGCGCATGGGCATTTACGGCGCGGGCTTGGCCACCGGCTTGAGCAATCTGCTGGGTATGCTCGTCATGCTGACCCTCTTCCTGCGTTCCCGTCATCGCGCACGTTTCGGGACGTGGCCCAGGCGGACGCTGGACGGGCCGTTGTTGCGGCGCGTCTTGCGCTTCGGATTCCCCAACGGATTGCAGTTCATGCTGGACATGCTGGCCTTCAACTTGTTCGTCGTGTTTCTGGGACGGGCCGGCTCGGTGGCGCTCGAGGCCGCCGGCATCGCGTTCGGCCTGAACGCCCTGGCCTTTCTGCCGATCGTCGGCATGGGCATGGCCGTATCGATCCTGGTCGGACAGGGCGTCGGGGCCGGCCATATCCCGTTCGCCCGCTCGTGCGTGCGCCGCGCCTTGGCGCTGGCGTTGATCTACAACGCCGTCGTGGGCGCGGTTTTCTGGTTCCGGGCGGATTCCGTATTGGCGCTGTTCGCGCGGGCCGGCGATCCTGAACAGGCCGCAACCTTTGTCATGGCCAAACTCTCCCTGCGTTTTATCACCGCCTATCTGGTCTTCGACGCGTTCTATATCGTGTACAGCCATGCCATTAAAGGGGCGGGCGATACGCATTTTTCGATGATGGCGGGGACCGCGTTGTCCTGGGGCACGCTGGTGTTTCCCAGTTGGGTCGCGGCGCGGCTCGCCTGGCCGGCTTCCGCGCTGTGGAGCATTCTGGTCGGCCACATTGTTTTGGCCGGCGCCGTGTTTTTCTGGCGCTACCGGTCGGGCGTCTGGGAAGGCCTGCGAGTGATCGAACCGTCGATTCCGGAATCCTTCGCGCCCGTCGAACCCCTGCCCCCGCCCATTGCGGGCGGGTAATCGGCCCGTCCGCCCGATTCCCTGCTTGCCTGTCGCGCGGGAATATGAGAGGGTTCCAGTCCGACTATCGCGAGAGTCTTGTCGGCGCATGCACGGCGGTCGCCCTGCGCCGGCTCGGGAGTCTCGCTGAATTCGCACGGAGACCAGTTGGCCCATGAATACGAACGACAGCCCCGCTCCCGACGACGGCGCCAATGATTTGCGTCCCGTCCTGGAACAGGTCGCCGCCGGCGCCCTGTCCGTTACGGACGCCCTGACCGCGCTCGCGCCCGGACGCGATCTCGGCTTCGCGCGAGTCGATCTGGACCGCGCGCGGCGGCGCGGCCTGCCGGAAGTGATCTACGCGCCGGGCAAACGGCCCGAACAGGTGGTCACGCTCTTCGGCGCCATGCTGCGGGCCGGTCAACCGGCTTTCGCCACGCGGGTTCCGCCGAACATTCGCGATGCGGTTCTGCAAGCCTTTCCCGCCGCCGTCTGGCATGAAGACGCCCGCGCACTGACTCTCGACGCCGCGCCCCCGCCGCAACCCGACGGCGGAGTGGCGGTCGTCTGCGCAGGCACCAGCGATATTCCCGTAGCCGCCGAGGCGGCCCTCGTCGCCGAACGCATGGGCGCGCGGGTGGAACGCTTCTACGATGTGGGCGTGGCCGGTCTGCATCGCCTGATGCCCTGTCTGGCGCGCCTGCGCGCCGCCCGCGCGGTGGTCGTGGCGGCGGGTATGGAAGGCGCGCTGCCTTCGGTCGTCGGCGGACTGATCGACAAGCCGATCGTCGCCGTTCCGACCAGCGTCGGCTACGGAACGGGACGCTACGGACTGGCGGCGCTGCTGGCCATGCTCAACACCTGCGTGCCCGGCATCACGGTCGTCAACATCGATAACGGATTCGGGGCCGGCGTGGCCGCCGCAATGATCAACCGCGGCGGCGCGCGACCGGCCGACCCGGGGGAGTAGAAAACACACATGCATACCGTACGATTCGACAGCGTGGGCGGCGCCAGCGGCGACATGATTCTGGGCGCGCTGCTGGATTTGGGCGTGGATTTCGCCGCCTGGGAAAAAACCCTGCACAAACTGCCCATCGAGTCGTTTCGCATCGAGAACACGCCCTGCGAAGACCATGGCACACGCGGCCGGCGCATCACGGTGCATGCGCCCGAAGCGCATGCGCACGCCGTGCATCGGCATCTGGCGGACATTCACGCCATCGTCGCCCGCGCGCCGCTGCCCGAGCCGGTACGCGATCTGAGTTTGCGCGCTTTCCGCAAACTGGCCGAGGCCGAAGCGGAAGCGCATCATACCACGCCGGAACAGGTGCATTTTCACGAAGTCGGCGCGCTCGACTCGATCGTGGACATTGTCGGCGCCTGTCTGGCCCTGCACGCTCTGCAAACGCGGCATGTTACGGTCGGTCCGCTCCCGCTCGGATCCGGCACGGTCGAAACCGCGCACGGGCGGCTGCCGGTCCCGGTCCCCGCCACCGTCGCCCTGCTCAAAGGCCACGCCGTCACGCCCACCGACGAGCCGTTCGAACTGGTCACGCCGACCGGCGCCGTTCTGCTGACCCTGTGGCAGGAAGTCTTCCCGGCGGCGTCCACGCCCTGTCGTCTCCTGCGGACGGGGATCGGGTTCGGCCATCGCACCCTGCATCGGCGGCCGAATCTGTTGCGGGCCGCATTGCTGGAAGCGGCGGACGCCGCAGAGCCGTCCGATACCGTCCTGACGCTGGAAACCAATGTGGACGATACCGTGCCCGAACTGCTCGGCACACTGACGGAAACCCTGCGCGAGCGCGGCGCGCTGGACGTCTTTACGACAGCGATTCAGATGAAGAAACAGCGCCCGGGCGCCCGGCTGACCGTCCTGTGCCGGCCGGCGGATCGCGAGGTCATGCTGGACACGATTTTCGAGGGCTGCGCCACGTTCGGAATTCGCGAATACGAAACGCGGCGAACGCTGCTGGAACGCCATTTCGAGAAGGCGAAAACCCCCTTTGGAACGGTTCGCGTCAAAATCGGATCGCGCCGCGGCCGCCCGATCACCCGTTCGCCGGAATACGAGGACTGTCTGCGCCTGGCGCGTCAGGCGGGCGTCCCGGCGCGCGCGGTGTACGAAGAGGCGCTGCAGGCGGCTTTCGCGTCGACCGCCCCTGCGCCGACGCCGGATAGCGACTCATGACGACCCAAACGCTCTTTCTCTGCGAAACGAATCCGACCCTGGCGCGCATGGCCGAAGCCCTGGCGCGGGCGCGCGCCGTCGCGCACTGCGAGATTCTGCGCGCGCCGCTGGCGCAGCCGCCGCACCCCATGGCACGCCGGGTCCTGCGCGAAACGGACGTCGTTCTGGACGAGCGTACCGGGCCGGAACGCATGGAAGAAGCCGACATCGTCGTGGCGCTGCGGCCGCTCTCGCCGCAAGTGCGCAGCCAACTGCCGGGCTGTCCGGCGGTGGTGGACTGGAATGTGGCGGAAGCGCGTTTCACGCCGTCGTCCCGCGACGCCGCCGACGCCGCCCCCTGGCGGACCGCGCGCGACGCCTTGCTCCCGCTGATCGCCGATTTTTTCGAACGCGGCTACGCCCCGGCGCTGACGGCGGCGCTGCGGCGCTGCGAACTGATGGCCGACCATATCGGCGACGGCATCGTGGCCCATACCGCCGACCGGCGCATCTTCTTTTTCAACAAGGCGGCCGAGACCATTACCGGCTACCGGCGCGACGAAGTGATCAACCGCGACTGCCACAGCGTGTTTCCGGGCAAGCTGTGCGGCGGAAAATGCCTGTTCTGCGACGTATCGGCCGCCGCGCCTCCCCTGCCCTTGCGGCGCATGGTACGCATCGCCGCCAAATCGGGCGAAGAACGCGATGTGGACATGACCGTACAGGCGCTTCCCGACGAGAGCGGAAACGACGACAACGTACTGATCACCTTTCGCGATCTGACCCGCGAACGCTATCTGGAACGCCGCGTCGGCGAGGCGCATTCCTACGCGGGCCTTGTGGGGCGCGCGCCGGCCATGATCGAGGTGTTCGAAATGATTCGCGCCGTGGCCGACAGCCATGCCCCCGTCCTGCTGCAGGGCGAGAGCGGCACCGGCAAGGAACTGGTGGCCGCCGCCGTTCACAACGAAAGCCCGCGCGCCAACAAGCTGTTCGTGCCGGTCAACTGCGGCGCGCTGCCGGAAGCCCTGCTGGAAAGCGAACTGTTCGGCCACGTCAAAGGTTCGTTTACCGGCGCCATTCGCGACAAAAAAGGCCGCTTCGAAATGGCCGACGGCGGTACCATCTTTCTGGACGAGATCGGCGACCTGCCCCTCTCCGTTCAGGTCAAGCTGCTGCGCGTGCTGCAGGAGGGCCGCTTCGAGCGGGTCGGCGGCGAGACCACGCTGCGCACGACGGCCCGCATTGTCAGCGCGACCAACAAGAATCTGACCGAGGAAATCGCCGCCGGCCGCTTCCGCGAAGACCTGTACTACCGCATCAACGTGGTCCCGATCCTGCTGCCGCCCCTGCGCGAACGCACGTCGGATATTCCCCTGCTGGCCCGCCACATTCTGCAACAGGAACTGCGGACGCGACAGAAGAGCGGCCTTCAGGAGCCGGAACTGGCGCCCGAAACGCTGGCGGTCATGATTTCCTATTCCTGGCCCGGCAACGTGCGCGAGTTGCAGAACTGGATTCAGTTCGCGCTGGTCAAGTGCCGGGGGCCGCGCATTCTGCCCCGGCATCTGCCGCCCATGCCGCCCGGCGACAGCGCGGCGCGCGCGCCCGTCCCGTCCCGCGCCGCCGTGCGCCGCCGCACCCGACTGGACAAGGAGACCGTCCTCGCCGCGCTGCGCCGCACAGACGGCAACAAAGTGGAAGCCGCCCGGGAACTGGGCGTTTCGCGAGCCACGCTCTATCGCTTTCTGGTACGAGCCGGCTTTCAGGAGTAAAACGAACCCCATGAAAAACAAGGATTCTCTCGAAACCGGTTTCGTGGCCTGGGCTTTGACAGGGGACGCGCTGGCGTTGTTCGGGGCCTTCATGCTGGCCGTCTGGCTGCGCTTCGACAGCAACCTGTTCGCCGTGCGTTTCGGACGCATTCCGGATCTCTACGAGGCCTACGCGCGCGGCGGACTGGTCTTCGCCCTGATCGGACTCTGGATCTGCGCGCGCCTGGGCCTTTACCGGCGCCCGCAACGGGGCCGCTTCGAAAGCAAAATTCCGCGCCTGGCCCGCGCCTGCGGCCTGACCACGCTGGCCTCCGCCGTGCTGGCCTTCGCCGTGCGCAACTATGTCATGGAATTCTCGACCGGCGTGCTGGCGCTTTCGCTGCCGACCGGCGTTTTCTGTCTGCTGGCGCAGCGCTACGTGCTCTTCCGCATCGAACTGCACTGCGCCCGTCACAGCCGGGCGATCAATCGCGTCCTCATTCTGGGAACCGGCGAAGTCGCCGCGCGACTGCGGCGCGGCTTGATCGAAGACCGCAAGCTCCGCACCGAAGTGGTCGGTTTTCTGCGCTGCGAGCGCGACGAGCCCCGCCATGAATCGCTCGACCCGCAATGGCTGCTGGGTACGCTGGACGATCTGGAAGCGGTCGTCGCCAACCCGCCCAAAATCAACCAGATCATCCTCGCCGGCACACCCCTGGGTCACGCCCGCATCGTCGAGATCATTCTGCTGTGCGAACGCCACCTGGTGCAGTTCAACATGGTGCCCGATCTCTTTCAAGTGCTGACCGGCAGCATGAATGTGCAGTCGGTGGACGACATTCCGCTGCTGGGCGTCGCCGAATGGCCGCTCGACCGCGCCTGGAACCGTTTCCTCAAACGGACCGAAGACCTGCTGGTGGCCGCGGTCGGTCTGCTCGCCACGCTGCCGATCATGGCGGCGGCGGCCTATTGCATCCGCCGCAGCTCGCCCGGTTCCGTTTTGTACCGCCAGGAACGCTGCGGCAAGGACGGACGGGTCTTCACCCTGTACAAGCTGCGCACCATGGTGGCGGATGCGGAAAGCCGCAGCGGTCCCGTCTGGGCCGCCCGGGACGATGCGCGGCGCACGCCCGTCGGCGCGTTTTTGCGCCGCTGCAATCTGGACGAACTGCCGCAGTTCTGGAACGTGCTCACGGGCGACATGAGCGTGGTGGGTCCGCGCCCGGAACGCCCGCATTTCGTCGAGAAGTTCAAGAGCGATGTCGGCCGCTACATGTGGCGCCATGTCTCCAAGCCCGGCATCACCGGATGGGCGCAGGTCAACGGCCTGCGCGGCGACACCGACATCGAGGAACGCATCAAGTACGACCTCTACTATCTCGAGCACTGGTCGCTCTCTTTCGACCTCAAGATTCTGCTCAAAACTTTTTTCGCCCGCGAAAACGCCTATTGAATCCGGGGCGGGCTACGCCCGCATCCCAAGGGTTCGCGCAAAAAGGCATTGAACCGCATAGCCAGCCGCATCAAGCAAGTCAACTGGGGTGAGGAGGTTGCGTTGGAACAGATGTTGATTACGGATAGCCCTCCGACCCCGGAGTTCGTGATCATTGATCGCCAGGTCACGGGCGGCGCTTTGGGGCGCAGTCGCCTCGATCTACTGGCTTTGCGTCGAGTCAGCCCCGAGGGTTTCGAATACAGACTGGTCGTGCTGGAGGTGTAACTTGGCCACAATCCGGATCTCGAAGGTAAAGTACTATCCCAGCTTCGAGCCTACCTGCATATAATTGGCAACGATCTGGATGCTTTCGCCCGTTGCTATGAAGAAACCTATCGTCAGATGCAGGCCATGGGTCTGCTGGGAGACTGTATGCCGTCCAACATCCGTATCACAGGGCCTTGCCTTGTACCGAACCGACACGAAGCAAAATTCACGTGTTACGCTTGGCTGGCATGGCGGTTGGCCATGGCGCGCAGGAGGGTGTCGAGGACCAGATCGAGCTGTTGGCCGACGTCTTCGGCCAGAAACCGCAAGACGAGATAGCCGTGCTCCTGCAACAGCGCATCCTTGCGCCGGTCGCGCCGATAGGCCTCCGCATGGCTCAAGTGCTGCGCGCCGTCCAGTTCCACGGCAAGCCGCAAAGATTCGCACAGCAGATCGACTTCCATGCCGCCGTCGCCATCGAACGGAATCGGCAGTCGAACGTTCAATCCGAATTTCCCGGCCGTTTCCGGCAAGGTTTCGAGCCGGCGATACAAAAACTCTTCCGTCGCACTGCGCGCGCGCTCGACGCCCCGCGCTTCGGGACCGGGTGCGCGCGCGGCATGCACAAAGAGATGGCCCAGATGCGCGTCCACTCCGTCGCGGATCAGACGTTGCACACTGGCAGCGTAATCGCGCTTCCATTCGGGTTCGACCGGCAACGGAATTTCAGGCGGCCAGCCGGGAACGGCGCTGGCCGGAAGCAGCACGGAATAACCGATGGCTTCGTAGCCGCGGCACCGCCGGTCGAACATGCGAGCCAGCATGGGCTCGTTGAGATCGGCATAGTCGTGAATCCGAACCTCGCGCTTGGCGGCATGGTTTCGATGCAAGCGTCCGGCATATTGCGCCACCGTGCCGCGCCAGGAGACAGGCAAAGTCAGAAACAAGGTGTCCAGCCGAGCATCGTCGAATCCCTCGCCAATAAATTTCCCTGTTGCCAACAATACGCGCTCTTCGGCTTCCGGTATTTCGGTCAGTTTCGCGAGACGTTCCCGCAATGTCTTGCGTCCCATTCCGCCCTGTAACACGATCAAATGACGCACATGCGGAGCGAGCGCCTCCGATAAACGGTCCAGATGCTCCGTGCGCTCGGTAAGCACGAGCGGCGATCGTCCCTGCGCCAGACACTCGAGCACATCGTCCACGATCAGGCGTGTTCGTCCTTCGTCGGCAATCAGCGCCTCGATCAAGTCGTGAAACGGCAGGCGCATGTCGGGTCTCGACTCTCCGGCAAACCGAAATGCCGTAGGCCGTACCTGCACGCTATGAACAAACAGCCGCTGTGCCGCCTGTTGTTTGGCGTTGACACGGTAGCGAACGGGCCCGCATTGCATGAGAATAATCGGATGCTGCCCGTCTTTGCGTGTTACCGTCGCGGAGAGCCCAAGGACGTATTTTCCCTTGGCCCGCCGGGAAACTTGCTCGAAACTTGGCGCCGGTAAATGATGACACTCGTCCACAACCAAGTGCCCATAGTTTCCGACGCAGTTTTTGATCTCGCCTTTGCGCACAAGACTCTGGATCAGCGCCACGTCCAGGTTTCCCGTCGGCTTGTTTATACCCGCTCCGATCCTGCCAATGGATTTTCGAGGCAGGTCCAGAAACTCGGACAATCGTTCAATCCATTGTTCCAGCAACTGCTGACGATGTACCAGCACAAGGGTGTTCACGCCGCGTTGCGCGATCAGCCATGCGGCGACAACCGTTTTCCCAAATGCCGTCGTCGCCGAAAGCACCCCTGTGTCGTGTCTGGCCAACGCTTTAGCCGCCGCCTTCTGCTCAGGCCGCAAGCTTCCGTGAAACGCCACCTTCAAAGGCTGCCCGGACTGGCGTTCATCGCGCACAACGCTTCGTACACCCAGTTCGGTCAATGTTTTGCGAATATCCTCGAAGCAACCCCGCGGCAGTCCGATATGGCCAACATGGTCTTCCGCGCAGGCGATGACACGAGGCTTTCCTTTTGTCGGGAAGCGCATGGCTTGAGCCCGGTAGAACTCCGGGTTCTGAAAAGCAGCCAGGCGTACCAAACGATTGCGCAATCCGTCCGACATGTTTTTTTTCGAAATGTACACATCATTGCCAAGCACAAGCTCCATTTTTTCCGGCAAAGGTCCAGCCGGTGGCGGATCGTTACGGCGCCGCGACGGTGGCGCTGTCCATGGTTTCTCGTCGTCTTCATCCAGCGCAATGCGCGGTATGCCCAGCACCCTGTCGCGCTTTTCCGCCCGACGCACGAGCGCTTCCGCTTCGATTCGTCCGATTTGACGAATCGAACTGAGAAAGGCCCATTGATCAGGAACCGGATCGAGTCGCTCGTCGAGAAACAACGTCCACCCCCGTTCGCGAGGCTTCTTTTGCAATGGCAATGCGATCAGGTTGCCGAATCCGCCTTGAGGCAGCGTATCCTGATTGGGGGAAAAGCGGTCGTAGGAATCGAGTCCGATATCC
>CAZYAW010000033.1:0-16594 GCA_964646045.1 uncultured Victivallales bacterium | reverse complement strand
TGCCGGGGAAACTCCCGTCTGCGCGCTGAACGCGGACCAGATAGGCCAATCCTCTTTCGATGGAACGATCAACTCGGTTGTCCTGCATGTCGCCAAAGCACGTAACGACCGTCAACAGCATCGCCGCCAGGGCGCGCGCCATACCGGGAAGCAGGCGTTTCCCGTCCTTGAAAAAAAACGGTATCGCCCATCGGCAACGCTGGTCCCCATGCGCACTTCCCTGGCGCCGTCCACACATGTTCATTGTTTTAGTCCTCCCTGCCCTGCCTGCCGATTTCGAGAAAATAGCGACGAACCAGTTCGCGATATTCAGGCGGCACACCCCGTAAGTTTTCTTCGACAAGACTCGCATCCACTTTGCCTCTCAACTTGACCCATTCGTCCACGGCAAACCCCGCCGCCTTCCACTCCGGCGGAAAACCGCCATGATCGCCGACCGGTTTCGCGCCCTCGGCGCTTTCGCCTTCGCCCGCTTCACCGGGTACGGGAAAACCGGGCGGCCCCGGCGGACCGGGCTGATCGCCAAACATCGGCATACCGGCATCCATAGCCGCCTGCATCGACGTGGCTTGCATGGCCTGCGCCGCTTGCTCGGCCAAAGCGGCGGCCTGCGCCGACATGGGTGCATCCATAGCCGCCAGCATAGCGTTCAAGGCTTCTTGAACCGAAGGCGGCGCGCCGGGTGGCGCGAGCGGTCCCGAAGGAGTTGGCGGCCCAGGAAGACCGGGAGCCTGCGGCGCCAACTCGGCTGCCATTTGCGGATCCGGAAGACCGGGAGCTTCCGGCGCGCCCGGAAGATGAGCCGCCAGTTCGTTCGCCATTTTGCGCATTTGCTCGGCGCCCTGTTGCATCTGTTCTTGCGCCTTTTGCTGCATGGGCGCCGCTTCACCGGGCGGCGCGCCGGCGGCTTCTGCAGCGTGCTCCGTGGCCGACTGCACAGCTTGAGCGGCCTCGGCCGCCATTTGCGGCAAGGTTTCGTGCGGCGTCTTCTGCATGGCCTCGCTCATCGCCTGCGCCTGCTCGGCCAGGGCTTGCGCCCGCTCGGCGGCCATCTGCTGCAACTGTTGCGCTTGATCCGCAGGCGCGGCCGGTTGCGGCCGATCTTCCGGCGCCATATTGTCCCAGAGTTCGCTCAGTTTCTGCTCCGCAGCTTGCGTTTTCGCGGGATCGGCCAAATCGGCCGCCGCCTGCTGAAGCGTCTCTTGTTTCTGCGCCCATTCTTGCGCATTCTGCGCCAACGCCTCCGCCGCCTGTTCGGGCGTCCGCGGCCGTTGCGGATTCAACATTTCCTCCAGGCGACGCGCTATATCTTCCGCCTTTTGAGCGACTTGATCCAGATGCTCGGCGCCGCCAACCATCTCTTCTTCGGCTTTTCGCTGTGACGGCTCCGCTGCGGACGGCTCTTGGGCCCCCGCCTCGGCAGCATGCTGCGCGGCAGACTGCATGGACTCGGCGGCTTTATCGGCTGCGGGTTTCAGAGCTTCGTAAGGCAGGGTTTCGGACAATTTTGCAGCCTGCTCGGTCAAGGCACGGGCCTGTGCGGCCGCCTGTTCCTGCAAGGCCTTGGCCGTGTCTTCGGCCTTTTCGGGCTTGTCCTTGTCGCCCATCCGCTCCTGCCAGATTGCGTCCAGTTTCTTTTTTGCCGCATCGTTTGTTTCCGGATCGGCGAGTTCAGCGGCGGTTTCTCGCAAAGTTTCCTGCTTTTTCGTCCAGTCACGCGCCGCAGCGGCCAATTCCGCTGCTTCTTTGCTCGTTTCTTCAAATTGGCGCAACGCGGATTCTATTTGCGCTTTTTCCCATTCGGCCAGTTCAGAAGCCAATTTTTTTTGTTCTTCCCTCCACTCCGCCGACGTCTCCGCTTGCTCCGTATTGTCCTTGATGCGATCCGCCAATTCCCATTGGCGTTCGGCCAGTTCGTCCAAGGCGGCGACCGCGGAAGCTTTTTCGACCAGCGTTTCCAGGAAGACCAACAGACGACGGGTCTCCGCAGCCGCCTGATCCAGTTTCCCTATGGATTCTTTCACATGCCCGCCCCTATGCGCGGGATCGACGAGAGCCACCTTTTCAACCGCCTGAACAGCCGAAACGACATACGCCTTGCGTGTTCTGGTCAAGCGGGGAAGAAGTTCGCGAAACGCCGTTTGAGGTAAAACGATCTCCAATTGTTCAAGCAGGGCGTCTGCGGCGGATGCGTTATTGCGTGCCTCGTCGTGCAGACGTCTGGTCTGCAAAGTCCAGTCCGACTTGGTTTTGGACAGATCAACGCCAACGGTTCGCATGGCGCCGGCCGCCTTTTCCAGCCGTTTGGCCGCCTCTTCTATAGTTTCGCGCACGCTTGCGGCTTGTCGCTCCAATTCCTGACGCATCAGCGTTTGAGCGTCTTCCACCAGTTCCAATTCGAGAACCCTGCTCTGCCCGCTTTGCGGCCCTCCAAGACCGGCGGGCAAATTGTCGACAACTCTCAATTGCATCCAAACAATGGAGATGTCGGGTTGCGGCAGCCATTCGCGAATACGAACCGTATCGGAGCCATGCCATCTTTCGCCCTCGCTCCGTTCGGCCTTGTTCAATACTGCGACCCTTTCGAAAGCGTCAGGTTTCACAGCCACCCATAGCTCTACGGCCGCGACTCCGAAATCCTCTCGAATGGCATAGTGAAGCCGCATACGAGTCCGCGGATCCAAGCTCACGCGCACAGTGGCGGGAAGCGTCAACACGATCTCCGGCGCACGGTCCTGATCGACCCGCAAAGGGGCCCAGACGGGCTTGTTGGTGAATCCATAGCCGTCTGTAAGCTGGAAAGACCATCGTTCCGGCATATCTTTTGTCAGAGGAATGAGCCAGTGCGCCCGAGAAGACAGGTCGTGAACCTGCCGGCCGGACTGCCGAGCGCCATGATCGCTCCGGTCTATGGTCGCCGGAACGGGACGTCCGAACTCGCCCAATCTGATGGAGGCGTGAACGGGACGCCCAAACGCGGCGACGATTTCGACATGAGAACCCCGGACGGCGGCAATTTCCGGGATGGAGTCATTGACGGATACGGTGCGGGTGTCGAGTCCCGTATAGTCCGGGTAGCGATAGGTGAGTCGAACCGTTTCCGAGGCGAGGGGCGGCAAAACGTCCACTTGGAAAAACCGGGTTAGACCGGCGCCGTAGCCGATACGGTATCGAAACGATTCCTGCACGCGCGGGAAAACCAGATCGAAGTGACGACCGTCGCCGTCCTCGTCTTCCGCTATGCGCCTCATGCGCTCGACCGTCTCGCCGCCTTGCGGCCGTTCGCGCCGCAGCCACGCATGACGTCGATGCTGCGGATCGGGTACGGAAAGAGCAATGCGAATGTCATCGCCCTGCAACGCCGTAATATGGCCCGGAAAAACATGCATGTCTTGTGCCTGCACATTGCCCATATCCGCGTAGGGCGCAACGGCTCGCGCCAGCAGCAGTCCGGTCTGTCGCGGCCATAGCGCGAACAGCGCAATCAATAGCGCCACCGCCGATAGGAGCGCATTGCGCCATGGTTTCAAGGTTCGGGTTGTAAATTCGCGTTTGGGGGAAAACCGGCCCATGTCCGCTTCGGCCGCTTGTTCAAGCAAGGCGATCAGTTGATTCGACCAGCGCTCTTTGCCGTCGCGTTCACCGAGAAGTTCTATGGCCGAACTGATTCGTTCCTGCAATCCCGGATGGCGATGCTCCAGTACGCGGGCCATGCGCATGGGGGTTAGCGGACGGGCAAGCGGCCTCGCCCATACCCGCCAGGCCGCCGCCAGCGTACCCGCCAGAGCCAGCGCAAAAAGCGACCAGCGCGCGCGGGCGCTGTCCAGGGGAAACATGGCGTCCACCGCCATAATGGCCATCGCGGACAACAGCGCCACGGCCACCGTAGCGGTGATTCCGCGCACGACCATCACTCGCCGCGCGCGCCGTATCATGGAAGACAAACGATCAGACAATGCAGGCGGCAACGAGGACGACAGGCGAATCTGCTCTGCGCCGATCTTCATGTCAAGCCTCCTTTTTTGCGCAAGATCCATTCGCCGGCCAGGGCCAGCATAATCAGCAAAAATATCCAGGCACTGTTCCACAAAGGACGTTCGAGACGGTCGCGCACCGTACGCCGCCCTTCTCCAAACGCATCGAGCAAAGCATCCATGTCTACAGGGTATGTCACCAGTCCGTCTGTAATGTTTGCCGCTTTCATTACCATGGTCGGATCCGCCGAAACGGTGGCCATTTCCACCGGCCGAAGGGCTTCGACTACGGCAAATTCGGTCCCCACGGAGCCTGCGGGCCCAACCGGATCGTCGACGGAGACGTCAACCCGATAGCGATCCGCGTCGGGAAACGGGCCGGTTTCGCCCTCGTACATGCCCGGGGCGCCCTCGCGAGGCCGCAAGACCAGCCGCGCCCGTTCTTGGCCGTCTTGCGTCACGCGCGCATTCAGTCGATTCGGCGAACCGCGCCGCATGCCCGCATCCGTCAGACGCGCGACAACCCTGACCTGATCCCGTCGTCCGTAGCGCCATTGATCGGTGCCGATACGCATATGCTCGTCGCCTTCCCGCAAAAGCTCGCCGGCGCCCCAGCGAATGACCTGCCCCCAAAACCGATGATGATAGACATCGCCTTTGCGATAGCGCAGACGCCAGAGGCGATCGGTCATCATGGCGAGAACGCGGCCTCGTCCGTACTCGCTGGCGACTACAAGAGCGTTGCGCTGACGCTGTTCCATGGCCTGATCCAACCGGTCCATTACGGATTCAATATCCGGGGATGTTCCCGATTCATCTGCGGCGGCACGGTCGAGCGGACGCGCATAGGCCAGAATTTCGCCGCCCGGCTTGACATCATCTACCGGGAAACGCCAGCGCATCTCCGGAATCTCGCGCCAAATCGACTCGTTTTCGGAAACGCTGGGCGACTGTCGGGTAATGGAATGAGTGCGGCCCGCCGGGGTCAGCGTGAAACGAAAGGCCGACTCGGGCGCGACACCCGCCCATTCGGAAACCGGCCGATATGTCACCGGAATCATCTCGCTGAGCGGGCCCGATTCGAAGGCGTGGGGCATGGCGCGCGGACCGGCGATCAAAACCAGCAACGCACCCCGTTCGGCCACGACATGGCGCAGTTCCTCCAGCACATTGTCGGTCAAACGATCCGGTTCGATATCGCCGAGAATGATCACGTGAAAGGCTTCCCATTCCTCGCGATTTTCAGGCCAGGCCCCCGCCTCGGCGTCGCCGAACGCGCGTTGCGCCGAAGCCGGCGGCGGCGAGGGACGCTTTTCCCAACCGGGCAGCCGATCCGGATGCGTCAGCATATACTGCAAATGCACGGATGTATCGCGACCGTAAAAAAGATTGCGCAAATAGCGAAACTCCCAGCGCGGGCGGGAATCGACCAGCAACACGTTGATGCGATCTTCGCTCACGGCCACATCGAAAGACCAGGTGTTGTTGTCGGTCAGAAATTCGTCCTCGAAACGCTCCAGCTCAACGGTATAACGATAAACGCCCTTCTCGGCTGGAGAATGCGTCAGCCGCGCCTCGTGGCGCCAGGAGTCGGCTTCGGCTTTGAGCTTGATCTCGTCCACCTTGTCTCCGTCCTGCAGCAGTCGCAGTCCGAACGTTTTGCCGCGCGCCCGTGTGGCCTGCACCGTGACTCGTATGCGCATGCGGTCTCCCGCGTAAACCGTATCGGGCGCCTGCGCATCGACGATCGCCAGATCGAACGGAGCTTGCGAACCGCCCACGATCAGTCCGCCTACCCGCGTACCCTGCAAGGTCAGACGTTCCGCGACCGGCTCAATGCCTGCGTCGCTGTTGTGTATCCCGTCGCCAACGACCAGCACACCGGCCAATTCACCGCCGGGCGTTTCTCGCAAAACGGTTTCCAGCGCGAGCGTTGTATCCGTCATGTCGCGCCCGTCTTCTCTGTCGGTCGCGGGTCCGGCGACGAACGGAGCCGCATTCGTAAACGTGCGGTCGAAAGTCCATCGTTCCGCATAGCTACCGAACCGCCAAAGTTCCACATCGTACCGTTGCGCCAGGCGATCCCAGAACGAACCCCGACCGGTCGCATCGTGGAACAGCAACGACTGGGCCAGCGCCGATCTGTTCGTGTGGCACAGAGCCGTCATGGCGGCCTGCGCGTCTTCACTTAACCCTTTCCACAGCTTTTCGTCTGCCCCGGCACGGACGGCGGGCCACGCCTGTTCCGCAGCCAGCAGAGCCTGAACGATGGACTCGCATGTTTGATTCGTTCCCGTCCCCGTGTCGGAGTTCAGCGCTGCGTCGAGCGCAGGCAGAGCCGTGCCGCGCAAAGCGCTTTCCAATCGGGCGCCGGCTTCTGCGGCCTTTTTTTCGTCGAGCCATTTTCCGCGATTGTCGAGCCACGTCCGCAAAATGGCGCGAGCGGCTTCAAGATCCCGTGTCCAGTCCGCCGTCTCCGCCTCCGCCTCCCGCCCGCCATCGCGACAGGCGGCTTGACACCGCTGCCGAATGCGAACAAGTTCATGCCATCCTCCCAAGGGGCGCAGGCCGACATCGAGCTTGCCCAACGCTGCGGCTATGTCGAGCTTTTCGCTGAGCGACCAGAGCGTATCGCGAAAATGCATGGAGTCGGAATCGTCCAGCAACACGACGACACGCCTCGTAATGCGCCGGTCGACAAGACGAACCCAAACAGGCTGCAACATCATGAAAAGCGCCAACAGGAAAACGAGCGTTCGGAGTCCGAGCAATCCGCGTTGGCGCCAGACCGCAACTCCCCGCAATTCGTACCGATAAAGAGACACCAGCGCTTCCACGCCGAAACCGGCGGCCAAGGCGAACCCCACCCAATGCCACGGCGTTTCGAACACCATCACGCGCATGGCCGTCTGCAAGACGGCTCCGACCGCGACGGAAACGGCCATCGCCTTGATCAGAAAGCCCGCCAGGCCGAAACGACCGGCCACCCGCCGGCGAATGAACCAGGCCGCGACCAAGGCGAAAAAGGCAATCGCCAGCCAGAGCGAAACCGATCCGCCCCAGACCTCCGATCCCGTATCTGTAAAAACCTTCTCCATGATGTGGCCCTATATATGAGTCTTTTGCAAAACCTCTTGCGGAACGGATGTCTCGTTCCGTGAACATAGGCAAGACCTACCTGCCGACCCGCAGTGCAGGCACGGAACCCGCGCCATTTTTGACAGACATGGTTTTTGCAAGAGCTTCATCTTATTGGATTACCTTTTGTGCCGGTTCGAATTCCACCTTTCCCTCATCGCCAAGACGCCTTTGGATGGCGATCCAGCGTGTCAAAACGGTTTCACCGACAACCAGCAGCAGAGCGGCAACGGCCAAAAGGCGCCACAGTTCGCGACCAAAGGCCCGTCCCAGCAAAGCCCGCAGGGCATCGGCACGATTGTCCGCTACCAGGAAATCAACCTTGTCGGCAATAAACGCAACATCGGCTTCGGTGAGCGGCGTTAAAATGCTGGAGGCCCGATCGTCCCGCACGCTGAACGGGATCGTGCCCTGCTCGCTTGTCGCCGGAGCCAGCATGGTCGCCAACTCCGCGGGCACCGCCGCTTCATACAGACCCGGAGCCAGCCGGTGGTCGATTTTCAGAGCCAACCCTTCCGGTATGCTGAAATACTCGGCTTCGAACCCCTGCTCGCCCGGACCGGTCACCTGCGCCCGCAATCCGTCCGTCCAATAGTTCCCGACTTGCCGGACACGAAAGGCCGCTGCGGGCACAAGTTCGCGCGATTGACTGTAGCTCTCCCATTCGAGCCGAACCGCAGCCGGCCTGTTGGCGACCCTGTAGTCCATGCGAATGGCATAGGGACGATGGGCCTGTAAGTCGATTTGCCCAAACCCCTGATTTTTCACCACTGTTCGACCGGCAATGACTACGTCGACCGAGCCGCCTTGGGGATCGGCGAAGAACGTATATTTTTCGGTATGACGCGGAATCAGGGAACCCGTCCAACGGACGCTGAAAAAGTTGGTGGATATGCCGTCTATCGGCGCCGCATTCCCCCAGTCGAAACGAATTTGCGGATCGACGCGGCTGAAAGATTTTTCCTTGGCGGTGACGCGCAGATCAGGACGATCGAAGTATTGGGCTTGCAGGCCGAATTGCGAAGAATCCGTTTCCTGAACTCTGGTCCTCGCCAGCGCCGAAGGGAAACGCAGCGTATGGGACGTGGCCGGCATTCTGTTGAGATCCAGCGTGGCCGGACGGACAAGATGATAGGTCAAGGCGTGTATCAGCGGAACAAACGCTCGCAAGGAAACCAAATTGCCGCCCGACATGTCGAAAGGCGAAGCCACCTGAATGATTCGGCCGTTACCGCGCCGCGCCTCGGCGATCCATGGCATGCCGTTGGCTAAACGCGCGCACACCGTGCCGGCCGCCGCTTCCCCTTCCTCCAGACTCCAGTAAAGACCGACCACCGCCCGCGCCATATCGGTATCGGAACGCAAGGGGGTCAGCGCCGGATGCTGAAATGACGACAAATCGAACCCCATCGGATTCTCGGTCTCGGAAACGGCCATCGCGCGCAACGGAAAAGGCATCATGGGAGCCGCATCCGACACCCATCCATTATAGAACTCCGCATCCGACCGTCTCCCGTGCAAGACCAGCAGACCGCCGCCTTCCTGAACGAAACTCGCCAGTTTTTCCGCCACGGCGGCGGGCAGAAGAGGAACATCGGCGAGGACGACCATGGCGTACTGATCGAAAGAAAGCCTGGCCGGCAACGTGGCGGAATCAATCCACTCGGGATCCACCAGGGCGTCCTGCCGGACTGCGGTTTCGGGGACGTCATGCTTGTCGGCGTTGCCGTCCGGCACAGGAGCGAGCGCGGTTTTCACGTAGCCGCCCGCCCGATCCGCAAAGTCGCGGGCCGGACTGCCGTCCGCAATCAGAACCGGCAGGCGATCCACCACGTGGATCACGCGCTTGATCGCATTGTCGGCCGACATTTCGTCGTCCGCCTCGATCGAGGCCTCGACCACATGGCTGCCCGGCTTGCGAAAGCGAACCATGAAACGCGCCCGCGTCTCGACCCCGGGCTCTATTTGTCCGGCGAACGAGTCGGTCAACCGCTCGTCCCCGACACTCAGACGCACTTCGCGGGGCGTCACGGATTCGGTGCCCGTATTGCGAACGACAACATCGACGCCGACTTCCCTGTCGGTTCCAACCACCTGCCGTGAAAACGTCATGTCGGTAACGGTGAGATTGCGCACGCCGGCCGGCAAAGGCAATCGACGCAAAACAAGTTGAGGCGGCGAAGGAAAACGACGAAAAGCGTTACGGGCATGACTCCAGTCCGCAGGCTGTTCCGTGCGCCAGCCGACGCGTTGGCCGGCGCCGATCACCACGATCTGCTTGGCCGACCGATGACCCTCCGCCAACGTCAGCGTGGCCACGGCCATCGCGTCCAGCACATCCATAACACCCGAAGACGGACGCAGCGCATCCAAATGACGATGGAGTTGCGCCCGGTCGGCAATCGGCGCCGGCGTAATGGCCTGCGGCGTAGCCCCGCCCAGCACCAGGCTGAACGCCGTGCCAGGCGGCGCATGGTCGATATACGCTCGCGCTTCATCCAGCGCCCGTTCGAAATTGACGCGACCATCGACCTCCATTGTCATGGAAGTCGATCCGTCAACGATCAAAGCCACATCGCGAACGCGACCGCCGCCGAGCCGACGCAAGTTCAGCCACCCTTCCGCCAACACCGCCCCGGCCGCCAGCATGGCCGCCAGCGCCGCGGACAACCAGACCCAGCGTCGCCGTTGCGGATAGCGCCAGAGAGCGAAGCCTACGGCGAAAAGCGTAATGGCCAGCAGAGCCAGCGGCAAAACAACCGCCCAAGGCACATGCGATTCCTCCGGTACGAACGGACGGGCCAAAGCCAGCGCAAAAAGAGCCACCAGCAGACAGCGACAAGCCAACAGCAGCATCTCCTCCAGCAGAATGCGCCGGCGCCGGCGCATCAGCGTATCCAGCAGAAAGCGCATGGCGCCCCAGTCCACCAGCCGAGCCGTGCGCTTGTTCAGCAAATGAACAACCACCGGCACGGCTATGGCCAGCAAACCCAGCAACATCCATCCGTTCAAAAAAAGCATAGTCTATTCCGTCACCTTCCGCGCCGTCGAGCCATAAAACCCGACAGCGCCCGATCAAACGGCGTACGAGTGTTCATGGGCGCATAGTCGACTGCCATGCGACCGCACCCCGTTTCCAGCTCCCTTAAAAAGGCGCGTATTCGTTCCAGGTACATGGCGCGAATGGTCTTGGGATCGACGGCCACTTCATTCGGATCGATTTCCAAGTCGCGGAAATGCGTAAAGCTGTCGAACGGAAAATCCAGTTCCTCTTGCGCCATGACATGCAACACGATCGTTTCGTGCCGACGAAAGCGAAAATGGTGCAGCGCCTTCATCAACTCGGCCGGATCGTCGAAAAAGTCGCTGACAATCACCACCAGACCCCGACGCGGGATCCGTTCGGCAATGTCATGTAGAACCGCCGCCATCGACGTTTCGCCGCCCGGCTCGGTCCGATCCAGCTCCTCGAGAACGAGACGCACCTGACTGGCCCGGCTGCGGGGCGGGATATAGGTTCGCAGCCGCGTGTCGAACGTCACCAGTCCGACGGCGTCCTGCTGGCCCGCCAGCATATACGTCAGCGCCGCCGCCAGATATTGCGCATACTCGAACTTCGAAGCCCGACGTCCGTCAACCTCCGCCGCCGCGTCGCCCCGGTAGTTCATGGAGCCGGATGCGTCGACCAGCACCGTGCAGCGCAGATTGGTTTCCTCCTCGTACTGCTTGATGTAATAACGATCCTTGCGCCCCAGAATGCGCCAATCGAGATTGCGCAAATCGTCGCCCGGCACATACGGCCGATGCTCGGCGAATTCGATGGAAAACCCCTTGTGCGGGCTGCGATGCCGTCCGGCGACGAACCCTTCCATCATCCCGTGCGCGATCAACTCCAGCCGCGCCAGCGTCGCCGCCGTTTGACCGGGCAACAGTCGCATGTAGCGGGGATAATCCAAAGACGGTTTCGACATGGCGTTCACCGGTCCCAGAGCAGGTTATAAATCGACGTCTTCGCGGGGGCGCAAGTGTTCGATCAGCCGTTTCACGATATCGTCGCTGGTCACGCCGGCCGCCTCGGCATTGAACGTGGTCAGCACGCGATGCCGCAGAACCGGCAGGGCCACGGCCGTCACATCCGCCGTCGTCGTGTGATAGCGACCCTGGAGCAAAGCCCGTATCTTGGCCGCCGTGATCAAGTAGATGCCCGCCCGCGGCCCGGCGCCCCAGGCAACCATTTCCCTGACGAAATCCGGCGCCTCCTCGCGTTTCGGACGCGTGGCGCGAGCCAAATCGCGCGCGTAATCAATCACATGGCCGGCCGCGGGCACGCGTGGAATCAATTGCTGCAGCCGCAGAACCTTCTGTCCGTCCATGGCCACCTGGAGGTTGACTTCATGACGCCCGGTCACCTGGCTGATAATCCTGCTTTCCTCCTCGGCGGTGGGATAGTCCACGACGATGTTGAACATGAAGCGGTCAAGCTGGGCCTCGGGCAGGGGATAGGTGCCTTCCTGCTCGATCGGGTTCTGGGTCGCCAGCACGAAAAACGGTTCGGGCAAATGATAGGTTTGCGAGCCCACCGTGGTGCGATGCTCCTGCATGGCCTCCAGCAAGGCCGACTGCGTTTTCGGCGGCGTCCGGTTGATTTCGTCGGCCAACAGCATGTTGCAGAACACCGGTCCTTTTACGAAACGAAAGGAGCGGACATGAGAGACCGGGTCTTCCTCTAGCACTTCCGTGCCGGTGATGTCGCTCGGCATGAGATCCGGCGTAAACTGAATACGCTTGAAACTCAAGTCCAGCACATGACTCAACGTGCTAATGAGCAGTGTTTTCGCCAGACCCGGCACGCCGACAAGCAAGGCGTGGCCCCGACTGAAAACCGCCATCATCACTTCGTCTATAACTTGACCCTGTCCGATAATCACGTTGGACAACTGCTCCTTGATGCGCTTGTGCGCCTGACACAGTTCGTCGATCAGAGCCACATCGTCCTCTTGCAGAGCGTCGTCGGATTGCGTCTTGCGATCCGCGCCCCCTTGCATCGCGCCGGAGCCCACGACCGACGGCGTCTCGGGAGGAACATCGGCAGAAGGCTCCGATTTCGTTGCCCCGGACTCCGCGACGATCACAACCGTATGTCCGTCCTCGCGACTTTGACGATGGTCGGACACGTCCCGTATTTTCGGCCCGTTGTCACGCTCCGACGCCGCTTGACCTTCCGAAAAGAAAGTGAAGGCGGTTTTTCCCAGTCCGATCCTGTCGCCGTCCTGCAAGGCGGCGCTTCTAACCTTCTCGCCATTGATCTTCGTTCCATTCGAACTATTCGCGTCGTGAAGCCACCATATCCCGTTCTCGCAAGACAGAGAGGCGTGTTCCGCGGACATCAAATCGTCCTTGACCACCAGTTGGCTTCGTCCTCCACGCCCCAAAGTCAACCCGGTATCCGGAACGGTAATCTCGTGACCGGCAAACGCGCCCGACTCGAATTTGATCTTAGCCATGCGTCCCTCCATCCTTCGCGTCATCACGACATACACATCTTCACTCCGGTTAATCGTAGCGTGACGCGCACCGCCTGTCAACCCCCCCTGCCTCAATTTTCCAGCCATTCAGATTTTGACCGCTTTAACAAGGTGGACGCGACGGAACGCGTCCCGCCCTGTCGGAAAACAACGGCGATGCAACGTTTTGGAGGGTCGGGCTTCGTCACGCCCGCCCGCCATGCGGCCAAAATGAGAATGGCGGGCGGCGGTGGCGCTCGAAAGGCCTGGTATGATTTGACATTATGGCTCTCGCAGGTTTTGTTCCTGCAAGATTCAAGAAATTATTATCAGGAAGAATGGCGGACGGGTGAGATGGGGAGTACGGAATGCGGCTCAACCCTATTTCTTCCAGAAGCCGGGCAGCAGCACGATCAGCACGGTATAGAGTTCGAGCCGTCCCAACAACATGCAGAAAGAGAGCAGGGCCTTGGCCGTTTCCGGCATGGCGGCATAGGTCTGCGTCGGGCCGACCCCGCCCAGACCGGGCCCGATATTGCCCATGGTGGCGATCACCGCGGTCAGGGCCGTTTGCAGATCGGGTACGAGAAAGGTCATCAGACACACGCATCCGGCGAAAAGCAGCAGAAAGAGCAGAAAGAAGGCGGAAATATTGGATACGGCGGCGGGCGGCAACGAATGGGCGCCCACCTTGATTTTCACCACCGACTGCGGTCGCATGAAGACGATGATCTCGCGCAGCGCGGTCTTGAGCACCACCAGGACACGCAGATGCTTCAGGCCACCGCCGGTGGAACCGGCGCACCCACCGAGAAACATGAGCATCACCAGCAGCACGCGGGCCGCCGCCGGCCAGACGTCGAAATCCTCGGTGACAAAACCGGTGGTGGTCAGAATCGAGGTCGCCTGGAAGAAGCCGGCGCGCAGGGCGCGACCGGGCTCGGCATAGACCGACCGCCAGACGATCGCGCTCAGCAGCAGGCAGGAGAACAGCCAGACGCCGCTGTAGAAGCGAAACTCCGCGTCCCGAAAATAACTGCGCCAATGGCCGGTCAGCGCGCGATAGTGCAGCGAGAAGTTAACGCCCGCCAGGAACATGAACAGCACGGTAACGGCTTCCAGGTAAAAACTGTTGTAGGCGGCCAGACTGGCCGTACGGGTCGAGAAACCGCCGGTCGCCAGGGTGCCGAAGGCATGGCACAGGGCGTCGAACAGCGACATGCCGCCCAGCATCAGCAGACCCGTTTGCGCCAGACACAGCAGCAGGTACACGCCCCACAGCAGTTTGGCGGTCGTGGCAATGCGCGGCGCCAGCCGATCCTTGGAAGGCCCCGGCATTTCGGCCCGATAGATCTGCATGCCGCCCACGCCCAGAAACGGAATGATGGCCACGCACAGAATCAGCACGCCCATACCGCCGAAGAAATGCGTCAGCGAACGCCAGAACAGAATGCCGCGCGGCAAGCTCTCGAGATCCGTCAAGACGGAGGCGCCGGTGGTGGTCAGACCCGACATGCTTTCGAACAGAGCCGCGACCGGCTGCCGGATTACGCCGGAGAAGAGGTAGGGCAGCGCACCGGCCGCCGCCGCCAGCCAGCCGAAAGTCACGATCCCGAATCCGTCCCGGCGCGACAGTTCCACGGGACCGCGCGTCCCCCGCCAGAGCAGCGCGCCCGCGACGAAAACCAGCGCCGCCGAAAAACCCAGCGCCTGCCGCGCCGCGACCGGATCCTCGTACAGCCATGCGACCCCCATGCACAGCCCCATCGCCAGGGCGATCACCATCAGCATGAAGGATATCAGATGTGCCACAGCCCGCGTATTCATGAGTCAGCCTATTTTTTCAGCAGCGAGGCGACACGGCTCGCATTGTCCATCTCGGCGAAAACCGCCAAGCGGTCCGCCGCCTGCAATGGAAAGTCGCCGGCGGGAATAAAGACGTCGCGTCCGCGCTGCACCAGCGCGACAATGGCGCCGCCCGGCAGCGCGACATCGCGCAGCGGACGCGCGCGCCATTTACTGGATTCCGAAATTTCCACTTCCAACAGCTCGCCCGGCAGCGACTGGAACAGCGTGGCGGCCCGCACATTGCGTCCGCGCACGAAGCGCAGGATGACATTGATCATGGTGGCGTAGGGGCTGAGCACCCGGTCCAGCAGTTGCATGTGTCGGATAATCGGCACGTATTCCGGCTTGCCCGACTGGGCCACAGTCCAGTCGGCGCCCATTTTCTTGGCGAGCACGCACGAAACGATATTCAACTCGTCGTCGCCGGTCATGCCGGCAAACGCCGTGCCGGACCCGATCCCGGCTTCCCGCAGCGTGTCCTGCTTGGCGGCGTCGCCTTTCAGTACCAGAGAACGACTCAGCTTTTCCGCCGCCAGATCGGCGCGGGCGCCGTCGCGTTCGATAAGGACCACCTCATGCCCTTCCTGCTCCATTTTAAGCGCGAGCGTCAACCCGACGCCCCCGCCGCCCGCCAGGATATGCCGCCGAATGCGCGGACGAGCGGGCCGTGTCCAGTCCAGGAAGGTATCCACATCGGCCGCGCGCAGCACCACATAGGCGTCGTCGCCTTCCTGTATGCGGGTTTCGCCGCGCGGGATCAGCATGCGTTCGTTGCGCAGGAGCGCGAGGATACGGGACCGCGACAGGATCTCATGCCTGGCCCCCAACTCCGCCAGGCTGCGGTCGACCAGCGGCGAAGCGGCGCCGACGCGCACGCCGATCGCCAGAATTTTTCTTTCGAACAGGTCCACCACGTCGATGGCGCCGGGATAGCGCAAAATGTCGCGCGCTTCGGTGGCGCATTCTTCGCTTTGCGACACAATCAGATCCAGCCCCTGCGCCTTCCAGTCCCAGCGGGAAGGCGCCAGATAGTCCGTATTGCTGACCCGCGCCACCTTGGTGCGCACTCCGGCGGCCTGCGCGTAGAGGCAGGCCAGAATGTTGACCTCGTCGCAATTGGTCACGGCCAGCGCCAGATCGGTTTTGGCGATGCCCGCCTCGTCCAGCGCCCGCGGGCTGGCGCCTTGTCCGACAAACGTCATCACGTCCACCAGCGCTTCCGCCGTCGCCAGCGCTTCGGGATTATGGTCCAGCAGGACCACGTCATGGTTCATTTCGCGCAAGGTCACGGCCAAAGTACGGCCCGTGGCGCCGGCGCCCACGATCAGTATGCGCATATCACTCCCCCGTCGAACCGCCGTCGCATCCGGTCGCCCCCTCTTTTTCAGACGTCCCCGGACAGACCCAGCCGTTCATATTGTTCGGCCGGCGCGTCGTTCTTCCTCATTTCGCGCACCAGATGTCCGATCATTACGCGCTCCACCTCCGCGTCGTTCAACGGGTGGCGCTGTCCGGGATCGTTCACGATGTCGAACATCACCATGATCGCCTTCATCCTGCGCCTCCGCATCTATACCTGCATCGCCATCGGCCCGCATCCTCGACTGGCCGACCATAGTCACAAACGAAACCGGGAATGACAACAAAAAAGGCGGACCTCCATGTCTGTCGTCTCAACCCCGCAAAACCGGCGCCGTCACCATGGCGGCGAGTTCCGCGATGCGAGCGTCGATCGCCCGGTCGGCGGCGAAACCGCGGGCGGACCGCAAACCGTCCCGGCCGATGCGCGCGGATTTGGCATGGCCGAGCGGATGATAGGGCAGAACGTCAATCTGCACGAGACCCCGCAGTCCGGCGGCGATGGCGGCAATCCCGCGCAGATGATCCGGCCGGTCGTTGACTCCGCCGACAAACGGACAACGTAGCACGATACGCGCCCCCTTCTCGTCTATCAAGCGAAGATTGTCGAGAATAGGCTCCAGCGCAACCCCGGTAGACTGCCGATGCAGATCCGTCCGGGTCTCCTTGCAGTCGTACAGAAAAAGATCGGTCAAGTCACGATAGTTCTCGGGCGCTTCCCTGGCTCTGCGCAGATCCTGGCCGTCGACAACAAGGAAAGCGCTCAAGAAG
>CAZYAW010000032.1:0-9071 GCA_964646045.1 uncultured Victivallales bacterium | reverse complement strand
TTGCCGATGCGGTACGGGTAAAGAAGGCGGTCTTCGATGAAAGAGGAAACGGACTTGTCATGGAACGATACGCGATCGGGAGCGGAGTCCGATCTTGCGACAGCCACGGACGATTATGCCGCCCGCTTCGCCGGCGAGGCGGGACGCTGGATGCTCGATGTGCAGACGGCGGCGATTACGCCCTGGTTCGAGGCGTGGCCGCCGGGCCGAATCCTGGATGTCGGCGGCGCGCACGGACAAATGGCCGTGTCGCTGGCTCGGGCCGGACGGGATGTCACGGTGACCGGGAGCGTTCCCGATTGCGAGACTTGGCTGCGCCAAAGGGCCGGGGATACACCGATCGGTTTTACGAGGGCGTCGTCGCTGAGCCTGCCGTTTGCGGACCGCGCCTTCGATCAGGTTCTGTCGTTGCGCATGCTGACCCACAGCGCGGATTGGCAAAGCCTGATTCGGGAACTGTGCCGCGTGTCCGCCCGCTTTGTGATCGTCGATTATCCCACCGTCAATAGCCTGAACCGGATGAGTGGACGTCTTCTTTTCGTACTGAAAAGAAAAATCGAGAAAAATACACGACCCTATCGCCTCTTTCGCGACGCCGAGGTGGAGCGGGAATTTCGTCGGCACGGTTTTTCCGTTCGGGAAAGGAAGCGCGAGTTTTTCTGGCCCATGGCGTTGCATCGGCTGTTCAACCGATCCTGGGTGTCGAAGACGCTGAATTTTTTTTCGACGGCGTTGGGTTTGAAACGGCGCTGGGGTTCGCCGGTGATTCTGATGGCGGAGCGGGACGTTTCGATCAGTAGCGAATCGTCATAGGAAGAGATGCGGTCAAGGCGGGAGCGAGAATGAAGCTGTCTGTAGTCATACCGGTTTACAACGAGCGGGAAACGCTGGAAAAGCTCCTGGAAAAGGTTTTGGCGGCCTCGCCGGGCATGGACATGGAGCTGGTGATCGTCGACGATTTTTCGACCGATGGCACGCGCGAGACGTTGCGCCGTTTGGCGGAGGCGCATCCGGAATGGAAGGTGGCGTACCACGAGACCAATCAAGGCAAAGGTGCGGCCTTGCGAACCGGATTCGCGATGGCGACGGGCGATGTCGTTCTGATTCAAGACGCGGACATGGAATACGACCCGGGCGATTATCCCGCCTTGCTGAAACCGATCTGCGAAGGCCGCGCGGACGTGGTGTACGGGTCTCGGTTTATTGGCGGCGGTGCGCATCGGGTGCTCTTTTTCTGGCATTCCGTGGGGAACCGGCTGTTGACGACCTTGTCCAACATGATGACGGATTTGAACCTGTCCGACATGGAGGTGTGCTACAAGGTGTTTCGCAAGGAGGTTCTCGACGGCATTGATCTCAAGGAGAACCGTTTCGGGTTCGAGGTGGAGGTGACGGCGAAAATCGCGCGCGCCAAGCGCTGGCGCGTTTTCGAGGTGCCGATTTCCTATTACGGGCGGGGATACGAGGAAGGCAAGAAAATCACTTGGCGCGACGGCTTGCGCGCCTTCTGGTGTATTCTCAAGTACCGTTTTCGCTAGCCCTGAAATAAGCGAGGGTTTCGTCGCGAGAGTGCGCAAGCGTCTGCGGATGCGAGCCCTTAGGCCTCGTCACGGACGGTCAGTGTAACGGGCAGGTTCACGGCCTTTTTTCTCGTATTCAGTTTTGTGCGCGGCTTGAGTCTCTTTCCGGAGTTTCGATCATAGACGCCCAGCCTGATTTCCACGACTCCCGACGGCATGTCTAAAGGAACGGCGATATCCCGTTCGACCAGGATCGTTTCCGCAATGGGTGTCGCGCGCAGTGTGTCGGGCAGATTTTCCAGAAACACATGATCGTCCTGAAACAGCCCGTGAGCGCCGATGCAATGGACAAAAACAGCCCATCGCTCCGGGCTCTTCTCCGCATGACGCCAGTAATAGCGAATGCGGACGGTCTCTCCGGGTGCGACGCTGCGCGGTTCGATATCGTAGCCGAGGAATTCAATAGGACGTCCGAACCGTACGGGTGCGGGAATCGCCGGTTGGATATGGCGTTCCAGTGTTGTTGATTGGTCGAGGGCTTTTTCGTGGTCGCCTCGGGCGGTATAGGCGCGGACGAGGAGCCGCCGGGCGTCGTGCAAGTACGGGTGCCCGTCCAGCGCCTGGCGAAGGGCGTCCATGGCAAGCGTGTCGGTTGCGTTGGTCTCGATCCGAACTTTGGCCCAGGCCGCCAGTTCGGGCGCTTGAAGCGCGCGGTCGGAAAACAGCGCGAATCCGCTCCATACCAGGCCCGCGTCAAGGGCTCCGCTGTTCGCCCAGGGGCCGCCCGGATCCGCTTCGATAAGCGTCCAGGGCGGCAGATCGGTTTCCCGGATATCGATGTGTCGCTCGGACAGTGTTTGTCTCGTCAGGTCGGCGTCGGCTGTTCGGACCAGAAAAGCGGTTCGGGGCGACAGTCTTACCATGGCGCTGGTCGCGGGGTCGCGTTCAAAGGCCGCCGCCGAAAGCGGCGTCCAGATGCGGCCTGCGCTGGCTTCATGCACGCGCAGCGCTTCCCAGCGGTCGGCGTACAGACGCGTGATGGAGCGAGCGTCAAGCGTTGCGACGATTTGATCGATCGTGAAAACAGAGGTTGGAGGTTGGTGGGCAGCCGGCGTCATCAGAGACAGATGATGGATGCGCGCTGCGCCGACGTTCGGGTTCTCATGGATGAGCAGGCGCAGTTTTTCTATGTGTGTCGGCTTGAATCGCGCTTCCACCCTGAAAAACGGGACGCCCCAGTACGGTCGGGGGCCCGACCAGAAATAGATCGGCATCGGACCGGATTCGACCAGTTCGAACCACCCGTCTTCTTTCGTCCATCCTTGCAGAGCCCATTCGCCGGGCACGTCGTTCGGGCCGGGCATGGCCACACGCAGACCGGAAAGCCGTTCGGGCCGGTGCAGGACGATATCCAAGTGTGCGGGCCGGTTTTGTCCGGAGGTTTTCCACACGCGGTCGATTCGGCGACCGGTGAGATCCGGCAAGCGGTCGGCTCCGTTCGCATCGGTTATGGAAAGGATGGCCTCGTCATGCAGAACGTCCCATGGGCGTTCGGGCGGGGTCCACGTCGTTTGAACACTATGGCCGGCGGCCTTCAGTCTTTCGGCCTTTCCGCCGGTCGCGTCCAGGAAACGATTCAAGTCTCCGTAGTCGTCCAGTACCGCTATGCGGTCGTCCGTCTCGGCCTGTCTAAAGTGCGGACGATAAAAGTTCTCGTGCAGGTCGCTGAAAACCACGGATTCGTGCAGCGCGAAATTCCAGGCGCGTCTGATGATCGGCGCATAGACGGTACGGATGTCGTGTTGCTGCAAGGTTTCCGCCAGTGTTTCGATTCGCGTTTGCTCGCGGGCCGCGCCGCGTTCGAAATCCGCCGCCCATTTCAAGGTCGGCAGTTGCATGGCGACCAGCAGCGCCAGCGGCAGCAGTGTCGTGCCGCGCGGCAGGCGAGGCCGCCAAAACTCCATAGCGACCCCGAGCATGACGGCTGCGACCGGCACGATGGGCAGCAGGTAGCGGGGCGTGTTCACCGCGGCGAAATGCGATACGCTGAATACAGCGGCCAAAGCCGGAACGAATGCGATGGCGGCGGTCAAGGGTATGGCAACGGTCCGGTTGCGACGGCGCCATGCGGAGATCGCCATGACGATCGTCGTGGCGTACCCGATCAGGTAGAAAAGGGCGACCGGCGCGCGCAACGCAAAAGGGAAATCGTGGCGAATCATCAAAGACGGGAAACGTTCCAGGAAGAACCAGCCCAGCGCGGAAACAGGTGAAACTCGACCGAGCGACGATGTCATGCCGAAGGAAGGCCAGCCGTTAAGCATGTTATACCACCAGAAGGGGCTGCTGCCGATCAGGAAGCCGATCCATCCCGCGAGCAGGAGCCGCCCGTCGAAGAGGGAGCGCCTCATTCCCTGCAGAAGGATTAGACCGGCGACAAGAATGGCGGGCGCGGTCAAAGGTCCGGACCACCAGGCCAAACCCGCGAGAATGCCCAGCAGAAACAGGTTTGCGCCTTTCTGAACGTGGCCGGCCTTTTGTTCGCGAGCGCTGCGCGCGGCGTACCACATGGCGGCCGTACCGAACAGGAGAATGGCGGCGTAGGCGCCGCGCGGAGATACGCTGTAATGGAAGAACCCGCCGGGCCCCATGATTAGCAAGGCCAAGGCGATGCGTCCGGCGCGTGGCCCCGCAATATCGCGCGCCCAAGCGTATACGACCGGCAGGATCGCCCATGAAACCAAGGCCGTACCCAGGCACACGGCGAATCCGGAAATGCCGAACACGCGGCATGCCAGTCCGCTCAGCCACGGTTCCAAGGCGCCCATATGAGGTTGACCGTAAAAAAACACGGGACAGGCGGAACCTTGGGCCACATGGCGAGCCATAAGCGCCACGACCCCGGCGTCGAGATTCAGATTGTGCCGAAACGCCCAGCATCCGTACAGCCGGCTGAGCGCGGCCAGACCCAGAAGGAAGGCGAGCCAGACCGTGTCGGCTCTTTTTCGCCTCGTCTCGGAGTCATGCGATCCGGGTTCGTGGCACGATGTAGAATCCATTGGCTGTATCTCCCGCTTTTGCAGGGGCTTGACCTGAACAAGTGAAGGTATTGTCTATGGCCGCAAAATTCGGTTGGATTTGCCAGCGTAGCGCAAGCATCCTGCTTGTGTGATGAGAAAAACAGGCGAAAGCCTGCTCCGATTGGCAAATCCAACCGAGTTTTGCGGCCATAGGTATGGTCGGCAAGCTATAGATGACGGTTGCGGGGAGTACAAGAAAAAACGTTACTACTCAGGTAGTCAGGAGCCTTGTCTCTGAGAACAATGTCCAACAGCCAACCCGCCGTCGCCTGCGGCTATGGCGAGGCACAGCAAGGAATATCCAATATCCAAGGCATATACACAAAAATTTGGTCGGTTGGAAATTCCTTGTTGGATATTGGATATTCAGTCCCTCGAAAAATCTGATGAGCCTGCGAAATCACGAGGCCCCACTGACTCCTGAACACCTGAGCCGTTACGCCTCAGCGCACAATGCGGCCCTTCCCGTCGCCGCGCATCAGCGCTTCGGCTTCGGCAACGGAAACGAGCGCGAAATCCTTGGGCACGGTATGCTTGAGACAGGCGACCGCCACCGCGAATGCCAGGGTCGTCTGAAGATCCTGCTCCAGAAGCAGGCCGCGCAACAGACCGGCCGCAAACCCGTCGCCGCTGCCCACCCGGTCCACGATCGCATCCAGGTCGTAGGGACAATAGGTTCCGTCAGCCGCCTCCGGCGCATAGCGGCAGGTATCGCTGGCCCGGTCGTAGAGCATGGCCCCGAACCGGTTGCGACTGGCCGAAAGGCTCTCGCGCATGGTCAGCGCCACCCGCTCGATCCGATCCGACTCGGCCGCGAGTCGCCGCGCAATCTCGGGCTGCCGCTCCGGACCCGGCTCCGTTCCGTCGGCTTCCGCCACCCGCATACCGAAAACGTCCTGGGCCTGCCCCCAGTTGGCAATCAGCAGATTGACATGCGGCAGGATGCGCCGCAGCGTCTGGCCGGCCAGTCGCCCGGGCGACTGTGGCGCATCCCAGCGCCAGAGCGAAGCGCGATAGTTGACGTCCATGCTGACCTTCAGTCCGCAGGCCTGGGCGCGTTCGCAGGCTTCCACCGCCAAATCGGCGCCGTTGCGCGTCAGAGCCGGCGATGTGCCGGAAAGATGAAACCAGTCCTTGCCCGCAAACCACTCGTCCCAGGGTATGCAACCCGGGACCAGCTCGGAAAAGGCGCTGTGCGCGCGGTCGTAGACGACCTTGGACGCGCGCTGCGCGGAACCGGTCTCCAGATAGAACAAGCCCAACCGGCTGCCGCAACGCAAAATGCCTTCCGTCCCCACACCGTAGGCGCGAAAGGCGTTGACGCAGGCGTCGCCGATTTCGTTGGCCGGCACGGCCGAGACCAGATGCGTATCCAGGCCCCACTGAGCCATGGCGACCGCGACATTGGCCTCCGCTCCCGTATAGCTCGTGGTAAACTCGCGGGCCTGCACGAAGCGCTCGAACCCGCGCGTATCGAGTCGCAGCAGCAGCTCGCCGAAAAAAACCGTTTGCGGTCGCCTCATGCTCCGCCTTCCTTTCCTGTGCGGCCCCCGGCCTAGGCCGCGGCGGCGTCCCTCACGAGCAGCCCATGGAGTTTCCGCAATTGTAGCAGCGATAGCAGGCGCCGTTTCTGACGGTAATGGCCCCGCAACTGTCGCAGGCGGGAGCGTCGGCCATGAAATGGTTGAACTGTTCGTCCAGACGCTGCGGTTCTCCCTGTTGCGTCGGCGGAGCGTCGGCGGCGGCGACCACCACCGGCGTCTTGGGCCCGGGCGCCGACTGGGCGCCGCCGACGCCGGGCACGAACGGCTTGACCGTTCCGGCCGGGAACGTATGTTCGAGCCAGCGGAAAATATAGTCCACAATCGACTTGGCCATGGGAATGTCCGGGTTCTGGGTGAACCCGCTGGGCTCGAAGCGGCTGTGCGCGAATTTCTGGCACAGCTCCTTCATGGGAACGCCGTATTGCAGACAGAGCGAGATGGCGGTGCCGAACGAATCCATGGTGCCCCCCACCGTACTGCCCTCCTTGGCCATGGTGATGAACAGTTCGCCCGGCGTTCCGTCCTCGTAAATGCCCACGGTCAGGTAGCCCTCGTGACCGGCCACCTCGAATTTGTGCGTCAGGGACTGGCGCGTAGCGGGCATGCGCTTGCGAAACGGCTCGCGCACCACGACTTCCTTGACCGGGCCCGTCTGCGAATCCTTTTTGGACGTGTCGCTCGTGTTGAGCGGCTGCGCGTTTTTGGAGCCGTCGCGATATACCGCCACCGATTTCAGGCCCATTTTCCAGCCGTCCACAAACACCTGCATAATCTCCTTGACGGTCGCTTCGGCGGGCAGATTGACCGTCTTGCTGATGGCGCCGCTCAGAAACGGCTGAACCGCCGCCATCATCTTGAGATGGGCCTTGTAGGAAATGCAGCGGTTGCCCTTGCGGGGCTTGAACGCGCAGTCGAAAACCTTGAGGTGCTCGGCCTTCAGCGCGGCGGCGCCCTCGACCGTGTCCTTTTCGTCCACGTGCCGCGCAATGGCGTCCATGTCGTCTTCGGAGTAGCCCAGTTTGGCCAGCGCCGGGCGCAAGGTGCGGTTGACGATTTTCATCATGCCGCCGCCGGCCAACTGCTTGTATTTAACCAGCGCGATGTCGGGCTCCACGCCCGTCGTGTCGCAATCCATCATGAAACCGATCGTTCCGGTCGGCGCCAGCAGCGTCGTCTGCGAGTTGCGAAAGCCGGTCGCTTCGGTCTCGCGCATGACCTCGTCCCATATCTTCTCCGCCGCGCGCCGCAACAGCGGATCGGTCGCCTCCGTATCGAGATCCTTGACGGCGGCATGATGCCGTCCCATGACCGCCGCCATGCAGGCGCTGTTTTTCCCGTATTCCTCGAACGGACCCAGCGCCGCCGCCATTTCCTGCGAAGTCCGATAGGCGTAGCCGGTCATCGTCGCCGTCACGGCGGACGCGAATGCCCGCCCGGCGGCGCTGTCGTAGGGCAGGCCCAGACGCATGATCAGCGCCCCCAAATTGGCATAGCCGAGACCCAGCGGACGAAAGGCGTGCGAATGCAGCGCGATGCGGTCGGTGGGATAGCTGGCGCTGTCCACCAGAATATCCTGCGCCACCGTCATGAGGCGCACCGTATGCCGAAACGTCGCCAAATCGAAGCGACCGCTATCGTCCACGAATTTCATCAGATTGACGGAAGAGAGGTTGCAGGCGCTGTCGTCGAGGAACATGAACTCGGAACAGGGATTGCTGGCGTTGATGCGGCCGGATTCCGGACAGGTATGCCAGCGGTTGATGGTGGTGTCGTACTGAATGCCCGGATCGCCGCAGGTGTGCGCGCTTTCGGCCATTTTGCGCAGCATCTCGCGCGCCTTCAGCGTTTCGCTCACTTCGCCGGAACACACGGTGCGCGTCTCGAAGGTCGCATCGTTCTCGGCGGCGCGCATGAAATCGTCGGTCACGCGCACGGACAGGTTCGAATTCTGAAACATGACCGAATCGTAGGCTTCGCCGCCAAAGGAGCCGTCGTAGCCGGCCGCGATCAGGGAACGGGCTTTCTTCTCCTCCCTGACCTTGCATTCTACGAATTCGGCAATGTCCGGATGATCCACCCGCAAGCTCTGCATTTTGGCGGCGCGCCGCGTCTTGCCGCCCGACTTGATCACGGCCGCCACCTGATCGAACACGCGCATGAAACTGAGCGGACCCGACGGCGTGCCGCCGCCCGACAGCTTCTCGCGCGAACTGCGCAGGGAACTCAGATCCGTGCCGGTCCCCGACCCGTATTTGAAAAGAATGGCTTCCGTGCCGGCCAGGCGCATGATGTCTTCCATCGAATCGTCCACCGACTGAATGAAACAGGCGGACGCCTGCGGCCGTTCGTAGGTGTTGCGGGTCTGCGCGATCTCGGCCCGGTCGCGATCCCAGCAGTAACTGGTGCGGCTCGGCGAAACATGGCCGTACACCTGGAAAAGACCGACGTTGAACCAGACCGGACTGTTGAAGGACGCATACTGATGCACGCAGATGTGACACAGCTCGGTATAGAACGTTTCCGCGTCTTCGGGACTCGCGAAATAGCCGTCGTTGAGACCCCAGTCGGCGATGGTGCGCGCCACGCGATGCACAAGCTGACGCACCGAAGTCTCGCGCTGTTCGGTGCCCAGCCCCCCGTAGAAATATTTGGAAGCCACCACGTTGGTCGCCAGCATGGACCACGTCTTCGGCGCCTCGACATCGTCCTGCTCGAAGATGACTTCGCCCTTGTCGCCCACAATGGAAGCTTTGCGCTTTTCCCACTCCACCTTGGCAAACGGATCTTCGCCCGGCCGGCAAAACAACGGCTCGATTTTCAGGCCCGGCTCCGCATTCTTGCGGATCGTCCGCCCGCGCCCGCCGCGCGGCTTGGCGCTCTGCGTTTTTTCGTCGCTCACCACCGGTTCGCGCATATCCAGCATGATA
>CAZYAW010000031.1:0-6499 GCA_964646045.1 uncultured Victivallales bacterium | reverse complement strand
TCGTCCACGGAAAGCGCGGCGGCGGCCGGCGCATCGTAATATTGCCAGGTCGAGCCGTCGCGCAGCCGGGACGCCCGGCCGACCGGGCCGGCCACCGACCAGTCCAGATTCGTATTGGCCGGTGTGGCGTGGTTGGTATGGGACGTGCGGTCGAGGCAGGAGGCCCCGCCGGCCGTCTCGTCGTAGCCCATGGGATAGACGGCGACGTAGTGGTCGTCGTAGGCCGCGTACTGTCCGTAGGCCTCGTCGGCGGCGGGCTGGTTACCGGCGCTGGAGGCGTGCTCCCACCACAGATAGATCGTCGTGTCCAGGCTGCTCGAGACGGCCGGCACCTTGACCGCCACTTCGCACTTCCGGTCTGCTGCCGTATCGCTCGTGTTCCACTGGCGGATGTCGCAGGCCAGGCGGTTCGTGCCGGCCGGGTCGCTCGAAAACCGCACGTCGCCGCCCCCGTTCTTCGAGGAACGCGATCCGCTCGGGTGCAACGGCCCGTTGTCGTTCGTCAGCACGGTAGAGAACGACTGATCGAACAGCAGCGTCCAGTCCGTCAGATCGGCGTCGATGTCGCTCGCCGCGATCGTGATCGTCACGCGGTTGGTAAAGCCCTGCTCCGGCAGCGACTGCCCTCTGACCGCCCCCGCGCCGGTCGCGAACACGACCAGCGCGGCTCCGGCAACCACCCGCGTATCGGGGCGCGCCCAAGAGCAGACGAGGCGTGCCGCCTCGCTCAAACGCGGCCGGCCGCCGCGTCTGCCAACCCGCGTCGCGGTTGTGAAAAGAGCCTCGAGAGCCTTGACAAGTAAATCCCTCATGACATGCCTCCGTACAGATGAAGCTGGTACTCCAAAAAACGGGGTGAAGATAGAATGTTTCGGGAAATCTGTCAACCTCTTTTTTTTTTTGTAAGTGTTCCGACAATTCAGCAATTCTCGTTTTGGCCGCATGGTGTGCGGTCGCGACGAAGCGCGACCCTCCAAAACGTTGAATCGCCGCTGTTGTCCGACATGGAGGGACGCGCTCCGTCGCGTCCACCTTAATAACTTCACATTCTGGACGCAGATGCATCCCGCCCGGCTGCGTTGCGAAAACTCGAAATATCGGGATATTCCTGCGTTTTCGCGCCTTGCCGGGCGTGCGCCTACGCCCAAATCTGCAAACTTATTTTTACGCGGGCCCTTAGTCGGCGATTTCGGTCAAGACTTTTTCGAGGACAGCCAGAACGCGCGCGGTTTCCTCTTCGGAGACGACCAACGGCGGCTGCAGGCGGATGACGTTGGCCAGTACGCCGCCCAGTCCCACCAGAACGCCCTGTTCGCGGCATCGGGCGCGAACGGCTTTCGCCTCCGCGGCGGCCGGCGTCTTGTCGGCGTCCTTGACCAGTTCGATTCCGATCATCAGGCCCCGGCCGCGAACATCGCCGATCAGCGCGCAACGCTCCTTGAGCGCGTTCAAACCGTCCATGAACTGCCGCCCGCGCGTCTCCGCCGCTCCCGGCAGATCTTCGTCCCGCATGACGCCGATATTGGCCATGGCCGCCGCGCAGCAGACCGGGTTTCCGCCGAACGTGGACAAATGATCGCCCGGCGTGAAGGCGTCGGCCAATTCGGGTGCGGCAATGAAGTTGCCCAGCGGAAACCCGTCGGCGATCCCCTTGGCCATGCAGAGTATCTCCGGCTCGACACCGTAGCGCTCGATGGCGAACATCCGGCCTGTGCGTCCGAATCCGCTTTGCACTTCGTCGCAAATGAAAACCGCGCCGTCCTTGCGGGCCAGGTCCACCGCGATCTGGAAATAGTCCGGCGGCGGCACAATGATGCCGCCTTCGCCCATAACGGGTTCGGCCAGAAACGCCGCCACGTCGCCGGAGGTCTGGTATTTCAGGACGTAATCCAGATGTTCGGCGCAGGCCATGCCGCACTCGGGATGCTTAAGCTGGAACGGGCAGCGATAGCAGTAGGGCGCCGGCGCGTAGGCGACGCCCGACAGATAGGGTCCACTGCCTTTCTTGCGGCCGCGATTGCCCGTCACCGACAGCGTCGCCGCCGTGCGGCCGTGGAAGCTCATGGCCAGACACACGATTTCCTTGCGCCTGGTGTGCTGCTTGGCCAGTCGCAAGGCGCCTTCGACGGCTTCGGCGCCGCTATTGCACAAGAACGATTTTTGCAGGCGGCCCGGCGCGATCTTCGCCAGCATCTCCGCCAGCTCGGCCGCGCGCGGATTGTAGTAAACGTATGTGCAGCAATGGACCAGTTGTTCCATCTGCTCGCGGGCCGCGGCCAGCACCTTCGGATGCCCGTGCCCGGCATTGCACACGGAAATTCCGCTGAAGCAGTCCAGATAGTCCCGTCCGTCGGCTCCGGTCATGGTGCAGCCGGCCGCTTTTTGCACCTCGATCGGCTCGAAGCCCGCCACCATGCCGGTTATCATGTATTCATCGTATCGTTGTTTTGCGTCCATGGCGATTCTCCTGTTCCTGCGCGAATTCGATCACTGGCCAAATTGGTTCCAATAGTCGCCGAAAACACGGTTTTCGTCGGGTACGACCGGCTCGATGGGCCTGGAGACCCAGGTCGTGTTCAGAAAATGTTTCCAGGTGATGTTTTCCGTCGTGATGTTGCCGCCCCACGTACCGCAACCGAGCGTCATGGTAAACGGCATGCCGTTGTCGTAGTTGCCGCTGTTGCCGTAGCATTGCGGCTGGCGCACCAGGATGCGGCTGACATGCGACTTCATGGCCAATTCCATGATGTGTTCCGAGTTGTCGCTGTGAAGGCCGCAGGAATGGCCGTATCCGCACAGGCGCGTGATGCGTTCCACCAGTTCGACGGCTTCGTCGAAGGCCTCGTAAGACCACAAGGCGACCACCGGGGAGAGCTTTTCGCGCGCGAACAAATCGCTTTCCAGCGGCTGCGCGCCGGACACCATAAGAAACCGTGTTGCTTCCGGAACCGTTAAGCCGGCCATTTCGGCAATGCGCGTCGCCGACTGCGCCACGACTTTCGGGCTGAGCGTTGCGCCGTCCGGCCACAGGGTCGTTCTCAGCGCGGCCTTGTCTTCCGCCGTACACAGGTAGCCGCCCTGCGCCTGCAGCGCCTCGACCATGCGGTCCCGCACGTCCGCCTGCATCGCCACCGAGTTTTCGCTGGAACAGGATGTGGCGTTATCGAACGTCTTGCTGAGAAAGATCTTCCTGGCGGCGTCCGCCAGGTCGGCGGTTTCGTCCACGACGCACACCGCGTTGCCCGCCCCGACGCCGTAGGCCGGCGTTCCGCTGGAATAGGCGGCCTTGACCAAGGCGCCGGAACCGGTCGCCACGACCAGATCGGCCGCCGCCATCAGTTCCTGAATGCGTTCCTTAGTGGGCTTGGGCAGCTCCTGGACCAGGTCGACGGGCGCGCCGACTTTTTCCAGGCCGGCCCGCATGAACTTGACGGCCAGTCCCGACGTCTTGCGCGCGAACAGGTGCGCGCCGAAAATCACGGCATTGCGCGTCTTGAGAATGGCCAGGCCGTTGCCGGCCGGCGTGGAGGTGGGATTGGTCACCGGCGTGATGGCCGCCACGACTCCGACGGGCTTGGCCACCTTCATCAGCCCTCTGGCTTCGTCCGTCTCGATCACGCCGACCGTTTTAACTCCCTGCAAGTCGCGCAGCGTGCCCAGTGTCTTCTTGCGGTGCTTGAGCAACTTGTCCTCGTAAACGCCCATTTTGGTTTCCCGGACGGCCGACTCGGCGCACTGTACGGCATTCTCTTCCTTGTACAATTCCCATCCGACCGCCGCCACCATCATGTCCACCTTGTCCTGGGGCCAGTATTCGATGGACTTTTGCGCCTCTCTCGCCTTCGCCACCAGTTCGTCTATGCTGTCCGCCATAATTTGGTCCCTTCCTGTCTTTTTTGGTAACGGCTCAGGAAGCCTCGGTAAGTCGGCCATTCCTGGCTGACCCTCCAACGCCTCGGGGTCGGGCAGGAATGCCCGACCTGCTTTCCGCTGCGAATTCAGCGTACACCGTGAGTCTACCGAGCCGTTACCTTTTTTGTACGACGCGAAACCGGGATACTGAAGTCTTGCCCGGCCCTTGTCAAGCGGCATTGCGATTTCGGCGGCGGTATTCGCCGCGGAACCGCCACGCTCGCCGTTTCCGGCCGTTGGCACGGGAGAAGTACGGCCGGCGCCGTGCGCCTGCCGATCCAATCAACCCGACCGGCGCCATCATGAGAATGGCCGCGGTCCCGGCGACAGCGCCCGGGGATCGGCGCTTCTTTTCAACCCGTCAAATCCCACACGAGCGGCGGAGCCGTCATTTCGCGCGCGCGGCGCGCCATGCCGGCAAGGCCGGCCTCCTCCCCCGTTAAAAATTCGATTTCGAAAACGTGCGTGCCATGATCGCAGATCGGAGCGTCGCCCGGTATCCCGGCCGCAGCCGGATCGTGATGCGCGACGTAGGGGCTGCGCAGGAGCGTGAGCATGACGGAACGGGTGTCGACACTCGCCGAGAACACCTCGGGGGCCACGAGGCCCAGGCGCTCGCCGGCCGCCTCGATCAGCAAGCCGCCGCCCAGCGGATATTCGAGTGCGTCCGTAGCGCGCCGCAAGGGGCCGCCGGAGACCAGGTCGGTCCGCGCCGAAATCGGCCCCGGCGCTTCTACGCGCAGTCGGAGCAGGCGGCGAATTTCCGTCCATGTCACGGTCAGGCGCAAGCGTAATCGCGACGAACCGGCATACAGAGAAGCCCGGCACCACGCGGTCGGCGTCGTCTCCGCCCCCCGCGCCAGCAGGGTGGCCCGTAGCGGGCCGTCTTCGACTGTCAGCGGCGCCTGCCACGGGACGTCTTTGATCTTGGCTCCGGAAAATCGATTGGCCGCCGCATGCGACCACGTATCGGTGGGGTCGTCCATCAGTTCCAGTCGCAGGTTCCAGCGGCCGAAAGCCAGGCCTGATTTTTCGAAACGCGCCTGCGCCGTTTCATTGCGCAACCAACCGTCGGCGGCGCGCGCGGGGTTCGCGACCGACGGTCGGTCCGCCGCCGCGCCGGGTGTCAGAACAAGCCAGCGCGCGCTCCGCGCCGGCACGGACAAGCGCATCAGAGCCGCGTTCGATCCCCGGACCATCGCCTCGCCGTCCGTAAGCTGCATCGGGACGGGCCGGCCCGTCTCGTCATGCAGCGCATAGGCGAGTTGTTCGCCTTGCATATCGAGCCACGGTTCGTGCAGGAGCAAGCCCTCAAACGGTTCGTCGGCGGCATTCAGCGCCGCAATCCGGTGGACGCCGGGCGTGGCGCGGTTGCGCGCGGCGCGGCGACTCGCTTCCGTCGCAATGCGCAGTCCCGTTCCGGCGGCCGCTTCCAGCTCGGCCGCCGCGAGCCGACTGGCGTCCTCCAGCGACGTGCCGCCCAGAATGTCGTGAAACTGATTGAACAGAACATCGTGCCAGGCGGTTTCCAGAACGGCGGCGTGTGCGGGATCGGCGGAAGTCGGCAGGGTTATGATTCGCTGCGCCTGATCGAGGCGCGCTTCGGCGCGCCGCATGGCGGTTTTGATGCGACGTTCCACGCTGTAGCAGCCGATGGCGTGATGCTGAAGCTCGCCCTCCACGGTCGGCCATTCCGCGCCTGTCTCCGCGACGGCGTCGAAAAAGGCGCGCGGATGACTGAACACCAGACGCGCTCCCGGCCACCGGTCGCGATGCGCCATGATCCAGCGAATCTGCTCTTGCGTCGGCCCGCCGCCATGATCGCCGACGCCGAAAAAGCACATGGTGTGTTCGACGGCGGCGGACGTATGCGCCAGGGCGCGTTCCACGTTCTCGCCGATTTCCGCAGGACGGGTGGCGTAGGGCCAGGGCAGACGGAAAGCCGTCACGGCGGCGCCGTCCGGGCTGCGCCACGTGAACAAATTGGCCGGCAGAGTCTTTTCGCGGGGGTCGGGCCGCATGAAGACGTAAGAGTCGATGCCCGCTTCGCGCAGGAAACGCGGCAGGTAGGCGCCGTGTCCGAAAGAGTCGAGATTGTAGCCCACCGTCGCGGTCTGGCCGAAGCGCTGACTGAAAAACGTCTGTCCCGCGCGCAACTGTCTGCGGAACGATTCCGCCGACGGCAAATTGCAGTCGGGCTCGATCAGCATTCCGCCCGCGATCCGCCAGCGGCCCGCCGCGACATGCGCGCGCACCCGCTCGAACAGCGCCGGATCCACGGTCTCGATGCGCTCGTGCATCCACGAGGCGCTGCACGTGAAAACGAACTCGGAGAACTCGTCCAAACGGTCGCACGCGCTGCGCGCCGTAGCCAGGACGGCATCCAGCCCTTCCTCGCGACGCCACAGCCAGACCGGGTCCAGGTGCGCATTGCCGATCATATGAACCGTCTTCATCCTGTCTCCTCGTCGTACTTCTCGTTCTGTTTTTCGGTAGCCGTTCACGGTTCTCGGTTCACAGTTCACGGTTTTCAAGACATCTTGAGCGCTTTTCTCGCAAGTTTCCGGCCAAGCCGCCACGCTTCTAT